>DPGF01000072.1:0-60336 GCA_003522105.1 Oscillibacter sp.
AATACCTCGTCAAATTCAAATTTATCTAACTGTTTTATGAATTAAAATCTACTGATTGTAATGATACAACACTTCTTTTCCATGCCTTTCAGCATACTCAATTTCTTTTTTCACAGATGTTCCAATATAACCATCCATATTTACAACATATATTCCATCACTTAAATCTATTTTTCTGTAATGAGCATCTTCAAGTTTTAAAAGTTCATCTTCAGTTGGAACAATATTATCTTCACAATAAACACATTGTAATATATTATATCTTATATCCTTTGCTTATTTCAAGGTCATAAGCAATTTTTTTCATATCTTCGGCAAATTTCATGCTTCCACAAATTGTATAAGTTTTCACCCAATCACCTCATCAAATTCCGATTTGTTGCTCACTTTTTGTATTCAAATTATACCATAAAACTTGTGAACATTTCTACCGCAACTTTGGACTATATGAGAAAAGTCCGAACAGTTTTCTGCCCGGACTTCCTCGCTCAATCATAAATCAATTCCGCTTTCACAATCTCCTCTGCCTGTGCCTTGCAAGCGTTCATCTGCCGCACCCATTCCATTTGGTGTCGGCTTTCTGTTTCTCGGTCACGCCGTTTCGCTTCGCCAACTCCGGCACGATCAGCTCCATGCGGTTTCGTGCCGCTTCGTCAATCTTAGCGCAATACTGTCTTACGTACACCCAGCAATAAGCAGGTGCTTTTTTACAGCACTTCCGCGCTTTTTCGTGCGTTTTTTCTTCAAAATGGCATTTACTTTTCCACCGCTTTGGTATATGCTACTTGAATAGGTCAACAGCTGCGCTGCACCGATAAAGTCAGCGCCGCCCGACAGGAGGGAGAGCGATGGACTGCCGTGATTCTGCGCTGTTTTCCGGCGTGGACGAAGCGTCGTGCGAAAACATGCTGCGCTGTTTCAGCGCCTATGAGCAGCGCTTCACTTCCGGGCAGACGATCCTCACCTGCGGTCAGCAGCAGGATATGATCGGCGTGCTGCTCTCCGGAAGTGCCGCGCTTTTGCGCCTGCATCCGGACGGCAACAGCACCGTGCTCGAATCTCTGGAGGAGGGCAGCGTCTTCGGCGAAGAGCTGGCGTTCACCGGCTTTCGCGACGGCAGCGCGCTCATCGAGTGCCGCGAGGATTGCCGCGTGGTCTTCATGCGCTACGACCAGATCACCAAGAGGTGCGAAAATGCCTGTGCCTGCCACAGTCAGGTCGTAACGAATCTCTTCCAGTTGTTGTCAAAAAAATCCCTTCACCTCAGCCGCCGGGTCGAGGTGCTTGCCTGCCGCTCCATCCGGGAAAAGCTGCTGTGCTTTTTCGAGCAGCTCGCCGACGAGCATGGCAGCCGGACGTTCCCCCTGCCGTTTTCCCTCAGCGCGCTTGCCGATTACATCAGCGCAGACCGCAGCGCCATGATGCGCGAGATGCGCAAAATGCGCGAAGAGGGGCTGATCTGCACGGAGGGCCGCAGCGTCACGCTGCGCTGACGTCCCGCGTGCGCCCCATACTTATTCAGTCCCGCCCGCTGTTCTTTCGGAACGGCCGGGCGATGAATCACGAATGAAAAGGAGAAACCGTTCATGTATCGCATCGTGAAAAAAGAAGCGCTCAAGCCCACCGTGACTCTCTACGAGATCGAGGCGCCGATGGTAGCGAAGAAGGCCGAGCCCGGCCAGTTTATCATCCTGCGCGTCGATGAAAACGGTGAACGAATCCCCATCACCATCCACGACTACGATCGGGAGAAGGGCACCGTCACCATCATCGTACAGACGATCGGCGCCACCACCGAAAAGCTCAGACACAAGGCCGAAGGCGAGTTCCTTCAGGACTTTGTCGGCCCGCTCGGCCGTCCGACCGAGACCGAGGGCAAGAAGAAGGTCTGCGTCGTCGGCGGCGGTGTCGGCTGTGCCATCGCCTACCCCGTTTTGAAGAAGTTCCACGACTGCGGCGCGGAAGTCCATGCGGTCGTCGGTTTCAAGAGCAAGGATCTTGTGATCCTTGAGGATAAGTTCCGCGAGGTCTCCAGCGTTCTCAAGCTGATGACGGACGACGGCACTTACGGCGAAAAGGGTCTCGTGACCGACGCGCTCAAGCAGCTCATCGAGGACGGCAACCAGTATGACGAGATCTTCGCCATCGGCCCTGCCATGATGATGAAGTTCGTCTCCAAGACCACCGAGCCTTACGGCATCCCCACCACCGTTTCCATGAGCCCGATCATGGTCGACGGCACCGGCATGTGCGGCGGCTGCCGCCTCACCGTCGGCGGCGAGACCAAGTTCGCCTGCGTCGACGGCCCGGACTTTGATGGTCACAAGGTCGACTGGGACGAGAGTCTCAAGCGCGGCAAGATGTACTTCGACTGGGAGCGTCACAAATACGAAGAAACCTGCAACCTGTTCAGCAAGGAGGTTCAGTAAGATGCCTAACATGAGTTTGAAGAAAAACGCAATGCCCTCTCAGGACCCCAACGTCCGCAACAAGAACTTTCTGGAGGTCGCCCTCGGCTATACCGAGGAGCAGGCGCTCGACGAAGCAGCACGCTGCCTGAACTGCAAGAATCATCCCTGCGTTTCCGGCTGCCCTGTGCAGGTCAAGATCCCCGAGTTCATCCAGAAGATCACCGAGAAGGATTACGAGGGCGCCTATCAGGTCATCCACGAGACCTCCTCCCTCCCCGCCGTCTGCGGCCGTGTCTGCCCGCAGGAAACGCAGTGCGAATCGAAGTGCATTCGCGGCATCAAGGGTGAGCCGGTCGGCATCGGCCGTCTTGAGCGCTTTGTCGCCGACTGGCACAACGCAAACGTGCAGGAAGCGCCCGCCAAGCCTGCCTCCAACGGCCATAAGGTCGCCGTCATCGGCTCCGGCCCGAGCGGCCTCACCTGCGCAGGCGACCTTGCCAAGAAGGGCTACAACGTCACCGTTTTTGAAGCGCTCCACCTTGCCGGCGGCGTGCTGGTCTACGGTATCCCCGAGTTCCGTCTGCCGAAGGCCATCGTGCAGAAGGAAGTCGACGGCCTGAAGGCGCTCGGCGTCAAGGTCGAGACAAACATGGTCATCGGCCGCGTCGTCTCCATCGACGAGCTGATGAGCGAGTATGGCTTCGAGGCTGTGTTCATCGGCTCCGGCGCGGGTCTTCCGATGTTCATGCACATTCCCGGCGAGAACCTCTGCGGCGTTTATTCCGCCAACGAGTTCCTCACGCGCATCAACCTGATGAAGGCCTACAAGGAAGGCTCCGACACGCCCATCATGCCGCTTGCCGGCAAGAAGGTCGCCGTCGTCGGCGGCGGCAACGTCGCCATGGACGCCGCGCGCTGCTCCAAGCGTCTGGGCGCCGATGTTTACATCGTCTACCGCCGCGGCATGGAAGAGCTTCCCGCCCGTCGTGAAGAAGTTGAGCACGCCGAGGAAGAGGGCATCATCTTCAAGACGCTCAATAACCCCGTCAAGATCAACGGTGATGACAAGGGCTATGTCTCTTCCATGACCTGCGTTGAGATGGAGCTGGGCGAACCCGACGCTTCCGGCCGTCGCCGCCCGATCGAGAAGGTCGGCAGCGAGTTCGATCTGCCGGTCGACTGCGTCATCATGTCCCTTGGCACCACGCCGAACCCGCTCATCAAGAACACCACTCCGGGCCTTGAGGTCAACCGCAAGGGCGGCATCGTGGTCAACGAAGAGGGTCTTACCTCCCATCAGAACGTCTACGCCGGCGGCGACGCCGTCACCGGCGCAGCCACCGTTATCCTTGCCATGGGCGCGGGCAAGCTCGCCGCCAAGAGCATCGATGAAGCACTGAGCAAATAACTTTATCAGCGAAAGCGCGCAGAAGAGTACGCTTCTGCGCGCTTTCTCAACACCAATCTCACGGAGGAGAGTTATTATGAATCTTTGGCATGATATCGCACCGGCGCGCGTGCGCCCCGAGGACTTCTTCGCGGTCATCGAGATCGAGAAGGGTTCGAAAAACAAGTACGAGATGGACAAGGAGACCGGCGCGCTGCGCCTCGACCGCATTCTCTACACCTCGACTCATTATCCCGCCAACTACGGCTTCATTCCCCGCACCTGGGCGGACGACGGGGACCCGCTGGACGTTCTGGTGCTCTGCTCAGAGTGCATTCGTCCGCTGAGCCTTGTGGAGTGCTACCCCATCGGCGTCATTTCGATGGAGGACAGCGGCAGCCTTGACGAGAAGATCATCGCCATTCCTTTCCAGGATCCCACCTACAACACCTATCAGGACATTTCGGAGCTGCCGAACCACGTGGCAAGCGAAATTCGTCATTTCTTCCGCGTGTATAAGAGCCTTGAGGGCAAGGAGACCATCGTCAGCGACGTCCTCGGCCGCGAGGAAGCTATCAAGATCATCATCAACTGCCAGAACGCCTATATTGAGAAATATTGCCGCTGAACAAAGCATCTGCCACCGCACCTTTGAAAACAAGATCATGTAAGGGAGGATACCCCCATGCGCAAGCTGTTCATCGCGCTCCTGTCGGCGCTGCTCTGCCTGCTGCTGTCCGTTTCCGCGCTGGCAGCGGACGGGTTGAGTACCTTTCAGGAAACGCAGACCTATCAGCCCGGAATGTTTTCCGACGTCAAAGCGGGCAGCTGGTATGAAGCCGGCGTCCGCGCTGTGTACACCCGCGGCATCATGAACGGCACGGGCGGAAAAGCTTTCGCTCCCAGCCAGACAATCACTTGGGCGCAGGCTGCTGCCATTGCCGCGCGCATCCACGCCGCCTGCGGCGGCGCGGAAATCGCCGCCGCGGAGGGTCAGTGGTACGAGCCGTACCTCGCCTATGCCGCGCAGGCAAAGCTGCTGCCGTCCACCTGCCCGGAGGGCGCCGCCGCCGCGTCAACGACCATCACCCGTCAGGAGCTGGCAGGGCTGTTCGCCAACGTGCTGCGCGCGGACGACCTGCCCCCGCTCAACGATCAGAGCATCCCTGACCTTGCTGCTGTGGATGCGGAGTTCCGCGCCGCAGTGCAGCGGATGTACGCCGCAGGCGTCTTTACCGGCAAGGACGGAGGGCGTTTCGATCCGAAGGGTTCCGCCACGCGCGCGGAGATCGCTGTGATCGTCAGCCGTCTGCTGCTGCCCGGCCAGCGCGTCAGCCATGACAGCCGCATCAATACCGCCATGTCCGCTCAGATGGGCAACTACTATCAGGGCGGACTTGCCGTGCAGTCCGGTGATACGGTCTACTACGGGTTCCGCGACGACCGGAAAGCCGACAGCGGAGAATGCTACGGCCTTATCGCCCGCAAGACGGACGGCAGCACGAAAACAGTTTTCACTTCGAACCGTGCACCGGACAGCCTTTACCTCAGTGAGGACGGTGCGTTCTACTTCCTGTGTTGGGAAAAGCTGCTCCGCTACGACCCCGCCGCCGACAAGCTCGAGGAGGTCTACGCCGCAAAGGGCAAGATCGACTCGTTCCAGATCTATGACGGCAGGCTCTATGTGCTGGAAAATTACTCCGGCGACTCCAACTATTCGGATCAATGGCGCTACCGCTTCGGCTGCGTGGAAAACGGGCAGTTCAGAAGTCTGATGGACGGCATTACGTTCAATCAGGTAATCAACATGGACCGTTTCCATATTTTCAACAACAAGGCGTATTTCCTCTTTGGGGACAGCACGGAGCCTTCCAGCAGCGGAAGCGGCTATGTTTTCTACAACTATGCGCTCTGGTCGCTTGACCTTGAGACCGGTCAAAAAGGCCGCGCGGTGGATATCGACGACTTTGATATGAGTGAGATCGCCTTTGACGGCGCGACCGCCTACGCACTGGAGTGGGATAAGGATGATACAGTCCCCCTGCGCATCGTCCGCTTCAGCCTGCTCCGACCGGAGCTGCGCGAGGTCATGGCGACCCTTCCGATGGAAGCGAAGGAGCTCTATCTTCTTCTTTTTGCCAACGGCGGAGATCTGTACTACCTGTCCTCCGGTGCGCATCGCCTGTGGCATATCGGCAGTAACGGCGACGTCACGGTAAGCGCACAGCTTCCCTGGGGAGATCGTACGTTTGAGTATGCGACCGTCACGCCGCAGGGCGTTCTGTTCCACGATGTAAGCTCTCTTCGTATGAATGATTCCTCCGTGTTCCGTGTCCGTCTTCCGGACGGCTCGGTTGTGAACTGCCTTGATTTCCTGGGCCTCAACTGAATCATCAACCGCCTGAAAATAAGGAGAGCAGATAAAATCTGCTCTCCTTATTCTTTATTCCGTGCCGCCGCAAAGGGCAAGGTACTGCTCCTGCAGGATAAACAGTCCCGCGGCACGACTGTGCCGCGGGGACTTTGGCAGTCTCTCCCATCGGCGTTACGTGCCTTGTACCATGGCAAGGAGCTGCGCCTTGGGACGGTAACCCACGGACTTGGCAACAGCCTTGCCGTTCTTAAAGAGCACCACCATCGGAATGCTGGACACCTGAAAGCGCATGGCGAGCTCCATCTGCTCGTCCACATTGACCTTGCCGACCTTGAGGGTATCGGCATATTCCTCGGCGATCTCATGCAGCACGGGGGAGAGCATTTTGCAGGGGCCGCACCAGTTGGCGTAAAAGTCCAGCAGGACGGGTTTGTCGGAGTGCAGCACTTCGGTTTCAAAATTCAAAGCAGTAATGTTCAGTTCAGCCATGGGGAAGGCTCCTTTCTTTGTTGTGGTCTTATCATACCGCGAAGACCGGCGGATCTCTGTGACAAAGTCACATTACCGCAAAAAAAGATCCGACGCACAAACGGCGTCGGATCTTTTCGTTTTCTCTTACTTGCACTCCTGCTTCATGGCGCGGTAGCCGATCAGCACCGTCCACACATAGGCGCAGGTCTTGGGGATCATCAGCATACCGATCATAGGGATCGTATCCGCCCACAGCACCACGGGGATATAGAAGCCAAAGCTCAGCACGATGGTCAGCCACATCCAGCGGAAGGCGCTGTCGCTGCGCTCCTTCGCGCTGCGGTAGAAGAGCACGATGATGAGAAGGCCCAGAATAGCGAAGGGAATGTTGCGGTAGATGCCCCAGGAAAGCGGGGAGGCGGCGCTCAGCCACTGGTTCTGCGGCATCATGCAGAGAATGACGCGCGCGGCGGCAAGGCCGTACACGGCGGCGGTCAGTCCCGCCTTTCCCTTGATCTCATAGCGCTTGCGCCACACATAGTAGAGCAGCACATAGAAGACCGTCATCGTGATTGAGGTGATCCACTTGCCAAGCCCCAGGGAAACGGTATAGTTTTCAAGGCCTGTGGTGCACAGCGCCAGCGCGCGGGGAACAAGATGGAACGAGTCGCCCGCGCCCAGCACCACGGCCATCAGACCGAAGAGCTTGAACTGGGCATTGCCGCGGCTGGCGCGGATCATCAGAACGCCGATGGTGATGACCGAGATGAGATAAACAGCATCAAAAAGTGTTTCAACGATTGCCTGCATAGTTAGTTTCCTCTTTTCTTGAATGATTCGTTGTCCTTGGCGGCAGAAACCGCCTTGCCGAAGTTGCAGCCAAACAGCAGCCCCGCCAGCAGAAGCGAAGCGCCGAGACCGGTGTAGAAAAATGCGATGAAGCGCTCAGGCGCGAGCCCGCTTGACCGCAGCGCAATGCCGCCGCTCATCATCACCGCCATGATCGCAAAGGACTTGAGATCAAAGAACTTGAGGAAGAAGTGGCGCTCCTCCTCGTAGGCGCTGATGCGCGCGGTGTGCTTTTTGACGAGCTTCCCGAAAATAAATTTCTGGAAGACGGCAAAGACCACTGCTGACAGCAGATAGTTGACAAGCGCGCGGTAGGCGGGATACGCCGAAAGCCCGATGCGAAGAATGTTGAAGCCCGCCGCGCTCCACACAAGGCACGCGAGGAGCAGCAGGGTATTCCGTTTTACTTTTATAGGTGACCTCCTCTTGCTGAACATCGTTCACTTTGCGAGATATAAAATTCCCACGGTGCGGTGGGAATTTTTTTGTTTTAATAAAGCGTCCTGCGGACGATCTCCAGCACGGCGGCGGGGTCGTAGTCCTGCCGCAGCAGCGCCGAAAGCATCTGGAAAAACAGCACGTCCGCAAATTTTTCCACCGTGAGCTGCTCGTTGAAAGCGTCCGGCCGGATTCTGGCGTCCTGCTTCAAAACAGAGCAGAGCCCGGCTAAAATATGCTGCCAGGTCTGCTGCATGCGGCGCTTGCCGTCGTCTTTTTCCTCCCGCATGAAGCCGAGAGAATGCAGCGTAAAAAAGCCCGGATACTGCCGGCAGCCGTAGGCCATTCGCTCATACATCCACACGATGCAGGCCTGCACATCACGAAAGACGGCATCGTCCTCCGGGCGGTGGAAGATCTCGCACCATACGCTTTCCACCGCGGCGCTCATCAGCTCTGCTTTGGAATCGAAATAGTTGTAGATCGAGCCGACCGACACGCCGCACGCCGCCGCAACGGAGCGAATGCTGATGGCAGACCATCCTCGCTCGCGGATCAATTCCCGGCTGGCCTTCAGGATCTCATCTTTTGATGTTGCGACTGTATTCATGTGCTTCCCCTCAATATGAACATCGTTCAATATCATTATACAAAAAATCCCCGCGCTGTCAAGCACGGGGATTTGATCTTTTTCGGCATGATTGCGAAGGAACATGCCGCCGATTTTGTGCGCTATTGCAGTTTCATCAGTCCGTCCACGTCCCGCAGCACGATCTCGCCGCGCCTGAGCGCAACAAGACCGTCCTCCGAAAAGCTCTTGAGCATGCGCGCCACGGCCTCGCGCGCCGAGCTGATGTGCTGAGCGATCTGCTCGTGCGTCATGCGGATGGTGGAAGAGCCGGTGCGCTCGGCTTCGGCGAGAAGAAAGGTCGCAAGACGCCGGTCAAGGCTCTTGAATAAGATCTGCTGCATCGCCCACATCACGTCGGAAAAGCGCTGGGTCGCCAGTTCGTAGAGGAAGCAGCGCACCAGGAGATTCTGCTCTCTGAGCGCGGCGACGATGCTTGCCGGGATAATCAGAACCTCCGTCTCCCGCTGCGCGCAGATCTGTGTGTCGAAGGTGATTTGGCTGATGACGCAGGAGGCCGACAGCACGCACAAATCATCAGGATACAGACGGTATAGCGTCACCTCGCGCCCCTCGTCGGAGAGGAGGTAGGTGCGGATCTCGCCGGAGAGCACCAAAAGCATGCCGAGGCATTCGCTGCCGCCGTCGTGAATGAGCGCACCCTTTTCATACCGGCGCGTGACCGCGCTGCGCCGCACCGTCTCCTGCTCCCGCTCCGTCAGCAACGACCAGAACGGAAGCCGAGCTGCCATCTGCTCCATATCAGTGGCAGCTGTGATGCCCGCAGCCGTGGTCGCCGCAGGTGTGGCCGCCCTCGCCGTGCTCGTGGTCGTGATGGTCGCAGTGAACGTTGGGGTTGTAGCCGAGATGGCCGACCAGCAGCGCGGCAACTGCCGCGTCCGCCTCACCGCTGACGCCGCCGTAGAGCTTGATACCCGCCTCAGCCAGCGCCGCCTGCGCGCCGCCGCCGATGCCGCCGCAGATCAGGGTATCCACGCCGTGCTGCATTAAAAAGCCCGCCAGCGCGCCGTGGCCGCTGCCGTTGGTGTTGACCACTTCTGCGCGGACGACCGCGTTTTCTGCCACTTCATAGATCTTGAACTGCTCGGTATGACCGAAGTGCTGGAAGATCATACCGTTTTCATAGGTAACTGCGATTTTCATGGTAGGTACTCCTCCGTTTTTTGATAAGATTCACCGCACGCTCATGCCGGTGCATCTCACACTGCGGCGGTTCAGTCCTCATTGTAAGCGTCCGAAGCCTTGATGCGCTGGTACATATCCTGCATCTGGCGGTCGATCTCGGCGATCTTGCCCGCGCACTCGAACATCTCCTCGTTGATGCCCTCGGGCAGCTTTGTCTTGTCCACCTTGTAGCGGATATCGTGCTCAAGGCTTGCCCAGAAGTCCATTGCAATGGTGCGGATCTGGATCTCTGCCCCGACATATTCCGTCCGGTTGGAGAGATAGACGGGCACCTTAATGTCCAGGTGCAGCGAACGGTAGCCGTTGTAGTTCGGCGTTTTGATGTAGTCCTGCTTTTTCACGATCTCCACATCGGTCTGCCGCTCAAACATCTCCGCCACGCGGTATACATCGTCGATGTAGCTGCACACCACACGCACACCGGCAATATCGTTCACGTTTTCCCGTGCAGACTCGATGCTGACAGGCAGTCCCTTTTTCACAAGCTTTGCCACAATGCTCGACTGAGACTTGACGCGCCCGTCGATGTGATGAATGGGATTGCGTGCATAAAGAACATTGAATTCACTGTTGAGAATATTGAATTTCAACGTGAGCTGCCGAACCGCCGCGTCATAGAGATTCTGCATGACAAGAAAGTCATGCGGATCCTCGCAGAGCACGATGCCGTTCCCCGTTCGATTCATTCTGAGCCTTCCTTTCCATCGGAAGCGTCAACGCCCGCCCGATGTGCTTTTGTCCCTTTCAGTATAGCAGACGATCACCGCCGCGCCAAGGGGAGAAATGCTGATTTTCCGCAAAAGCCTGCGCGAAAAAAGCAGCGGGCGGGAGAAACTACCAAGCGACGGGCAAAAGAACTTGCAATGCAGCGCAAGCCATTCTATAATTAACCTGAAAGGATATGCACAGCGTTCGGCACTTCCGCTCCGGTGGCAGAGCGAACGCGCGGAAAGTGCAGAAAAGAACAATGGATAAAAAAGGAAAACAGCAATTTCTTCTGGTCGCGTTCGGCGTGGCGCTCTATGCCGCGCTGATGAATCTCAACGAAGTCGCAGCGTTTCTCACGAGGCTCGCTACCCTCTTCACGCCGGTGATCATAGGGTTATTGATAGCGTTTGTCCTCAGTGTGCCGATGCAGGGCATCGCAGGACGTTTGACGCGCCTGATGCCAAAGGCAAAGGAAAAACACATTGACCTTCTCAGCCTGCTGCTGACGCTTTTGTGCGTGGTCATCGTCGTGGTACTGCTGTGCGTTCTGGCGCTGCCGCAGCTTGCCGCGTCGCTCAAGAGCATCGGCACACTGGTCAGGGAGAACTGGCCGGACTGGGCGCGCCTTCTCTCGGATCACGGCGTGGATACAAGCGAGTTCACCGATCGCATCGCCGCGCTCGATTGGAAAACGGTGCTGGAAAAGGCGCTCACCGGTGCCGGCGCGCTGATCGACTCGGTGGTGGATCTTGCCGGTACCACAGTCTCGGCGGTGGCCAACGTCACCTTTGCCATCGTCATCATGTTTTATGTGCTGCTCGACCGGCGCAGCCTTGCTAAACAGAGCCGCAGACTCCTCTACGCCAACCTGAGCGAGCGAAAGGCCGATCAGGTCTGCCGCATCGCGCGCCTGACGCACACCACCTACGCCCGTTTCCTGTCCGGGCAGTGCGTGGAGGTCGTGATCCTCGGCACGATGATCTTTCTCGCGTTCTCCCTGTGCGGCATTCCCTACGCGGGGCTGACCGCCGCGCTGACGGCGGCCTTCGCCTTTGTTCCCTACATCGGCGCGCTGGCCTCCTGCGCAATCGGCGTACTGCTGACGCTGCTTGCCCAGCCGGAGAAGGCGCTGCTGTGCCTGATCGTCTATCAGGCGGTGCAGTTCACGGAAAATCAGTTCATCTACCCGCATGTGGTTGGCAGCAGCGTGGGGCTTGCGCCGCTGTGGACGCTCCTTGCGGCATTGCTTGGCGGCAAGCTCTTCGGCCTTGTCGGTATTGTGTTTTTCATTCCCCTCACGGCGGTAGTACTCCAGCTCGTACATGAGCACACTGCACAGCAGCTTTCGGAAAAGAAACTCGACCGCGAGGATCTGATCGAATAACAAAAAAGGACGACAGCTATTTTTAGCTGTCGTCCTTTTTTGTGCGGTCACGACTGCGCCATGCGCTCGAGGAGCTGGAAGGCCTCTTCGAGCTTGGGGTCGATATGGTCGGTCTGCAAAGCCTCGCGCACGCAGCCTTCGATGTGCGCGCGCATGATCTGCTGGTTGGCGCTTTTGAGGAGCGACTGCGTGGCGAGAAGCTGGTTGGAGATGTCCACGCAGTAGCGGTCGTCGTCGATCATCTGCAAAATGCCGTCGAGCTGGCCGCGGGCGATTTTGAGCTTGCGGCGGACGGAATCACGATCGGCTCTCATGGCCTTAGCGGATGGAGACGGCCTGATAGCCCGCCTCATCCACGGCGGCCTTGAGCGCCGCGTCGGTCACATTGCCGTCCACGCTGACGGTAGCGGACTTGCTCTCGAGATCGACCTTTGCCTCCTTCACGCCGGGGACGGCGGAAAGCGCCTGCTGGACGTGGTTCACGCAGTGCATACAGGCCATGCCTTCAATGCTGATGACTTTTTCCATGTTTGTTTCTCCTTTTTCGTTGTTACTTGCCATAGTGTGGCTGTTTGCTATCTCCACTCCGCTATCCGACGGAGAAGAAACCGTTTTCGGTGCTGCCGCCGTGTGCTTGGCCTTGAACCAGCGCAGGCGCAGCGCATTGCTTACCACGAACACCGAGCTGAAGCTCATCGCGAGCGCGCCGAGCATCGGGTTCATCTTGAGCTGGAAGGCGGGGTAGAAGATGCCCGCCGCGATGGGAATGCCGATGGCGTTGTAGAAGAACGCCCAGAAAAGGTTCTGTTTGATGTTGCGGATGACCGCGCGGCTCAACTGCACGGCGGTCGAGACGTCGAGAAGGTCACTGCGCATCAGCACAATATCCGCCGACTCGATGGCGACGTCCGTACCGGCACCGATGGCAATGCCGACGTCTGCGCGCGCAAGGGCGGGCGCATCGTTGATGCCGTCACCGACCATGGCGACCTTTTTGCCGCTTTCCTGCAGCCGCCGGATCTCGCGCTCCTTGTCCTGCGGCAGCACCTCGGCCACCACGCGATCCACGCCGACCTGACGGCGAATGGCCTCGGCGGTGCGCTCGTTGTCACCTGTGAGCATGACCACTTCGATGCCCATGTTCGAGAGCTCGGCGATGGCCTGCGCGCTCGTGGGCTTGACGACATCGGCTACGGCGATGAGGCCGATGAGCTTGCCGTCGAGAGCAAAGTAGAGCGGCGTCTTGCCGTCCTCGGCCAGCGCTTCGCCGCGCGCGAGCAGGTCGCTCTTTTCGATGCGGTTTGCCTCCATCATGCGGCGGTTGCCGGCAAGGCAGAGCTGGCCCTCGACCTCGCCGCGGATGCCCTGACCGGGGATCTGCTCAAATTTGTCGACGGACAGGAACGTGAGCGATTCCTTCTCCGCCTCGGCCACGATGGCCTCGGAAAGCGGATGCTCGGAGCGCTTTTCGAGCGACGCGGCGACGGAGAGAAGTTTGTCCCTGCCGATGCCGCCGTCGACGACGTCGGTGACGACGGGCTTTCCCTGAGTGATGGTGCCGGTCTTGTCGAGCACGACTGTGTTGACGCTGTGCGTCGTCTCAAGCGCTTCGGCGGACTTGATGAGGATGCCGTTCACCGCGCCGCGGCCCGTGCCGACCATGATGGCCGTGGGAGTTGCAAGGCCGAGTGCGCAGGGGCAGCTGATGACGAGCACGGAAATGCCGATGGAGAGCGAGAATTCCACGCTGTGCCCCGTCAGGAGCCACACCGCCGTCGCGATGACGGCGATCGTGATGACGACGGGGACGAACACGCCGCTCACCTTATCGGCGAGCTTGGCGATGGGCGCTTTGGAGCTCGTGGCCTCGTCCACAAGGCGTACGATCTGGGAAAGGGCTGTATCGTCGCCGACTTTGGTCGCGCGCATCTTGAAATAGCCGGATTTGTTGATCGTTGCGCCGATGACGGTGTCATCCACCTGTTTCTCGACGGGGATGCTCTCGCCCGTCAGCGCGGATTCATCGACCGAGGACGTTCCCTCGAGCACGACGCCGTCGACGGGGATGCTCTCGCCCGCCTTGACGATCAGAACGTCGCCGAGTTGGACCTCCTCGACGGGGATGACGCTCTCGACGCCGTTGCGCTCGACCGTCGCAGTCTTGGGTGCAAGGTCCATGAGCTTCGTGATCGCGTCGGAGGTCTTTCCCTTGGCGCGGGCCTCCATCGTTTTGCCCATGGTGATGAGCGTCAGGATCGTGCCTGCGGACTCGAAGTACAGCTCCATCATATAGGTGTGCACCGTGTCCATGTCCATCTGGCCAAAGCCGATGCCGATCTTATAGATGGCGTAGATGCCGTACACGATGGCGGCGCTGGAGCCCAGTGCGATCAGCGAATCCATGTTCGGCGAGCGCTGCCACAGCGTCTTGAAGCCGACGATATAGTACTGGCGGTTGATATAGACGATGGGCAGCAGCAGCAAAAACTGCGTGAATGCGAACGTCATCGCGTTCTCCATGCCGAGGAAACACGCGGGCAGCGGCCAGCCCATCATGTGCCCCATCGAGAGATAAAAAAGCGGCACGGTGAAGACGAGCGAGAGCGCGAGGCGGCGCTTCATGCCGCGGTAGGCCTCCTGCGCGGCGCTGAGGCCGCCCTGCTTACCGCTTTGCGCGGCGGGCGCTGCCGCGCCGGGCTTTTCGTGCGGTGATGCGCCGTAGCCCGCCTGTTCGACCGCCGCAACGATCTGTGCGGAGGAGAGCGCGCTTTCGTCGTACTCGACGACCATGCTGCTTTTCAGCAGATTCACACTGACCTGCCGCACACCGTTCTGCCCGGAAACAGCTTTCTCCACGCGGCTTGAGCAGGCGGCGCAGCTCATGCCGGTCACATCGTAGGTTTCTTTTTTCACCGGGATTCCTCCTTCGGGATAGATACAATACCCCTGTGGGGTATTCTTGAATTGCCCATAGTATAGGTCGGAATATAGAGGTTTGTCAAGCATTTTTTGGGCAAAACGGAGATTTTGCCTTGGCGCAGAAGGGCTGTGAAGACTGGACAGTGTCCCCTCTCTTATGGTAAACTGATGATACGATTTTTAGTAACAGCAGGTGCGAAATGAAAGAGAAAAATACGGCAAAACGCCTCTTTTCGGTGCTGTGGATCTACCTTTTGTGCGCAGCGCTGACGGCGATCCTCATTCCGCTGCCGCAAAAGGAGTCGTCCGGCGAACTCTGGCGGCAATATGAAGCCCGTCTGGATACTCCCGCCGCACAGGAGCGTGTGATGACCATTGAAGATTCCGACAGCGCGCTGCTGCTCCGCTTGCAGCTCATTGAGAGCGCACGAAGGGAGCTCATCTTCTCGACCTTTGACCTGCGCGCAGATGAGAGCGGGCAGGACGTGATGTCCGCCCTATGCGCAGCGGCGGAGCGCGGCGTGCAGGTGCGCATGATTGTCGACGGACTCAACGGCTTTCTCCATTTGCAGGGAGACGCAACCCTCCGCGCGCTCGCGGCGGCGGAGAACGTCGAAGTCCGGTTCTACGACCCTGTGGATCTGCTGCGTCCCTGGAAGCTCAACTACCGCCTGCACGACAAGTACCTCATCGCCGACGGCGAGCGCTATATCCTCGGCGGGCGCAACACGAGCGACCTCTTTCTTGGCTCATATCAGGAGAAAAGAAACATCGACCGCGATGTGCTGGTCGTGTCGAATGGGAGCGAAAACAGCTCCGTCCGTCAGCTTGCGGCATATTTTGAGTCCGTCTGGTCGCAGCCGGAGAACCGGACGATCAAGGGGCGCGCATCGGAGAAAACCGGCGCGCTGCACGAGAGATACGAATTGCTGCGAGAGAACTGCCCTGCGGCCTTCGCGGACGCCGACTGGGAAGAGATGACCATGCCGGTCGCGCGCGTGAGCCTTTTGCACAATTCTCCCCGTGCGGAGAACAAATCTCCCGAGCTGTGGGACACGCTCTGCCGCCTGATGGAGCAGGGGGACGACGTGCTGCTGCAAACGCCCTATCTCATCTGCAACCGCGCGATGTATGGAGATCTTGCCCATCTTGCCGGGGAACGGCAGGTGCGCATTCTGACAAACGCCGTGGAGACCGGCGCGAATCCGAGCGGCTGCGCGGACTATCTGATTGAAAAAAGAACGATCCTCTCGTGCGGGCTCGATGTGTATGAGGCGGTATCCGATCAGTCGCTGCACACCAAAACGGTTCTGATCGGAAACGATTTGAGCGTCGTCGGCTCATTCAATGCCGATATGCGCAGCGCCTATCTCGATACAGAACTGATGCTCGTCATCGAGAGCGAATCCTTCAACGATGTGCTGCGGCAGGCAGAAGCGCCTTACATCGCGCGCAGCCGCCTTGTTCTTCACGATGGCAGTACGGCTTGCGGCGCGCAGTTCGAGGAAACCGCGCTGCCGCCCTTGAAGCGCGCGCTTTACAGAGTATTAAGCGTTGCGCTGCGTCCTGTGCGGCATTTGTTATAAGAAAACCGGATGCCGCCGCGGATAGGCCATAAAACAGATGCAGATTTTGGTGCAATTTCTGCTTTTTTTACCTTGCAAAAGGCTTTTGGTTTTGTTAGGATAGGAACATGTTTGGAATGTTCCGTGTTTTTCACGGAGACAGAGGATAAGAAAGGAAAGTTCGTTATGATTTATACGACCGAAGTACAGCATATGTGCCCCGTCGCAAAGGGCGCATATCACGGTCCCGCCCCGATCCCTGAAGAGGGCAAGTGGGTTCAGGCTAAGCAGCTCGCCGACATCTCCGGCTTCACCCACGGCATTGGCTGGTGCGCCCCCCAGCAGGGTGCCTGCAAGCTGACGCTCAACGTCAAGGACGGCGTCATTCAGGAAGCGCTCGTCGAGACCATTGGCTGCTCGGGCATGACCCACTCCGCTGCCATGGCTTCTGAGATCCTGATTGGCAAGACCATTCTCGAAGCGCTCAACACCGACCTTGTGTGCGACGCCATCAACACCGCCATGCGCGAGCTGTTCCTGCAGATCGTCTACGGCCGCACCCAGTCTGCCTTCTCTGAGGGCGGCCTTGCCGTCGGCGCGTCCCTCGAGGACCTCGGCAAGGGCCTTCGCTCCCAGGTCGGTACGATGTTCGCTACCAACGAGAAAGGCCCCCGTTATCTCGAGATGGCTGAGGGTTACTGCACCAAGATGGCGCTCAACGCGCAGGACGAGATCATCGGCTACGAGTTCGTCAACCTCGGCAAGATGATGGACTTCGTCAAGAAGGGCATCGACGCCAACGAAGCGCTTGAGAAGGCCAAGGGTCACTACGGCCAGTGGGACAGCGCGGTCAAGTACATTGACCCGCGTCAGGAATAAGGAAGGGAGGACGAAACAATGGCTTTATTTGAAAATTACGAGAGAAGAATCGACAAGATCAACGGCGTCCTCGCTCAGTACGGTATTTCCTCCGTCGAGGAGTGCCGCGAGATCTGCAAGGCCAAGGGCTTTGACCCGTATGAGATTGTCAAGGGCATTCAGCCCATCTGCTTTGAAAACGCCTGCTTGGCGTACACCGTCGGCGCGGCCATCGCGCTCAAGTCCGGCGTGAAGTCCGCTGCCGAGGCTGCCAAGCTCATCGGCGTGGGTCTTCAGTCCTTCTGCATCGACGGCTCCGTTGCCGAAGACCGCAAGGTCGGCCTCGGCCACGGCAACCTCGGTGCGATGCTGCTGTCCGACGAG
This sequence comes from Oscillibacter sp., assembly GCA_003522105.1. GTDB lineage: Bacteria > Bacillota > Clostridia > Oscillospirales > Oscillospiraceae > Hominicoprocola. Next base: position 17,583 of record DPGF01000072.1, read on the forward strand.
TCGAAGTGCTTTGCCTTCCTCGCCGGTCATGAGTCCTTCGCCGCCGCAGAAGGTGCGATCGGCATCGTCAAGAATGCCAACAAGGCCCGCAAAGAGCCGCTGCGCGTCATTCTGAACGGCCTCGGCAAGGACGCTGCTCAGATCATCTCCCGCATCAACGGCTTCACCTATGTCCAGACCCAGTTCGATTACTACACCAGCAAGCTGAACATCGTGCGCGAGATCCGTTACAGCGAGGGTGAGCGCGCCAACGTACGCTGCTACGGCGCAGACGATGTGCGCGAGGGCGTGGCCATCATGCACTTTGAGGGTGTTGATGTGTCCATCACCGGCAACTCCACCAACCCGACCCGCTTCCAGCACCCCGTCGCCGGCACCTACAAGAAAGAGTGCATCGAGCAGGGCAAGAAGTACTTCTCCGTCGCCTCCGGCGGCGGCACGGGCCGCACCCTGCACCCGGACAACATGGCTGCCGGCCCCGCCTCCTACGGCATGACCGACACCATGGGCCGTATGCACTCCGACGCCCAGTTCGCCGGTTCCTCCTCCGTGCCCGCGCACGTGGAGATGATGGGCTTCCTCGGCATGGGCAACAACCCCATGGTCGGCGCGACCGTTGCGGTCGCCGTCGCCGTCGCGGAGAGCCTCAAGTAAGAGGGGAAAACCCTCCGGGTTCCCGCTTCATAAGCTCCAAAGCCTGATTTTTGACCAAATAAAAGCAGGAAGCACGTCTTCCGCACGAAAATGCGGAAGATGTGCTTCCTGTCTTTTCATATTTTTCAACCGTCAGCCGATTTCTCAGGTTTCTTATGCTTCGCTTTCGCGCAGATTGCCATAGCAGCTTCGCTGTTTTATCGGATACCGTACTTCTCGATGATGTAATCCATATCCTTATCGCCTCTGCCGGAGAGGTTGATGAGCACCGAACCCTTGCCCATCGTCTTTGCGAGCTTCATGCCGTAGGCAACCGCGTGGGAGCTTTCGATCGCGGGGATGATGCCCTCCATTCTGGAAAGCTCGAAGAAAGCGTCGAGCGTCTCATCGTCGTTCACAACGTCATACTTCACTCTGCCGATGTCGTGCAGGAAAGCGTGCTCGGGGCCGCTGGACGGGTAATCGAGGCCGCTTGCCACGGAATAAACGGGAGCCGGATTGCCGTTTTCGTCCTTGAGCATGATGCTCTTGAAGCCGTGCATGATGCCCTCCTCGCCGTAGGTGAGGCTGGCAGCATGATCGCCAAGCTTGGTGCCCCGGCCGAGCGGCTCAACGCCGTAGAGATCGACGGGATCGTTCAGGAATCCGGAGAACAGGCCCATGGCGTTGGAGCCGCCGCCCACGCAGGCGACGACCGCATCGGGAAGCTCGCCCGTCATATCGAGGAACTGCTCTCTTGCCTCAATGCCCACAACGCTCTGGAAATCGCGCACCATCATCGGGAAGGGATGGGGGCCGACAACGGAACCGATGCAGTAGATGGCGTCCTTGTACTCGTTGCAGTAGGCTGCGAAGGCCGCGTCGACCGCTTCCTTCAGCGTTTGCAGCCCGTCCGTGACCTCGATCACTCTTGCGCCGAGGATCTTCATTCTCGCCACGTTCGGGGCCTGCTTTTTGACGTCCACCGCGCCCATATAGATGTCGCAGTCCAGGCCAAAGTAAGCGGCGGCGGTCGCCAGCGCAACGCCATGCTGACCTGCGCCGGTCTCGGCGATGACCTTCTTCTTGCCCATGTACTTCGCAAGAAGCACCTCGCCCATGCAGTGGTTGAGTTTGTGCGCGCCGGTGTGGTTCAGATCCTCGCGCTTGACATAGAGCTGAACGCCCGTACCGATCTTGTCGGAGAGTCTTGCAAGGTGGGAGATCGGCGTGGGTCTGCCCTGAAACTCCTTGCGGATGCGGCGAAGCTCACTGATGAACTTGCGGGATTTGCAGATGGTCTGGTAGGCTTCGCTGATCTCGTTCATGGCGGTTTGCAGCTCGGGCGGGATATAGGAGCCGCCATAGTTGCCGAAATAGCCCTCGGCGTCGGGATAGTTCTTGAAATAGGTATCAAAATCAACATTGTTAAACTTCATTTGACGTTCCTCCGGTCAATTTAATTTAGATTTTGGTTGGGGTGTCGGTCACGATCATACTCTGATTGTTTTCATCTATCTGGCGTGCGGAACGCCGCCATCGCTGCATCTTCATGAGATCGACCTCCTTGTAAAACAGGAAAAAGCTCCCTTGACTTATTTCATGTCAAAGGAGCTTTGATCAAAGCAAAAACGCCCTTGACAAAACAATACACTCTGTCAAGGACGAATAGGAACAACACTATCCGCGGTGCCACCTTGATTCACGGTGCGACCCGTGCGCTTTGCAGGATACCAACATATCCCGGCAACTGACGTATGCCAACACGTTGCAGAATACTCTGGGAAAGGCCCCATTTGACTGCACCCTCAGCGGCCCATTTGGCAACGTGTTTCTTGCCTGATTTTCAGCACCACAGGCTCTCTGTAAAGGCATCGCTGCCGTTATCTCCGCTTCAACGGTTTGAAAGATTAAATTGGTTCACATTATAGCGCATCTTTTTTGTTTGTCAATAGGGCTTTGCGCAATATTATGATATTTCGTTCCGCATTCTGCGCCCTGCGGTATCCGCGGCAGTGGAGGCGAAACGGCATCAGAGTCAAGAAAAGCCCCGGAAAACCGATGGTTTTCCGGGGCTTTTGAGCGATTCGATTGAAAAATCCGTTCTCGAAACGAAGTGGCTTAGCGCTTAGAGAACTGGGGTGCGCGACGAGCAGCCTTGAGGCCGTATTTCTTGCGCTCCTTCATACGAGGATCGCGGGTCAGGAAACCGGCCTTCTTCAGGACGGTGCGGTACTCGGGGTTGACCAGCAGCAGAGCGCGGGCAACGCCGTGGCGCAGAGCGCCGGCCTGACCGGAAACGCCGCCGCCTTCAACGGTGGCAACAATGTCGACCTTGCCGAGTTCCTCGGTAGCGGCCAGGGGCTGACGGACGACCATCTTCAGGGTCTCGAGGCCGAAATACTCGTCGATGTCGCGGCCGTTGATGGTGATGGCGCCGGTGCCGTTCTGGAAGAGGTGAACGCGGGCGACGGAGGACTTTCTACGGCCGGTGCCGTACAGATAAGGCTTCTTGGACTGATACATTCTTCTCTTCCTCCTTAGACTTCGTAAGCTTCGGGCTTCTGAGCCTGCTGCTCGTGGGTATCACCAGCATAGATGTGCAGACGCTTCAGGGAGTCCTTGGTCACGGTGTTGCGGGGCATCATGCCACGCACAGCCACGCGCATTGCGAGCTCGGGCTTCTCCTCCATGAGGATGCGGTACTTGGTCTCCTTCAGGCCGCCGACCCAACCGGAGTGCGTACGATAGTACTTCTGCTCCATCTTGTTGCCGGTGAGGATAGCCTTGGAAGCGTTGATGATGATGACGTTGTCGCCGCAGTCGGCGTGCGGGGTATAGGTGACTTTGCGCTTGCCGCGGAGCAGATCAGCCGCAGCAACGGCGGTCTTGCCCATGGGCTTGCCGGCAGCATCGATGACGTACCACTTACGCTCGATGTTGCCCTTGTTCGCCATAAAAGTGGACATGGTGTGTTTCCTCCATTTGATCTATGAATGAAAGCTCGTGCTTTACATTTTCTTTGTCCCTTGGTAAAATCGGAACGAGTCTATTTATAGCATTCCCGCGCAGAAATGTCAACACCATTTTAATTTAGCGCAGGCAATACTCGCAAATGCTTCGTTTTTCTCCAATTATCTCTTGAATTCTAAAATCACAAAATCAAATTCTTTTGTTTTTCTCAAGGAGTTACACCTATGCAGGAAATTTTAGGGCTTGTACGCCGCTGCGTCACGGACTATGACATGATCGAATCCGGCGAGACCGTTGCCGTCGGCGTTTCCGGCGGCAAGGACTCGCTCGTCACGCTCACCGCGCTCGCACGCCTTTCCAAATTCTACCAGAAGCCTTTCCGCGTCGCCGCCATCACGGTCGAAACGGGCGTGCCGGGCATGAACTTTGACGCGGTCGCCGACTACTGTGAAACGCTCGGCGTAGCGTATATCCGCGTGAATGTGCCGATCTACGAGGTCGTCTTTCTGGAGCGCAAGGAGAAAAATCCCTGCTCACTGTGCGCAAAGCTCCGCCGCGGCGCGCTCTCCACGGCGATGAACGAGCACGGCATCAAGAAGATCGCGCTCGGTCACCACTATGACGACGCAGTGGAAACGCTTTTGATGAATCTTCTCTTCGAAGGGCGCATCGGCTGCTTCCAGCCCGTTACTTACCTCAGCCGCACGGACGTGACCCAGATCCGCCCGCTGCTCTATGTCAAAGAGCAGCAGGTGCGCAGCGCCGCCGCCAAGCTGGATCTTCCCATCGTACACAACCCCTGCCCTGCCAACGGCGAAACACGCCGGCAGGAGGTCAAGGAACTGATCGAGTCGCTCTCGATGCGCTACCCTGACCTCAAGCAGAAGCTCTTCGGCGCGATGCAGCGCTATCCGCTCTACGGCTGGGGAACCGGCGACGAGCGCGAAATGTAAAAATTGCCGCGTTCCTACGCGGCAATCACATATCAGAATATGTAGACTAAATGAACACCAGTCGCAGCAAAATAAGCAGCGCCAGTCCCGGCACGCCAAGAATGGCGATCACAAGCGCGTTGAAGAGATTCAGCCCCAGTGAGAGCCTTGCCAGCACGCCCAACACGTTCAGCAGCCCCAAGAGGGCAAAGCCGAGCAGCGTGTTGACGAGCAGCTTGCCTGTGAGCTTCAGAGGCGCCGCAAACAGCTTGAGCAGCGCCAGCAGCGCAAACACGCCGAGCAGGACGAGCAGCACCTTTTCTGTTATTCCCATTTCACCGCCCCCTCGCTGCACGTTTTGCACACAGCTCTGCCGCCGCGTTCCTTGATCTGCCGCAGCAGATAATCATAACGCGAAAGCTCGGCGTTGATCTCATATACGCAGGCGTCGACCAGCTCCGGCTCGCAGACCGCGTTGAAGCGGGCATACGCCTGCGAGAGCGCCACGCGTGTGTCGCTCAGCTCGCTGAACAAGTCCTGCATGGATGCGTCGCGCGCGATGTCGCAACGCAGCAAATTGACCTTTCGCATTGTTCCGCCCTCCCATACCTTTGCAAAGTCAGTGTATGGAAAGTATGGACAAATATTCCTCTTTTCAAACAAGGAGCCTGCCATGGAGCACGAAAACTATATGCGCGAAGCGCTTCTTCTTGCGCGGGAAGCCGCAGCGGAGGGCGAGGTGCCCGTCGGCTGCGTCATCGTCAAGGACGGTAAGATCATCGGCCGCGGCCGCAACCGGCGCGAGGAAAAGCAGCGCACTTCTTCGCACGCAGAGATGGAGGCCATCGCGCAGGCAAACGAAGCGCTGAAGTCGTGGCGGCTCGACGGCTGCGCGCTCTATGTGACGCTTGAGCCCTGCCCCATGTGTGCGGGCGCGATCATTAACGCCCGTATTCCGCGCGTTTTCTACGGCGCGCGCGATGAGGCGATGGGCACCTGTGGCGGCGTGCTGAACCTTTTTATGGAACGCTTCCCCTTCCGCCCCGCGCTCGTGGGCGGCATTCTCAAAGATGAGTGCCGGGCCGTGCTGGCAGATTTCTTCCGCACCCTGCGCTAAGCTTCGAAAGAAATCATTCATTTAATACTTTTGTAACACTTTTCCCCGAACTTTGTTAACATGCGTCCCTTATCTTAATACTTGCAAGAGACAATAGCTTCTTTTCATCCAATCTTCCATCTTATAAGAAAAGGGACGCCGTGAGGCGTCCTTTTTCGTTTTCTTTCGACATTTCTGTGTCTCTGTGCCTTCACGGGTCAAAATCCGCCGCCGCACCGATGGCAAGTGCAATGCACGCGCCGCCTGCGTAAAAGAGGATCTCAGAAAGTGCCGGGCGCGCCGCCAGAGCCGCGGCACAGAGGATCACGCTCAGAGAGCTTGCGGGCATCAGCAGCCGCGGCGCACCGCCGCGGAAGGCAAAGGCAGCAAATTCGAGCAGCAGCACCGTCAGCGCTGCGAGCGCCAGCGTTTCGACATAATAGTGGCGCAGCACGGGGTCGGCCGCATGCTCGCGATAAAAGAGGATCAGCGCAAGCACCATCGCGCACACGGGCACGAGCAGCACAACGCCGGGGAACTCCGCCTTGCGCCGCAGCGCGGCCACGGCGTACAGCAGGCATGCCGCACCGACAGCCAGAAAGACTGAAAGCGCCATCGTGACGGTCGTGCGCAGGGAGAACACCATCGAGTACACCGCCGAGCCAATGAGCGCAAAGCAGCCGAGCACCGTCAGCATCACGGCAAGCGTGGAGCGGTCAAAGGCAAAGTATAAGTCCATGCCGCCGCACAGCTCGCGCTGCGCGGGGTAACGCCGCGCCATAACGAGCACGATGACTGCCGCAACAATAAGCACCGCAGGCAGCGCCATGGTGTTCAGGTCCATCGGGACGGGCAGCCCGTTCGCATCAAAGCCCGCGGCGAGCAGACGGAGACGCGCAAACGCCGCTGCCGCAGAAAACAGCGCCAGCAAAAGCCAATGAAGAATTTTCACAAAACCGAACCCTTTCCTTTTCCGGAATACGGCGCACACGGCGCCGGAAAATATCTGTCCCATCATGATAGCACACTCATTCCCGTTTGTCCATGAATCATTTCACGGACAAGTCTGTCATATAGTGATAAAAAGCTCTCACCAGAGCAACTGCGGCAAACCGTCTGCAAGGAGGAACACATTTTGAAACAGCTCTTTCGCATTACGCTTCTGCTCATCGGCTTCATCTGGATCCTCGCCTGGGCGGCGGCAGGCCGCTTCGATAGCGCCGCCGCTCCCACCGCCGACGGCGAATCCTCCGTTTCTTCCGGTGAACCGGCCGCCCCTGGCGAACGCGACAGCGCAGATCTTCTGCGCGTTCTGATCCGGGGCGAGGTGCAGGAGATGGACATGGGCACGTATCTTCTCGGCGTGCTGCGCGCGGAAATGCCCGCCTCGTTTGAAGAAGAGGCGCTCAAGGCGCAGGCCATCGCCGCACGCACCTATACGCTCTACCGCATCCGCGGCGGCGGCAGCGCCAACCACCCCGATGCCGATGCCTGCGACGACCACACCTGCTGCAAGGCGTACTTAAGCGCCGAGCAGGCCGCGGCAAACTGGGGCAGCATGGCCGTCTACTACGAAGAAAAGCTTGCGCGCGCCGTGAGCGAAACGGACGGTGAGGTGATCCTCTATGACGGTGCACCGATCCTTGCCGTCTTTTTCTCCTCCGCCGACGGCAGCACGCAGGGTGCGGGCGACGTGTGGCTGAATGACCTTCCCTACCTCCAGAAAGTCTCAAGCCCCGAAACGGAAGAGCTTGTGCCGAACTACTACTCCGTTTCGACCTTTACGGCGGCGGAATTCAAGTCTCTCTTCCTTGCCGCAAAGCCGGACGCCGATCTCTCCGGCAATCCAGATGGGTGGATCCGCGACATCGTGCGAAACGACTCGGACTATGTCGCCTCCGTCACGGTCGGCGGCATCAAGCTGCGCGGAAACGATCTGCGCACCATTCTCTCGCTGCGCTCGCCCTCGTTCACTGTGGCATACAAGGACGGTTCCTTCACCTTCCACGTCACGGGCTACGGCCACGGCGTCGGCATGAGCCAGTACGGAGCGAATATTCTTGCCAAACAGGGGCTTTCCGCCGAAGAGATCGTGCAGCACTATTTCTCCAACACCACGGTCGGCTATTATGGCGTCTGAGCACTGCGCAGATATTGCAAAGCGGAGAAAAAATTGTTATAATGACAAGATTCAATGACGGGAGGCGAAACGTATGAAGGGAAAACGGTTTTTGTGTCTGCTGCTTGCAACGCTGCTGCTTTTTACGCTTGCGCCCGCCAAGACGGAGGCTGAAACGACCGTATACTTTACCGCGGTCAATGATCAGCTCCTCCCGGATCTCAGCGACGGAACGATGCCCTTTTGGTCAGGCGGGCGGCTGTATGTTCCCTACACAGCGATCGCCGGCACAGACCTGGGACTCTTCTATTCCCGCAGCCGCGACAAGAGCACCGCCGTTGTTTACCGGCAGGGCAGCGCGCTGACCTTTGACTTTGCCGCCGGCACCGTCACCGACCAGAACGACCGCCAATACAGCGGAGCAGCCATCGTGCGCGGCGATGTGGTATTTTTGCCGCTTGACCTTTTAACGCAATTTTTCTCGCTTGATTACAGCTACACGCGCGTGACCTACGGATACCTTGTGCGTCTCAAGAGCGACACCGTCGTGCTCTCGGACGCAAAATTCATCGATGCCGCCGCCATGTCCATGGAGCAGCGCTACAACGACTACATGAAAACGCACAATGGCTCCAATAGCGCAGATACTCCCCCGGATAGCGACACGGACAATGACCGCAATCTTGTCTGCCTCACCCTGCGCGTAACGGACGAGAACGTTTCGAACGCGCTGCTTGACACGCTTGTCAAGGAAAACGCGAAAGCGACGTTCCTTTTCTCGGAAGAGCAGCTCTCCTCGCTCGGCGATCTGCTGCGCCGCATCGTTATCAGCGGCAGCGCCGCCGCGCTGTACATCGATGCCTCCGGCGGCAGCGCGCGCACGCTCAGCGCGATCGAGCGTGCAAACAATGCCCTCTGGACGGCATGCAACGAAAAAACACGGCTCGTCTACCTCTCCGACACATCGGACGAAACGCTGCGCGCCGTGCGCAGGGCGGGCTACTGCCCCATCGTTTTCGATCTGGATTACCGTGCTGATCCGCCCGTCGCCGGCGACATTCTCCGCAAGGCCCGCTCCGGCGGCTGCATCGCCTATCTGGGCAGCGATGCCAACCTTCAGGAAAGCTGGAGCGCACTGCTCGCCCGCCTGTGTTCCTCTTCTCGGCCGGTCACTGCACTCAACGAGCTTTCCGCCGCAAAAGAAGCGTGACGTTTTAACAGAATGTTCAGGAAAAAACCGCAGTTTCGCGTATAATAATGATACCAATGACCATCACAGAAGAAAGGCACACGGTTGTGTGAAAGGGGATAAGAGCATGGCACGCAATATTCTTGTCGTAGAGGACGATAACAATATTTCCAACCTCATCAAAATGTATCTCGACAAAGAGGGCTTTGAAGTCCGCATCGCAGCCGACGGCGGCAAGGCGGTAGAAGAATTCAAGGAAAAAGAGCCGGATCTCGTGCTGCTTGACGTGATGCTCCCCGTGCTCGATGGTTGGGGCGTATGCGCCAAGATCCGCGAAACGTCCAAGTGCCCGATCATCATGCTCACTGCCAAGGGTGAGGTCAACGACCGCATTCATGGCCTCGAGATGGGCGCGGACGACTATGTCGTCAAGCCCTTTGAGATGAAAGAGCTGCTTGCGCGTATCAACGCGGTACTGCGCCGCAGCGAGATCCCCGACGACACACACAAACGCCTCGTTTTCGACAAGCTCGTCATCGACCTTGACTCCTATGAGCTGATCGTGGACGGCAAGAAGATCGACACGCCGCCTAAAGAGCTGGAGCTTCTCTATCATCTCGCCGCCACGCCGAACCGCGTTTACACGCGCAATCAGCTGCTCGACGAGGTTTGGGGCTTTGACTATTTCGGCGACTCGCGCACGGTGGACGTACACGTCAAGAGGCTCCGCGAAAAGGTCGAAAATGTCAGCGATCAGTGGGCGCTCAAGACCGTTTGGGGCGTGGGCTACAAATTTGAAGTGAAGTAATTGAGCATGCCGGAAGAAAACAAAGAGAAAAAACAGAAAAAAGGCTGGTTCCTGAAGGCCAGAACGCGCTGCCGCACGATCTACTGGCAGAATTTCCTGCTCACAGCCAGCGTCGTCATGCTGACGCTGGCGCTGCTCGGCAGTGCATTCTTCGCGCTGACATATTCCTATGCCATCGACGAGCGCAGCGAGGAGATGCAGAGCAAGGCGAGCGTCGTTTCGCACATGGTCTCATCTTACATGGAAAGCGGCTCGCTCACAGGACTGCGCGAACTGGCTGATTTTGCCTCCAGCGTAACAGACGCGCAGTTTCTCATCTGCAACGCAGACGGGAACCTGCTGCTGACGACTGACCCCTCGCTCGCCAATCGCGTACTCACCGTGCCGAAGGATGTCTCCGAGGGAGCGATGAGCAGCGAACCATACGCGGTGCGCACCACGCTCGGCAGCATCTATGCGGATACACACTTTGTTGTCGGTGTGCCGATTGAATCCGGCGGCGCGACCGTCGGCTTTGTACTGGCTGTGACCGGCGCACGGGCGCTGACGACGATGTGGCGCACTTTCATCGGGCTTTTCTTTATGACGGAGGTGACGGTGCTGCTGCTCTCCTTCGTTGTGAGCGCGTGGGTCAGTATGCGCCAGTCGCACCCCATTCATGAGATGGCGGAAGCGACCCGCCGCTTTGCCGACGGCAACTTTGATGTGCGCATGCACAACTACGCCGGCGTGACGGAGATCACTGAGCTGGCCGACGCCTTCAACAACATGGCCGACTCCCTCCAGGAAACGGAGCGACAGCGCCGCGAGTTCATCGCCAACGTTTCCCACGAGCTCAAGACCCCGATGACGACCATCGCCGGCTATACGGACGGCATTCTCGACGGCACGATCCCGCCCGAGCAGGAGAAGGAATATCTGCGCATCATTTCGGACGAATCGCGGCGCCTGTCCCGTCTTGTGCGCCGCATGCTTGAGGTCTCGCAGCTCCAGTCGCGCGATCTTAACCGCACGAAGGCGCCGTTCGACGTGTGTGAGAGCATGCGCCGCGTGCTCATCTCGATGGAAAAGAAGATCACCGACCGCGGGCTTGATGTGGACGCCGACATTCCCGACAGCGGCATCATGGTGCTCGGCGACAATGACCTCATCACGCAGGTCATCTACAATCTGCTGGAAAACGCGACCAAATTTGCCCGCAAAGGCTCCGCGCTCTACCTCGGTGTGACCACTTCAAACGGCAAAGCGCTTGTTTCCGTGCGCAACGAGGGCGACACCATTCCCGCCGAGGAGATCCCGCTGCTCTTTGAGCGCTTCCACAAGAGCGATAAGTCCCGCTCCGAGGATAAGGACGGCGTGGGGCTCGGGCTCTACGTGGTCAAAACCATTCTCGATCAGCATAAGGAGCACATCGCCGTCACGAGTGAAAACGGCTTGACCACCTTCACCTTTACCGTCACGCTGGCCGGTGGGCAGATCGCCCCCCAGTGAGTCCCCCGACAGGAGAAACAATCACTATGGATCAGGAAAAGCAGAATCTTCCTCAAAGCGGCAGCACCAATGAGCCACAGGAGGTCGTGCTGCGCTACGAGGTGCGCAGCACTCCCATCGTGGAGCGCTATGTGCAGCCCACACCGCTGCCCGGACAGCCCAAAGCCGCCGCGCCGCGCAGAAAAAGAAAGGGCCTCAGGATCTTTCTTTTCTGCATGCTCGGTCTGCTCCTCATCAGCGGCGGCATCACGGCCCTGTGCCTCAGCGGTGTGTTCGACAGCCACGACTCCTATTTTGACGATCATTTCGAGCATCGCAATGACGCCGAATCCTACGACAATTCAAACCACGGCGAAACGACCATCAAGCGCCTGCCCAACACCGACAAGGTCAAGCTCCGCTACAGCGAAACGCACGGCGAGGCGCTGAGTATTCAGGAGGTCTATCAGAAGGTCAATCCATCCACCGTCACGGTGTTTGCCTCCATGAGCGACGGCAGCGCCATGGTCGGCACGGGCGTCATTTTCACGTCCGACGGTTATATCCTCACAAACGCGCATGTCATCGCGGGCGGCGCTGAGTGTTATGTCGTACTCGACACAGGCAAGAACTACCGCGCCAGCCTTCTGGGACTGGACGAAGAAAAGGATCTTGCCGTCATCAAGATCGCCGCCAAAGACCTCCCCGCTGCGGAGTTTGGCGATTCCGATGCGCTGACCGTCGGCGATACCGTGTACGCCATCGGCAATCCGCTCGGCGTGGAGCTGCGCGGCACGCTGACCGACGGCATTGTTTCGGCCATCAACCGCGATGTAGACGTTGACGGCATCACAATGACGCTCATTCAGACGAATGCCGCACTCAACAGCGGCAACTCCGGCGGCCCACTCATCAACGTATACGGACAGGTCGTCGGCATCAACACGATGAAGATGGGCTCCTCCTCCACCGTAAGCGTAGAGGGACTCGGCTTCGCCATTCCCATCGCGTCGACCGCTTACATGATCAATGATCTCATCGCCTACGGCGAGATCCACGGCGAGGTGATGATCGGCGTCTCAGTGCAGATCGCACCCGTCACGCTCGACAGCGGCGAGACTGCGCTGCTCGTCATGGAAGTCACGCCCGGCGGCCCCGGCGACGAAGCCGGCATTCAAAAGGGCGATCTCATTTTGAAGGCAGACGGTGAGGCGTTGACCAAATCCACCGACCTTCTCCGTGTCCGCCGCCGCCACGAAGCGGGCGAAACGCTCAGCCTTCTGGTCGAGCGCGACGGCAGACGCTTCACCGCAGATATTGTTTTGCGCGAAAGCACGCCGTAAATCTCATAAAGGAGCTATTATGAAAAAGAAACAGGGCTATGCGCTCGGTTCCCTGCTGCTCGGCGCCGCCTCCTGGCTGTGCCTGCTGGGTCTGCGGTGCATTGAAAAGCGCATGAAAAAGAAACAGGAAAAATAAGAAGAACCACACCGCGGGATATCCCGCGGTGTGGTTCTTCTTCGTTTCGTTGTGGGCACGATCCGAAAGGCTCTCCCTTATGCTTTTCGGATCTTACGTTGCAAACGGATGCGGTCGGCGATCATGGCAATGAACTCTGAGTTGGTCGGCTTTCCTTTTGTGTTGGAAACCGTATACCCGAAATAGTGCTGGAGCGTTTCAAGGTCTCCGCGATCCCATGCGACTTCGATCGCATGGCGCACGGCGCGTTCCACGCGCGAAGGTGTGGTGCTGTAACGGCGCGCGACCTCCGGATAGAGCACCTTCGTCACCGCATTGATCACGTCCATGTCCTGCACCGCAATGACGATCGCCTCGCGCACATACTGGTAGCCCTTGATGTGCGCAGGTACGCCGACCTCGTGGATCACCGCCGTGACCTCGCGTTCAAGTGACTGGGATTCGCTCTCGCTCTCTTCCCCTTCGTTCATCGCGCGGCGCATCTGCTCCAACAGCGAAGCCGTTTCACAGGGCTTTGGCATGAAGAAGGATACGCCGCGGCTCATTGCCTGCGCAACGATCTGGTCGCGATAGAGCGCCGAGACAATCAGGCTCTTCACCTGCACCTTCGCCTTTTCCAGCTGCTCGAGCACGCCGAAGCCGTCCAGTCCCGGCAGCAGCAGATCCATGACAAGGAGCTGTGGTCTCTTCTCCTGCACAAGCTGAACGGCAGCCAATCCGTCGGCCGCGCTTCCCACTACGTCGAATCCCTCCGCGTTTTCCAATGTCTGCTGCAGTGCCGTGCGAAACTCCTCGTTCGCATCTGCCAATACGACTGTAATCCTGTTCTCCATGTCATCCCGTCCTTTTTACACAAGTTTAGATTGCCGGCCAAGCCGGTCGGCTAAACAGCAAAATATGACGTCTTCATTCTGCCATGGCATAAAGTTAACATATTCGGACAGCGTTTTCAAGCAGTTTTTGTCGAAAATAACTATCTTTTTTGCATTTTTCCATCTAAAATCAGCTATTTTCACACTTCCTTAACAGAATGGTCTCTCTATCGGAGCGGTGGGTTATGCCGTCTGCAATCCGGCGGCAGCAAGCATATTTTCAATAAAAATGCCATAACCTCTTGTCGGGTCGTCCAATAAAACATGGGTCACTGCGCCGACGATCTTCCCGTCTTTTAAAACAACACTCCCGCTCATTCCCGGAACTATGCCGCCGGTCTGCGCAAGCAGCGCCTCATCCGTCACGTGCAGCAAAAAGTTGCGCGTGCTGCCGGAAGACGAGTAGATCTTTTCGATCTCAATGTCGTATGCGCGTGTTTCTTTGCCCTCCACGGTTGCAAGGATCTGCGCTTTTCCGGTTTTTCGCTCGCTTTTTCCGGCAATGGGCAGCGCCTGCGTGCGAAGCTTCTCTGCGTCCTCGGCGGAAAGCTTTCCAAAAATGCCGCTCTCGGTATTGGCAAAAAGCGTACCGCTGTCACGCGTCAGGTCAAAATCGCCCTTGAGTTCTCCCGGCGCGGCGCGCTCGCCTCGTTTCACCGCCTTGACCGATGCGTCCATGATACTGCCGTGGTCAAGCGGCAGGAGCTTTCCCGTATCCGCATCTGTCACGCCGTGTCCCAGTGCGCCGAAAATGCCGCTCTCCGGGTCGTAAAAGGTCATCGTGCCGATGCCCGCCATGCTGTCGCGCACCCATGCGCCGAGGCGGTAATCACCGCTTTCGTCCTTCTCCGGCGCTGCGCACAGCTCCAGCGTGCGGCTGCCGCGCTTGACGGTCAAAGCCGCAGCGTCCGCGCCGTTTTCTGCCAGAAGCTGACGAAATTCTTCGATCGTATCAAGCTCCTGTCCACCGACAGCGGTGATCACGTCGCCCTCTTTCAGCCCGCAAGCCTTTGCAGGGCTTTCTCCATCGGAAAGGCCGACGACGAGCACGCCGTCAGAAAAGAGCTTCACGCCGATGACCTGCCCCACGGGGATCAGCTCGCTGACCGTCCGTTCTGCCGCCTGCGCGGACGGCAGCATGAGCGCAGCAGCGGCAAAAAATCCCAGCAGGATCGCCGCCGCGCGCTTTCCGATGCAATGCGTTCCATCCATTCTCTCACCCCTTCAAAAAATGAGAGCGGACGGCGCGTCCTGTGCGCGCAAGAAAGCAGCCGCCCGCTCACGCCGGCATTTTTCTGTCTTTTTCTTTCTTTTTTCGTCCGGCGCATTTACTTTCTGCGCTTCGGGCAAAATTAAAAGGTGCAAAATTTTGATGCGTTGGCACCGGCATCTGAAAAAAGCACGGCATTGGGGGCAAAAAAATTCCGCAGACCAAAGTCTGCGGAATTTTGGAAATATTTTCGTTAGCGCTCGCGGTTGAAAATCTTGAAGATATCGTCGAACGGGTCGGGCTCAGCTTCGTGCTTTGCCTCTTCCTCTGCCTTTTCCTTATCGAAATCGAGCGGGGTAAGACCGGCAGCAGCCTCGCCGCTCTGCTCCGCCTGACCCTTTTCCTTGTTGAAGTCAAGCGCACCGGGCGCCTTGTCAAAGCCCGTGGCGATCACGGTGACGCGGATCTCATCGTCGAGCGTTTCGTCGAACGTCGCGCCGAAGATGGTGAGCGCATCGGGATGCACGGCCTCCTGCACGAGGGACGCCGCCTGCTCGACCTCGTCGAGACCAATGTCCATCGAGCCGGTGACGTTGATGAGCACGCCGTGCGCGCCGTTGATGGAGGTCTCCAGCAGCGGGGAGGAGATCGCCATGCGCGCAGCTTCCTCGGCCTTGTTCTTGCCTGCGGCGCGGCCGACGCCCATGTGGGCAAGGCCCGCGTCCTTCATGATGGCGGTCACGTCGGCAAAGTCGAGGTTGATGAAGCCCGTGTCGCGGATGAGGTCAGAAATGCTCTGCACCGCCTGGCGCAGCACATCGTCTGCGATCTCAAAAGCGTTGGCAAAGGTGATCTTCTGATCGGTTGCATGCTTGAGCCGCTCGTTTGGAATGATAACGAGCGAGTCGACCTTGGTTTTGAGTTCATTGATGCCCGCTTCCGCCTGCGTCATGCGGCGGCGGCCTTCAAAGCCGAAGGGCTTCGTCACAACGCCGACGGTCAGAATGCCCGCCTCGCGCGCGATCTCGGCAACGATGGGCGCGCCGCCCGTGCCGGTGCCGCCGCCCATGCCGGCGGTGATGAAGACCATATCCGTGTCCTCCAGCGCCTTGGCGATTTGGTTGCGGCTCTCTTCGGCGCTCTTGCGGCCAACCTCAGGATCAGAGCCTGCGCCCTGACCGTGCGTCAGCTTCTCGCCGATCTGGATCTTATCGGTAGCGGCGGAAACATTGAGCGCCTGCTTATCTGTGTTGACTGCGACAAAATCCACGCCGCGCGCACCGGTGCGCACCATGCGGTTAACAACGTTGTTGCCGCCGCCGCCAACGCCGATGACCTTGATCTTCACTACGTTCTCGGGGCCGGTTTCCAATCCGAATGCCATGTCGGTTCCTCCTGCAATCTGTTGTATGGGCAAAGCGCCTGCCGCTGCAAGCGCCACAATATCAGGTATTTGCTATCCTAATTATTGTATTACGGTTTTCCCGCGGGGTCAATAGCAATCGGCCATTTCAGAAAAACTTTTTTACGTCAACCTATGTTTTCTCACTCTGGGATAAAGTTGGCCTTGCCCTCCATCATCAGGTTGATGGTACCCTTCTGGTTATCCTCCAGATAATCCACCACGCGGCGCAGATTCTCGAGCTTGTAGCCGATGTCCGCATCCCACGGCATCTTGACGGTAAATCGTCCAAGATAGGTAAAGGTGATCGCCGTGCCGTCGCTCAGGTCGACCTCGCCGATCATGGACATAAGCTGCTTTTCCTCCGCCGCGCGCAGCAGCACAAGGAGCCTCTCGAATTTGTACGAATCCTCTTGCGCAAACGCAGCGTGCGCGCCGACCTCCGGTGCGACAAACTCGCAGCCCGTCACGCGCGCGCAGCCCTCGGGGATCTGCGCGGTGCGCTCAAGGAGCTTTCCCTCGTCGCTCATCAGCCACGTGCCGTCATTCTCTGTCAGCGCAGCAGACGCCGCGCACTCCGTTACCGTCAAGATAAGTGCATCAGGATATTTGCGGTTGATGCTGACGGTCTCCACATAAGGGAGCGCATCGAAAATAGCCTGTTTGACCTTATATTTGTTCAGCAGCACAAGGTTCTGTTCCTTCTGCACGCCAGCCGCCTCAATGAGCTGCTCCTTCGTATAGCGCTCGTTGCCTTCCACCACGATCAGGTCGATGCGGAAGAACATCGTCAGCGCGCCGAGAAATGCAGCGATCACGACTGCCAGGCACAAAAGTCTCAGCGGGAAAGGTGCTCTTCCCCGCCTGCGCCGCCTGTTTCTTCGCTTTGACGCCATAGTTTTCCTGCCTTTTTCTTCATTTGCTTATGGATCCGTTTCCCGCCGCACATGCGCGCCCAGCGCGCCGAGGCTCTCCTCGATGCGCTCGTATCCGCGGTCGATATGCTCGATGCGTGAAATGCGCGTCAGCCCCTCGGCCTGAAGTCCCGCGATAACGAGTGCCGCGCCCGCACGAAGGTCGGTGCACTTGACGCGTGCGCCGTGCAGGTGCTCGCGCCCCGTGACCACAGCAACGCGTCCCGCAACGCGCACCTCCGCGCCCATGCGCGCAAGCTCATCGACGTGACGGTAACGGTTTTCAAAAATATTCTCTACAAAAACGGTGCTGCCTTCACTCTTGAGAAGAGCCGCCATCAGCACAGGCTGGGCGTCGGTCGGAAAGCCCGGATAGGGCGCTGTGCGCACCGGACGAATGGACTTGAGAACGCCGCTGCTGCGGAGAAACACCTCGTTCTCTTCGCTCCTGACAAGGCAGCCCGCCTCGCTCAGCGCGCCGGACACGGTCGAAAGCGGCCGCGTTTCAACACCGCAAAGGCGCACCTCGCCCCCGCAGCAGGCCGCAGCGCATAGATACGTCGCGCCCACAATGCGGTCGGCGATGATGCGATATGTCCCGCCGTGCAGCGCGCGTTTTCCCTCCACCGTGATGATCGAGCCGCCCGCACCGCGGACATTGCCGCCCATCGCGTTGATAAAATTCTGCAAATCGACGATCTCCGGCTCGCGCGCGGCGTTGTAGATCGTCGTCACACCGTCTGCGCCGCAGGCGCAGAGGAGCGCGTTTTCCGTCGCGCCAACGCTCGGCATGGGTAAGTACACATCGCTCCCGAGGAGCCTTCCGCCGCGGCATTTGAGTTCGCCGCCCGTTTCTCTGATCTCCGCGCCCAGCGCGCGCAGCGCACCGAGGTGCAGGTCGATGGGGCGCGGCCCCAGCTCACAGCCGCCGGGATAGCAGATCGTCGCTTCCTTGCAGCGCGCTAAGATCGCGCCGAGAAAGATGACCGACGAGCGCATCTCTCGCATCAGTGCGTCGGGCACTGTGCAGCGATCCATGCGTGCCGTATCCACCACAAGGGCGCCGCCCTCCCAGTGCGTACAGCAGCCCAGGTGCCGCAAAATGGCAACGGACGCTTCCACATCTCTGAGCTTCGGACAATTTTCGATCACGCAGGTATCCGCGCACAAAAGCGTTGCCGCCAGGATCGGCAGCACGCTGTTTTTCGAGCCTTGTATCGTCAGTTCCCCGTACAGGCGCTCTCCGCCCTCTACCAACAGCTCACACATGGCATTCCCTCCCGCAAGCACATTACTTTTCCATCGTATGCTTTTGTGGGGAATGGGTGACTGCCGACTTCCGCAGGGCAATAGTAGTTCATTTTCAGTATAGTCATTTTCGCGCGGCGCGTCAACTTCTTTTTACCTTGCTTTCCTAAGCGCTTTATGGCAGAATAAAGAAAATACTGTTTTCAGTCCGAAGGGAGTTTTCCACATGAAAAAACCGCTCAAGATCGCGCTCTATGCGCTCTTGGCGCTCGTTCTGATCGTCCTTGCCTACGTCATCTATGTCTTCGCCGCTTACTACCGCGTGGAAGACTATCAGTCGCTCGACGTGGTGCGCACCACTTGCGAATCTCCCGTCCCCATGGAGGACGCGGCCGAGACGGACGTCACCTACCGCATCGCTTCTGCCAATGTGGGCTTTGGCGCCTACAGCGACGATTACAGCTTCTTCATGGACGGCGGCAAGGAAAGCCGCGCCCGCAGCGCCGAGGCTGTTGATGAAAACATGCGCGGCGAGGCTTCGCTCGTCAAGGCTCTCTCGCCCGATTTTGCCCTCTTTCAGGAGGTCGACATCGACGGTACGCGCAGCTGGCACGTTCCCGAGGACGCCTATCTCCGCGACGCGATGGCGGGCCGCGAGTTCGACGAGGTCTATGCGCAGAATTACGACAGCCCCTATCTCTTCTACCCCTTCCTCTCCCCGCACGGGGCGAACAAAGCAGGCATCATCACCTATTCTACCTTGCCCATCTCGTCCGCTATTCGCAGGTCTCTTCCCATCGAGCAGGGCTTTATGAAGCTCGTCGACCTTGACCGCTGCTACTCTGTCAGCCGCATCTCGATGGCAAACGGGAAAGAGTTTATACTCTATAACCTCCACCTTTCCGCCTACACCTCTGACGGTACCATCGCGACCGAGCAGCTTGAGATGCTCTGCGCCGATATGCTCGCGGAGTACGAAAGCGGCAACTACTGCGTTGCCGGCGGCGACTTCAACAAGGATCTGCTCGGTTCTTCCGCTGAAATTTTCGGCGTTACAGGCGGCGAGAACGACACCTGGGCCCAGCCCATTCCCGAAGGCACGATCCCCGCAGGGCTCTCCCTCGTTGCGCCCTTCGATCCCGAGCACCCTGTTGCCTCCTGCCGTACCGCCAACGAGCCGTATGACGTGACGACCTCCTTCCGCGTCACGGTGGACGGCTTCCTCGTTTCGGACAATGTTGAGGTGCTCGGCGCGGACGTGGTCGACGCGGACTACCGCTACTCTGACCACAACCCCATCTACATGGACTTTATCCTCAAGTCCGAATAAGGAAAAAAGCAAAAGGAAGCGAGCCCTTGGCTCGCTTCCTTTTTGCTTTTCTTTTTACTTGAGCAGCGACATGACCGTGTCGTAGATGCGCTTTGTCGCATCGGGAATGCCAAGCGTCGCCATGTTTTTCGACATCGCTTCCATGCGCTGTGGATCGTTCAGAATGCCCGCCGCGGCGGCAAAGAGCTTCTTGCCGTCAAGGCCCTCTTCCGCAAGTACCAGCGCCGCGCCGTGGTCGCCGAGCAGCGCCGCGTTTTTCTCCTGATGGTGGTTCGTCACATTGGGCGAGGGCACCAGGATCGCCGGTACGCCGAGCGCCGTCAGCTCGCTGAGCGTGGACGCGCCCGCGCGGCAGATAACGAGGTCGGCGGCGCGCATGACGGTCGCCATATCGTAGATGTACTCGCGCACATCGAGCGCAGGGTGCTCAGTGATCTCCACCCCGTCGTCATGCATCCACTGCTGCATCGACTTCCAGCAGATCTCACCCACGCCGTGAATGTGGTGAAACGGCTCCTTCGCGCTCTCCAATGCAAGAAATTCTGCCATCGCGCGGTTCATCGCGCCCGAGCCGAGGCTCCCCCAGAAGGAAACGATCAAAGGCCGGCCGTCGTTCACGCCGAGCGCTTCCTTGGCCTGCTCCTTCGTCTTGATGAAGAAGTCGCCGCGCACGGGCGTGCCGGTCACGACCACTTTTTCCGGGTGCTTGTAGTGCGCGCGGCACTCTTCAAAACCGACCATGATGCGCTCGCAATGAGACTCCAGCTGCCGCGTCGTCAGCCCCGGCACGATGTTCGACTCGTGTACCGCCGTGGGAATGCCCGCCTTCGCGCCGTAGCGCACGAGCGGATAGCTCGCATAGCCGCCGGTACCGACGATGAGATCGGGACGGAAATCCTTCAAAATGGCGTTTGCCTCACGCTCGGCGTGGGCGAGGTTTTTGAGCGAGACAAGGTTGTGCCGGATCTCCGCAGGCCTGAACGAGCGGTGAAACGAAGAGATGTTCACCGTGCGGAAGGGGTAATCCGTGTGCGCGATCAAGTCGCGCTCCAGTCCGCGCTCCGCGCCGACGAATAAGATCTCCGTGCTTGCGTCCTTCTCGCGCAGATAGCCCGCGAGCGCGAGCGCGGGATTGACGTGCCCCGCCGTACCGCCGCAGGTAAAGATCACTTTCATGCCTTTTCTCCTTTCCACGCTAACGCATCTGGCGCGAAACGCTCAATACGATGCCGACCTCGGCAAGCTGCACGGCGAGCGCCGTGCCGCCGTAACTGAAAAACGGCAGGGAAATGCCCGTATTCGGGATCAGATTCGACACGACCGCGATGTTGAGAAATACCTGAAGCGCGATCTGCGTTGTCACGCCGACGGCAAGAAGGCTTCCGAAGCGGTCGCGTGCGTGCAGAGCGATCCAGTAGCCGCGGATGATGAGCAGCGCGAACATGGCCATGATGATCGTCGCGCCGACCAAACCAAGCTCTTCGCAGATGATGGCGAAGATGAAATCGTTGTGCTCTTCGGGCAGGAAGAGGAACTTCTGCCGGCTCTTGCCGAGTCCTACACCGAACAGGCCGCCCGAGCCGATGGAAAGCAGGCTCTGGCGGATCTGGTAGCCCTTGTCACGCATCCACTCTTCGTTGAACGGGTCGAGCCAGATGTCGATTCGGCTCGAATTGTAGGTGATAAGTCCTGTTGCAAAGGCGTACGCTACAAAGGCAACGACCACAAAGCCTGCAAACACCCAGTAGTTGCGAATGCCGCCGACGTACATCATCACCGCGCCGATGCCAAGCAGCAGCACCATGCCGGAAAGGTGCGGCTCCAATCCCATGAGAATGGCAATCGTGGCAAGAATTCCCGCATAAGTGAGGATCCCTTCGCGGAAGGTGGCCATTCGATCTCTCTTTTTTGAAATGCTGTCGGCAAAGTAGAGGATCACGCCGACCTTGGCAAGCTCAGACGGCTGAAACTGGAGGGGGCCCATACGGATCCAGCGCTGTGCGCCGTGCGTCAGTTTACCCGTACCGACGCCGGGGATCAAAACGATCACCAGCAAAATGATCGAACCGATCAGCGCGATGCGCGCCGCGCCGCGGAATCGTTCATAGTTGGTCTTACCGATGATGTCCATCGCCACAATACCGACCACCGCAAACAGGCCCTGACGAATCAGGTAGTAGGCTGGGTTGCCCTTTTCGTAGTAGGCGGATGGAAAGCTCGCGGAAAACAGCATGATGAGTCCCACGCCCACGAGCATGAGCACCAGAAGAAGATAGGGAAGATCCAGCGGCCCACGGCCCGCTTCGCGCGCCGCCGCCTCGATGGCTTTCGCGCGCTCGCGCTGCTCCTGCCGCAGCAGGCGCTCCTCCTTGGTCATGCGCTCTTCCCCCTTTCATTCGACTCAAAATTGTGCAGCGCGCAATTCTGAGCGCCATTTAAGTGTCACATGCTTTGCCACCCGCAGACGGAAAGCAAGCCAAATCTGTCGCGGAGGACGACCAGCGCGCGTCATTGCGCCCCGTCCCTTTGCCGCCCGCAGGCGGCAAATAATTTTGATCATTTTTCGCCGCGACCTGCGCGTGGCGAAAAATACTTCCATTTTTGAGAAACGGCAAGCCGTTTCTCAAAAATGAAATCGGTTCATGACGCCGAATATCGCTGCGATGCAGCCCAGCAGACTCACGCTCGTAAAGATAGCGACGAGCTTCACCTCACTCCAGCCGCAAAGCTCAAAGTGGTGGTGCAGCGGCGCCATTTTGAACAGGCGCTTGCCGTGTGTCGCCTTGAAGTAGCCGACCTGCAAAATATCGGAAAGCGTCTCGCAGATGTAAACAAAGCCGACAGGGATCAGCACAAGAGGCATATCATAGGCAAAGGCCAGCGCCGCCACCGTACCGCCGAGAAACAGCGAGCCAGTATCGCCCATGAAAACCTTGGCCGGGTGGAAATTATAGATAAGGAAGCCGAGCAAACCGCCGACGAGCGCCGCGGAATAAATGCCGAGCTGGTCATAGCCTTTCCACCAGATGGAAAGCACCGCAAAGAAGAGTCCCACCGGCACCGTCACGCTGCCGGCCAGGCCGTCGATACCGTCGGTGATGTTGACGGCGTTGACCGTACCCACGATGACAAAGGCCGCAAACACCATGTAGACCGGCCAGCTCATCACAAAGCTCTTGTTAAAAAACGGCACATAGAGGTTTGGCGTCAGCATGCCCTCAAAGCGCATCAGGCAGAGGAACGCGACCGCCGCGGCGAGCTGCAGCAGGAACTTCTGAATGGCGGTCAGGCCGAGATTCTGCTTGTGCTTCACCTTTTCAAAGTCGTCTAAAAAGCCGATGACGCCGAAGATGAGCGCAAAGGCAAAGATATAAAGGTGCTTGAGATCTCCCGCCATCATGCCCTTCCAGCCGCAGACAAGAATGGACACCAGAATGCCGAGAATGAACATCAGTCCGCCCATCGTCGGCGTGCCGGCCTTTCCGGCGTGCCAGGTGGGGCCGTCCTCGCGGATGCTCTGTCCCGCTTTCAGCTTGCGCAGCTCAGGAACCAGAAACTTTCCCGTGATCGCGGAGACCGCGAAGCTCAGTATGCAGGCAATGATGATCTTCATATTCGTTTTCCTTCGCCGCCGCAGCGGCTTCCTTCCTTTGTACTTGCGCGAACATCTCGCGCACAACCTCCCTCTCGTCGAGGTGGTATTTTGTCGTTCCGATCTCCTGATCGGTCTCGTGTCCCTTTCCGCAGAGGACGAGCACATCGCCCTCTTTCGCCTCGCACAGCGCAAAGCCGATGGCCTTGCGCCGGTCTTCCACGACGGCAAACGGCGTTTTGCTCTCCAAAAGCGCGGGCAGAATGTCGCGCAGGATCGCGTAGGGATCTTCGGTGCGTGGATTGTCGCTCGTGAGAACGACAAAGTCCGAAAGCGCCGCGGCAATGCGTCCCATGCGGGGACGCTTCGATTTGTCGCGGTCTCCCCCGCAGCCAAAAAGTGCGATCACGCGCCCGTCGGCAAAGCCGCAGACGGTGGAAAGGATATTTTTCAGTCCGTCCGGCGTGTGGGCATAGTCGATGATAACGGTAAACGGTGCAGAAAGCGGCACGACCTCGCATCGGCCCTTCACGCCGATGCAGCCTTGCAGCGCTTCCGCGAGCGCGTGCAGCGGCACGCCGAGCGCCTGCACGGCGCAGAGCGCCGCAAGCGCATTATAGAGCGAAAAGCCGCCGGGAATGCCGATCCTTGTCTCCTCATGGTCAAGATCGGTGCAGGCGGTAAAGCGCACACCGTCGTTTTCGTAGCGGGCGCGCCAGCCGACAAGATCGTTCGTCATATCCTGCCCGAATGTCACACTTTCGCCCGCAAAGCGAGCGAGCAGCCGCTCCGTCCACGGATCGTCGCCATTGACACAGGCGATGTCGCACTGGTCGAAAAGGCGCGCTTTTGCCTCGCAATAGGCTTCCATCGTGCCGTGATAGTCGAGGTGATCCTGCGTCAGATTCGTAAAAACGCCGACGCGAAAGCGGATCCCCTCCACCCTTTTTTGCATCAGCGCATGGGAGGAGACCTCCATCACCGCGTAAGTACAGCCCGCATCGACCATCTGGGCGAGCAGGCGCTGCAAGGTCAGCGCGTCGGGCGTGGTGCGCTCTGCCGGAACGGCACTTTCTCCGATCAGGTTCTGATTCGTGCCGATGAGTCCGACCTTCGCGCCCTTCGTGCGCTCCAGCAGCTGCTTGATCAGACAGGTCGTGGTTGTTTTGCCGTTCGTGCCGGTCACACCGACCACGGTGAGTTTTCCCGCCGGAGTACCATACCATACCGCCGCGCAAAGCGCAAGCGCTTTGTGCGCATCGGGCACAAGAATGTAGGGGATCTCCGTTTCCGGCGGCTGCTCGCACACGGCGCAGGCTGCGCCGCGCGCCTTTGCTTCGGCGATATAGTCGCCGCCGTCCTCTTTTTCCCCCGGCAGGGCGAAAAAGAGCGTTCCTTCCCCCGTTTCGCGGGAATCGAGCGCAAGGCCGCCGATCGTCAGATCCTGCGGCGCATGCACTTCCTTTTCTTTCAATACGGAAACAAGCTCAGATAACTGCGTTTTCAAAAATTCCTTTCGGAATTGGGTCTTGCTGTCTTTAGTCGCGCACCGAGCTGTCGCTGAACTGAACGCGCACGACCGCGCCCGCCTCGACCTCTGTGCCCGCCGCGATGCTCTGCGAGATGGCGCGCACGGTGGACGAGCTTGCGTTCGTTGCGCCGGAAACACCCATGATAAGCCCCGCGTTCACGATCTTCTGGTTCGCGGTCGCGGCGCTGTCGCCCACGACATTCGGCACGATGCATTTCTCGCCCGATTTCTCCGCGCCGAGGTAGAGAATGATCTCTGCGCTGTTGGGCACGATCGCGCCGCCCGCGGGCGTCTGGTCGGTGACGGTGTCGCCGCTGCCGACGGTGCGGAAGCTGAAGCCGTTCGCGCTCAGGCGCTCGGCCGCCGCGTCCTTTGAAAGGCCGACAACGTTCGGCACGGTTTTATCCGCGCCGACAAGTTCTTCGGCGGTGTAGCTCGGCTCGATGCCGAGATACGGCAGGATCTCACCCATCACGGAGCTTGCCACGGGCGCGACCATGTTACCGCCGGAAACATAGGTTCCGGTCCACTTGTTCGGTTCATCGAGCGTGAGAAGCATCATCACCTGCGGATCGTCCGCAGGGGCAAAGCACACGAAGGAAACGATAACGTTGCCGCCAACCTTATCGGCTGTGCCCGTCTTGCCGCCGATGCGGTAGCCCGCGACCTGGCCGTTTTTACCCGTGCCGGTGGTCACTTCGTATTCCATAATATCGCGCACGAGCGCGGAGGTCTCCGCAGAGATGACCTGACGAATGGGCGTTGCGTCGTGCCGGGAGACAACATTGCCGTCCTGATCGGTGATCTCTTCCACAAGATACGGCGTGTAGAGATAGCCGCCATTGACGCAGGCGCACTGCGCCGCAAGCAGCGCAACGGGCGTGACGTTGAAGTTCTGGCCGAAGGCATAGCACGCCAGGGCAAGCGTTGAATACTTGATCTCACTGTTGGCAAAGCCGCTGGCCTCGCCCGTGGTGTCGATGCCGGTCTTTTCCAGCAAGCCGAAATCCTGCATGTACTGGTAGAATTTCGCGTTGCCGACGCGAAGGCCGATGTTGATGAACGCGGGGTTGCAGGAGTTTGCAAACGCCTGCGTCAGATTCTGCTGGCCGTGGCCGACGCGCTTGGAGCACCAGATCTTCTGACCTTCGATGGTGGTGTTGCCGCCGCAGTAGAAGCCCGTGTTCAGATCGACGACGTTTTCCTCAAGCGCCATGGCGAGCGTGAGCGTTTTGAAGGTGGAACCCGGCTCATAGGTATCGTTGATGGCCTTGCTGCGCCACTGCTTGTTGAGAAGATCCTTCATGTTCTCCTCGATCTGCTCCTCCGTCATGCCGGAGGTCAGAAAATCGTTGTAGACCTTGCCGGGAGCGTTCAGATCGTACGTCGGGAGCGACGCCATCGCCAGTACCGCGCCGGTGTTGACGTCCATGACGATGCCCGTTGCGCCCTTTCCCGTGCCGAAGCGTGCCTCCAGCTCCTGCACGCCCTTTTCAAGGTAATACTGAATGGTGGTGTCGAGCGTCGTGTGCAGGTCGCAGCCGTTTTCCGCGTCGAAATACTGGTCATACTGGTAGAGCACGGAGCGGCCGTCGCGGTCGCGCGCGGTGACGACCATGCCGTTTTCACCGGTCAGTTCGTCGTTATAGGTCGCCTCCAGTCCCATCGAGCCGCCGTTGTCGTTGGCAAAGCCGATGACCTGCGAGGCAAGCGTCCCCTTGGGATAGCTGCGCTTGCTCGTCGGGCGCAGGAAAACGCCCCTGAGTTCATTCTCGTTGATGAATTCCCGCACCTTGTCGGCAAGCTCATCGTCCGCTTTTTTCTTGAGGATCTCGTACTGAGAATTTGTTTTCTCCATCTTTTTGAGAATGTCAGCAGCGTCGAGGTTCAGGATCTCAGCAAGGCCGTTTGCGATCAGGTTCTGATCCTGATCGTTCTCGACGATCTCCTTGGGCGAGAGAAAAATATCCTCCGCCGAGGCGGACATCGCAAGGATCGTACCGTTTCTGTCGTAAATGGTGCCGCGGCTCGCCTCCACCGTGGTGCGCAGCGTCTGCTGCCGCACGGCGACGGACTGAAGCTCATCGTGCTCGGTGATCTGCCAGTGATAAAGCTTGGCAAAGAGCAGCACGAAAGTCAGCACGCCGAACACGCCGAGCAACAGCAGCGTTCTTGTCTGAATGATGCGGTTTGCCCGTCGCGCGGATTCGGGACGTCTTTTTTGGGGTTGTGCCACTGCTGTTCATCCTCCTTAAAGATGGAAAAGGAGTAAGGAAGCTCCTTACTCCTTATGTATAGCTTCGCTCATTTGAAATATTCCACCACCGCACATACGCCGTTGCCAAGCGATGTGAGCGCCCGAGCCAGCACGTTCTGGCTCTTCTGCTGATAGACGACCACGCTGTCAGCTTCCGACAGGTCGATATAGTAGACCTGTGAGGCGCTTGGCTTGGCCATACCGGCCGCGGCCGCCGCCTCTTTGATGGTGGTGAGATCAAAGGTTTTTTCATAACGCGTGAGCAGCGCGACATGCTCGTCCTCGAGCGCAGCGATCTCCTTCTGCACGGAAACGACCTGCGAAGAGATCTCGGTAAGCTGCGCACGGCACAGGATCATCAGCGCGACCATGGCAGTCAGTGCCGCAAAGCCGCACAGTGCGCCGAGCGAGACCTTCTCGCGTTGGCGGCGGACGGGTGCAGCTTTCTTCTGCACCTTCCGCTGCGGCGGGCGCATAAATTCTTCGCGCTGATGCTCGCGCTCATATTCCTGCTCGCGGCGCAGTCTGCGCTGGCGCTCTTCGTAGGCAGGATCGTAAGCGAGATTGCCATTGACTCGTCCGCTGTAGCGGCGGTATTTCATGTTCTGCTCTCTGCGGTTGGCCATGGCGATCTCCTTTCTTTTGCGTATTCTTTGCTGTTGTCAGCACTTTTCTGCGACGCGCAGCTTTGCGCTGCGGGCGCGGGGATTTTCGGCAAGCTCTTCCTCGTTCGACACGATGGGCTTTCGCGTAATGAGCTTTACCTTCGGTTTTCTGCCGCACACGCACACCGGGAATTCCGGCGGGCAAATGCAGCCCTGTGCAAGCTCCTGGAGCTTTTTCTTAACAATTCGGTCCTCAAGCGAGTGGAACGTAATGACCGCAAGCCGTCCGCCGCTTTTGAGGTTCTTCTCTGCCGCGTCGAGCATCGGCGGAAGCTCGCCCAGCTCGTCGTTCACGGCGATGCGGATGGCCTGAAAGCTGCGCTTGGCGGGGTGCTGCTTTTCGCGCAGCGCGCTCGCCGGCATCGCTGAGCGGATCAGGTCTGCAAGCTCAAGCGTTGTCTCGATGGTTCTCTGCTCGCGGTACGCGCAGATCTTCTTTGCAATGGCGGGCGCGTAGCGCTCCTCACCGTATTCAAAGAGAATGCGCCGCAGCTCTTCATAGGACCAGGTGTTCACCACCTCGTGCGCCGTCAGAGCGGCGGACTCGTCCATGCGCATGTCGAGCGGCGCGTCCTGCTTGTAGGAAAAACCACGCTGTGCCTCGTCAAGCTGCGGGGAGGAAACGCCGAGGTCAAAGAGCATTCCGTCCACACCGCGGACGCCCAGCTCGTACAACACAGAGTCAAGCGCGCTGAAGTTGCTGTGGACGAGCGTGACCTTATCGAGATAGTCGCCGAGGCGGCGGTTCGCCGCTTCGATGGCGGTCTCGTCGCGGTCGAGCGCGATGAGCCTGCCCGTTGTCAGGCGGCGCACGATCTCGAGCGAATGGCCGGCGCGGCCGAGCGTGCCGTCCACATAAATGCCGTCAGGCTTGATGGCGAGCGCATCGAGGCACTCGTGCAGCAGCACCGACTTATGACCGTAGTTCTCTTCCATATCAGAATCCCAACTCTTCCATCACGGCGGCCAGATTCTCGGGGTTGAGTTCCGCGGCCTCGATCTCTGCCCACTTCTCCGCGTTCCAGATCTCGGCGCGGTTCGACACGCCGATCACGACCACATCTTTTTCAAGATGGGCGTAGGCTCTGAGCTTCTGCGGAAGCACGATGCGTCCCTGCGCATCTGGCTCGCACTTGGCGGCATTGGCAAAGAGCGGGCGCATGGCCTTGGTCTTTGTGTAGGGCAGACCTTCAAACTTTTCGGTAAAGCGCGCCCAGGAAGCGTCGGAATAAACGCTCAGGCAAGAATCCATGCCCATGGTGACATAAAACGTGTCGCCCAGTTCCTCGCGCAGCTTCGCAGGAATAAAGAGCCGCCCCTTGGCATCGATCGTATGCTGATACTGACCTGTCACGGCGGCTCCCTCCTTTTTTGGTATTTGGGGCATCGCGGGGGCGCGAAAGCGCGGCCTTTTCCCGTTTTCCGAAAAAGCCGTGCCGCGCTTGTCCTGATGCTCACGTGGGAAAGAAAACCATTTTCATGGTATGATGCCCCACTTTTCCCCACCTTTGCTTTGAGTATACGAGATTCACATAAAAAATGCAAGCAGAAATTTCCCTGCGTTTTCAAGGCTTTTGCCGCTTTTTCCCGCAAAAAAGCGGCCGCCGCGCGTCTCTTTTGAAACCTTTGTTCTACTTTTATTTTGAACAAAAAAGAGCCGCCACAATATCTTGTGGCGGCTCTTTTTCTTGTGTCCAAATATAGATTATGTCTACCAATTTTGTCGGTTTTTGTCACTTTTGACAATTTTTCATTGTACTTACGCTTGTTTTTCAGCGGACTGTGCCAGTTCCTCGCGTTTTTTCTGCATCTGCGCTACAGATGCGGCACGGAAGTCGGAACGGGACTGCTGCACCTCGGCCAGCGCCATCTGAATGGCCTCCTCGGTGCGGCGCAGCGCATCTTCCGTGTATTCGTTGGCAACGCGGTACATCTCGCGGCTGCGATCTTCGGCGCGCTTGATGATCTCGCGGCTGCGATCACGCGCAGCGGTAAGCACCTCAGTCTCGGAGACCTTGGCTTTCGCGTCCAGTTCAGCCTGCTGCATCATGCGCTCCACATCGCGCTTGGCAGCCTTGACATAATCCTCCTTCGCGCGGATCAGCTCCTGCGCGCGCGCGAGCTCCACCGGCAGCTGTGCGCGGATCTCATCAAGCAGATCAAGCGCCTCATCGCGGTTCAAAATGCACCTATCGCTCGACAGCGGCGCATTCTTCGCCCCGTCGATCATCTCATAAAGCATATCCAGAAGATGCTGCACATCATTGTTCGCCATGGTCTTCTCCCCATTCTTTCACAAGCGCCGCTGCGCGCAGCGGCATATATTTTTCAAGGTCTTGTCCGTATTTGATCATCTCGCGCACCATCGTGGAGCTGATGTGCTGATACTTCGGCTCTGCAACGAGCAGCACCGTTTCAAGCGCCCCCTCCGACACATCGCGGTAGATGAGCGAGAGCTGCTGCTCGGCGTCAAAATCCACGCTGTTGCGCACGCCGCGCACAAGAAACTGTGCGTTTTTTCGGAGCGCGTAGTCGGTCAAAAGTCCGCCGCCAAGCTCGGCTTCCACGTTGGGAAAGTCCTCAACGCTCGCGCGCATCAGCGCAAGCTTCTGTTCGTCTGAAAACATCGGGTGCGTCTTCGTTCCGTTCGGCACGATGGACACATACACGCGGTCGAAGAGCTTCGACGCACGCGCGATGATGTCCTGATGCCCGATCGTCACGGGATCGAACGAGCCGGGAAAGACTGCGATCTTCATGCCTCTTCCTCCCCCGCGCGGTGATAGATCGTCACTTTAATCTTGCCGTAGCGGTATTCGCGGTACAGGCTGTACGGCGCAGGAAGCGCCGGCAGCGCCTGATCCAGCGCGCTTTCCGCCACCATTATACCATGGGGCGATAAAATGTCAAACGAGGCGATCTTCTCCATCGCCTGCTCCAGAAGGCCGCTGCCGTAGGGCGGATCGAGAAAGATGATGTCGAATTTCTGCCGCTGTGCGCCGAGCGATGCAACGGAGTCGCCGCAGATGACCTGTGCGTTCTCCTCAAGACGGCACAGCGCAAGATTCTCGCGCACGAGCTTCACCGCGTCCGCGCGCTTATCGATGAAAAGTGCGCTTTTTGCTCCGCGCGAAAGTGCCTCGATGCCGAGCTGCCCTGTGCCCGCAAACAGATCGAGCACGCGCGCATTCTCCACGTCAAACTGGATACAATTAAAGATGCTCTCCTTGACCTTATCGGTCGTCGGCCGGGTCTCCATACCCTTGAGTTCGCCCAGCCGCCGTCCGCGCGCCGAGCCTGTGATCACTCTCATCGTTATCCCTCCACAGCGCCGACGGTCACGGCGCAACATACTCTCTGGTTTCCATAATACGTGAATTTCCGTTCATTTTCAATAGACACTCTGACATTTTCCCGCATTTTCCGCAAAATATTTTCTCTTGTTATTCCCGCACGCTTCGTATATAATGGTATGGAGTAGTAATATGGTCACATTTTATCGACCAGGGAGAAAGGAGTATCTTCCATGATCAGGCTACACACCGAAAAGGGCGAGATCAGCATTTCCGATGCCGCCCTGTCGAATATCACCGGCGCTGCCGCCACAAGCTGCTTCGGCGTCAAGGGCATGGCCTTCCGCTCCATGACGGACGGGCTTGTCCACCTGCTGCGCCGCGAGGCGATGAGCAAAGGCGTGCGCATCATTCCCCACGAAGAAGGGGACATTTCCATTGAGCTGCACATTGTTGTGGAGCACGGCGTGAACATCGCCGCCGTGTGCCGCTCCATTATCAATCAGGTTCGCTATATGGTCAGCGAAAACACCGGCGCGAGCATCCGCAGTGTCGACGTTTGCGTTGACAGCATGAATCTGTAAAATCGAGGAGGACATCATCCCATGCACGATACCATCAATGGTGCCATGTTTAAGGAGATGCTGCTCTTCGGCACCGTCTCCATCGCACAGGCACAACAAGCCATCAACGACTTAAACGTATTCCCCGTTCCTGACGGCGACACCGGCACGAACATGAGCCTCACCATTCAGACCGCGGCGCAGGAGCTCAAGAAGATCGAGCCTGCCACGGTCGATCAGGCCGCCTCCGTCACCGCCTCCGCGTTGCTGCGCGGCGCACGCGGCAACTCCGGCGTCATTCTGTCTCTTCTCTTCCGCGGCATCTCCAAGGAGCTCAAGGGCTGCAAGGAAGCCGACGGCGCGGCCTTCGCCGCCGCAATGCAGGAGGGCGTCGCCGCGGCGTACAACGCCGTGATGAAGCCCGCCGAGGGCACGATCCTGACCGTTTCGCGTCTCGCCGCCGAGCGCGCCGCGAGCGCGGCAGAGGAGCAGAACAGCGTCGAGTATGTGCTCGAGCAGGCCATCGCCCAGGGCGAGATCACGCTCGCGCAGACGACCGACATGAACCCCGTTCTCAAAAAGGCGGGCGTAGTCGATGCCGGCGGCAAGGGCTTCCTGCTCATTCTCGGCGGCATGCTCAGTGCGCTTCGCGGCGAAGAGCGTCCCGAGCTCACCGAAGAGAATGCACAGGAGAAGGCGGATTTTGCCATGCTTTCCGAAGAAGACATCACCTTCACGTTCGACACCGTGTTCATCGTTCGCAAGAGCGGACGCAGCATTGAGCCGTTCCGCAGATTTTTGGACGGCATCGGCGATTCGCTCGTCATCGGCGAGGACGACGAGGCCTTCAAGGTTCACGTCCACACTGACATTCCGGGCGAAGCGCTGAGCGAAGCGCAGAAGTACGGCACGCTCGAGCTTGCCAAGATCGAGAACATGCGCACGCAGGCGCAGCAGCTTGCCGCCGGCGGCACGGCCCAGTCTACCGACGATCTCGACGCCATTGAGCAGGAGCTGGAGGCTGCCGGGCAGGAGGACAACAGCGAAGAGGCTGCGCCCGAAAAGGACTACGGCTTCCTTGCCGTCTGCGCCGGCGACGGACTTGCCAGCGTCTTTACCGACCTTGGCGCGGACGGCGTCATCAGCGGCGGGCAGACCATGAATCCCTCGACCGAGAGCATTCTCAGGGAGATCAGAAAGGTTCCCGCGCGCACCGTTTTCGTCCTGCCGAACAACAAGAACATCATCATGGCCGCGCAGCAGTGCATGGGTCTAACGGAGAAAAACGTCGTCGTCATCCCCACCGCCTCCATTCCGCAGGGCGTAAGCGCGATGATGGCGGTCGATCCCGACATGAGCGACGCTGACGCCATCGCAAAGGCAATGACGGACGCGGCGCAGAACGTTTCCACCGCGCAGATCACCTACGCCGCGCGCAACTCCGATTTCGACGGTTTCGACATTCACGAGGGTGACTATCTCGCGCTGCTCGACGGGAAGCTTCACGGCACCGACCGTGATGTTTCCGCGTTGCTCGGCGGTCTTGCCGACGAGGCCGCGTCCCGCGGGGCAGAGTTCATCACCGTCTTTTACGGCGAAGATGTGGCGGAAGAGGACGCGCACAAGGCGTGCGACATCTTCACCCACAAGTGCCCGGACGCCGAGATCAACCTCATCTGCGGCGGCCAGCCGGTCTACTACTATATCATCTCCATCGAATGAGCAAACCGGGACAGAGAGCACTCTCTGTCCCGGTTCTTTTTTCAAATGTTCATTTTTCGCCCGAGAAGCTTCAGCAGCGTCTCCGCGTGGCGGTATTCGTCTGCACTCATCGCCGCAAAGAGCTTTCCCAGGCACAGATCGAGCGTTTCTTCCCCCGCGCGGGCGTAGTTGTAGCCCGCGCAGGCCTCACCGTGGTAAAGGGCGCGCAGCAGCGCGCAGAGATCGCCCATATCCGGTCTTTCAACGCATATGCGCGGGCAGTAGGGCTTTCCGGTGATCAGGTAGATCGCGGCGGCAAGGTCGCGCGCATGGCGCTTTTCCTCCTCGCTGAGCGCGCGGAAAAGGCGCGCGGTCTCGCGCCGCGGCAGGTTTGCGGCAAGATAGGCGTAGACCTGCGCGTCGCCCAGTTCCTCGCGCAGAAAGCCTTGCAGCACCTCGACGGAATCCGCCGCCTCCGTTCCCATGCAGCAGGGATCCCCCTCCGCCCCTGGGAGCGAAAGCTCTCCGCTCTGCGTGCCCACCTCTTCCGCCGCAGGATATGGATCCTCCGACGGCGAAACGCGCTGCCACAGTGCGCGGCAGGCATCGTAGTCATAGACGGACGGATTTTTTTGCTCGATCATATTCTCCTTCCCCTTCCCGAACAATTCTCGCCCCATTCTATGCCGGCCGCGCCTCTGTGTGCCGGCTGCTTTTTTCTTCTTTTCCTCCCGGAAAAAGAAATCTCAAAAATCGCACCCCGCTCGTTGATTTTTTCCCATTTTTCTGGTAAACTACATTTGTTTTGTATTTTTGTACATTTTGTTGCATTTGCAACTTTTCATTTTCTGCCGCAGGCGTTAAGCTAAGAATACTCCAACGGCAGTTTCTGTAAGGAGGTCTTCTTTTCATGCTGGAACTGAAGCACATCACCTATACCGTCTCTTCTCCCGAAGGGGAGCAGACGATCTTGAAGGACATTTCCATCGACATTCCCGACCGCAAGCTCATCGTCTTTACCGGCCCCAACGGCGGCGGCAAGACCACGCTTGCCAAGATCATCATGGGCCTTGTCACGCCGACGGGCGGCCAGATCCTCTTCAACGGCCAGGACATCACGCATCTCGGCATCACCGAGCGCGCGCGCCTCGGCATCAGCTACGGCTTTCAGCAGCCGCCGCGCTTCAAGGGCATCACGGTGCGAAACCTTCTGACCATTGCCTCGGGCGACGAAAACCTCAGCAAGGACAAGTGCTGCAAATACCTCACGCAGGTGGGTCTCTGCGCCAACGACTACCTCGACCGCGAGGTGGACGTTTCTCTCTCCGGCGGCGAGGTCAAGCGCATTGAGATCGCAACGCTGCTTGCCCGCGGCAGCGAGCTGATGATCTTCGACGAGCCGGAAGCCGGCATCGACCTCTGGAGCTTCGCGCGCCTGACCGAGACCTTCGAGCAGCTGCGCCGTCAGGAGACTGCCACAATGATCATCATCTCCCATCAGGAGCGCATCATTCAGCTGGCCGATGAGATCGTCGTCGTGGGCGGCGGCGAGCTGATGCATCGCGGCAGCACAAAGGAAATTTTCCCGCTCATCATGGCGGATACGCTGGGCTCCTGCCCGGTGCTGAACAAGTAAGGAGGAAGAACACATGATCACTGAAATCGACGCTTCCCTGCTTGAAAAGATCGCCGACCTGACGGGCAAGCCCGTCGGCGCGTTCAACATCCGAAAGGACAGCGGCTGCGAGGCGCGCCAGTCCACCGAGCACATCGCCATCGACCCACAGCCCGAGGGCAAAAGCGGCATCGTCATTCGCATCAAGGACGGCACAAAGGGCGAGCAGTGCCACATTCCCGTCATCATCAGCAAAAGCGGCGTGACCGAAATGGTCTACAATGACTTTTACGTCGGCGAAAACTGCGATGTGGACATCGTCGCAGGCTGCGGCATCCACAACTCCGGCTGTAACGAGAGCCGTCACGACGGTATCCACACCTTTTATATCTCCAAGAATTCCCACGTGCGCTATACGGAAAAGCATTACGGCGAGGGCGACGGCAACGGTGCGCGTGTGATGAACCCCACCACGGTCGTCTACCTCGACGAGGGCGCAAGCATCCAGATGGAGACCGTTCAGATCCGCGGCATCGACTCCACCGTGCGCAAGACGAAGATCGTCTGCGGCAAGGGCGCTGAGGCCATCGTCACCGAAAGACTGCTGACGCATGGCAAGCAGCTGGCCGAGAGCGACATGGAGATCGAACTCAACGGCGAGGACTCCCGCGGCCGCGTCATTTCCCGCTCTGTTGCGCAGGACGAGTCCAAGCAGGTCTTTCGCCCCGTGGTCGTGGGCAACAACAAGTGCTTCGGCCACGTGCAGTGCGACTCGATCATCATGGGCAAAGCAACGATCGAATCCGTCCCCGCCATCAGCGCCAATTCGACCGACGCGCAGCTCATCCACGAGGCTGCCATCGGCAAGATCGCGGGCGACCAGCTCTTGAAGCTCCAGACCCTGGGACTCACCGAGGAAGAGGCCGAGGATACGATCCTCAAGGGCTTCCTCGCCTGAGAACACCGCAGAGAATAACGAAAATGCGAGATACCCGAGAAAACGGGTATCTCGCATTTTCTGTTGCTATCAATCGACAAAATCAGGATAACCTTCTTTGAGCGACTCATCATAGATCGCGCGCTCGCCGCCAATGAATTTGGGGCGCGTCCGCGCGGCCAGCACGATGGCCTGACCGATGCGATTCTGCTTCAAGCGCACGGGAACAGCCACTTTTTTCAGATGCATGCCGATCAGCGTGCCGCCGATGTCAAGCCCCGCGTCGGCGCGGATCTCCTCGAGCGCCACGGGGTGGCGGAACGCCTCATAGGCCGCCGTTGCAAAGGAACTGCCCGCCTTGGGCTGCGGCAGGACGTTGACGATCTCGCCGCCCGGCACCGCCTCGTGCTCCACAATGAGCGCGCGGTTGAGATGCTCGCAGCATTGGGCGGCAATATACACCCCCATGGGCGAAAACACACCGGACAGCCCGCGGAAGATCGCCTGTGCCACCTCCGGCGTTGACCAGCTGCCGACCTGGTGCCCGACGACCTCACTCGTGCTGCACCCGACAACAACGATCTGCCCGCGGCGCAGATGCGCTGCCTCCGCCAGCTGGCGCGCGCATTCCGCCGCCTCCTGCTCCGCCTGCTCTACCAGACGATGATTTTCTACCTCATGTACGATTCCCGCCATGATCTGACACCTCTTTAACATGTTGTTTTGCTTATGCCAGCTTCTCCGTCACCTTGGCGCGTTCCAGCACCGCGACCAGCAGCACGCCGACCACGAGGCCGACCGTACCCTGGAAGATGTTGCCGGGGATGCTTGCCGCAGCGGCAAGGCCCTTGCCCAGCAGGAGAGAAGCGTAGCCGAAATAGCCCAGCACCATCACGATCTCGCTCACAACGCCGCCGACGATGCGGGACGCCTGCGTGCAGCCCATCTTTTCATATACCAGCGCGGCGACGAGCGCCACAAGTCCCTTGATGGCGAACGTGCCGGGCGCATAGTGGCCGTAGCCGAGGAAGAGATCCGCCAGCATCGAGCCGATGCCGCCCGCCGCAAAGCCGTACCAGGGGCCGAGCAGCCAGCCCGAGAGTAGCACGAAGCAGTCGCCTAAATTCACATAGCCCTGCATCGGAGAAGGGATCTGGACGACCATCGTCGCCACGCAGACAAGCGCCGCAAGCAAAGCGGCAAGGACAAGCTTTCTGATCTTCTTATCATTCATGGTCAAATGCTCCTTTGTTTTGGTTGTTGCTCGTATTATACCGCCTACTGGTATTATTCATATAATCAAACAAAAACAAATTATGCAGACCAGGCGCTACGTTCAAACAGGAAAGGCGGCGCAGCGAGTGCTGCGCCGCCTTTCGTTTCAGGATTTAGTTTTCCTTGGGTTCCTCGTCCGCAGCAGGTTCCTCCTGTGCAGGTGCTTCCTCGCAGGGAGCGCAGTCGTTTTCTTCCGCGACAGGCTCTGCCGCATCGGTTTTCTTCTCGATGGTCACCTCGATGACAGGCTCCTTTGCTTTCTTGGCAGCGGCAGCCTCAGCCTTGGCAGCGGCGGCCTCCGCCTTGGCAGCCTCATAGGCCGCGAGCTTATCCTGAGAGTCCTTGATCGCCGCAACGATATCAGCGACCGCCTCGGGCGCGTCGCCCTCGAGTGCGGAAACATACCACTCGCCGATGGCGCGGTAGTTCTTGTCCATGCTGCGGCGCTCAGCCGCCATCTCATATTCGGTCTTTGCCTTATCCGCAACGATGCTCGCCTTTTCGCTGGCAACAGCCGCGACCTGCTGCGCCTTCTCGGCAGCGATGAAAGCAACATCCTGAACCTTCTTACCGAAGTTGTCTAAGAATTCCATATTCTCTTCTCCTTTCAAACCTTTCACTTTGGCTTGGTACTGTAAGTATAAGCTACCGGGCCGTGCATTTCAATGGATAATTTTTAATAAAAGTATTAACTTTTTATGACGATGTGCTATTTTTTCTCCACCCAGCCCTGCGCGCAGCCCACGGCGCGCTTCCAGCCGCGATACAGCTCCTCGCACTCATACTGCGCGCGCTCGGGAGAGAAAACACGTTCGCTGCGGCGCAGAGCGCGCAGCTCGTCAAGATCCTTCCACACGCCCACGGCCAGTCCCGCAAGCGACGCCGCACCGAATGCCGTCGTTTCGACCATCGTGGGGCGGTCGACCGGAATGCGCAGAAGGTCTGCCTGAAACTGCATCATCAAATCGCTGACGCTTGCGCCGCCGTCCACACGCAGGCCCGAGATCTCGCAGCCCGCGTCCTGCCGCATGGCGGTCATCAGGTCAGTGACCTGATAGGCGATGGATTCGAGCACCGCGCGGGCAAAATGCGCCTTCGTCGTGCCCCGCGTGATGCCGACAACGCAGCCGCGCGCATACATATCCCAGTACGGCGCGCCAAGGCCGGTGAAGGCGGGCACAAGGTAGATCCCGCCCGTATCGCTCACGCTCTCTGCCAGCGTATCGCACTCGTGCGAGGTCGAGATGATCTTCAGCTCGTCGCGCAGCCACTGAATGGCCGAGCCTGCGTTGAAAACGCTGCCCTCGATCGCGTAGGTCGTTTCGCCGCCGATGTTCCAGCCCACGGTCGTCACCAGTCCCGCGCGCGAGCGCACCGGCGTATCGCCGATATTCATCAGCGTGAAACAGCCCGTGCCGTAGGTGTTTTTGGCCTGTCCGCGCGTAAAGCAGCCCTGACCGAAGAGCGCCGCCTGCTGGTCGCCCGCTGCGCCGCAGATCGGCACGCCCGCGAGTGCCTCAAGACCTTCGATCCCCTCTGCCACCGTCCCGTAAACCTCGGAATTCGACACCGGACGCGGCAGAATATCCATCGGAATATCCAAAAGCGCGCAGAGCTCTTCGTCCCACGAAAGCGTGTGGATGTTGAAGAGCATCGTGCGGCTTGCGTTGGAATAGTCCGTCACGTGCACCTTGCCGCCCGTCAGCTTCCAGATGAGCCACGTTTCCACCGTGCCGAACAGCAGCTCGCCGCGTGCAGCCCGCTCCTGCGCGCCGGGAACATGATCGAGCAGCCATCTGATCTTCGTCGCGGAGAAATAGGCGTCGATCTGGAGTCCCGTTTTCTCTGCCACCAACTCGCTCACACCGCGCTTTTCGCGCAGCGCATCCGCAATGTCCGCCGTGCGGCGGCACTGCCAGACGATGGCGTTATAGATCGGTTCACCGGTCGCGCGATCCCACAGGATCGTTGTTTCGCGCTGGTTCGTAATGCCGATGGCCGCGATCTCGCGGCCAAGACCTGCTTTGCGCAGCGCCTGCGCGGCGACAGCGCGTTCGCTCTCCCAGATCTCGTTCGGGTCGTGCTCGACCCAGCCCGGCTGCGGATAATGCTGCCGGAACGTCTGCTGTGCGTAGCCTGCGACGCTGCCGTCGCGTCCGAAAAGAATGGCACGTGAGCTGGTCGTTCCCTGATCGAGTGCCAAAATATACCGCTGCATGAAGATACCCCCTTGTCCCTTTGCACGGTTTTATGCTATACTAAGGTAGTAAAGTTATTGTGATTATACCATGCAGGAGGATTTTACGCCATGGCTATTTGCAGGGAATTTTACTTTTCCTCGTCGGACGGTTCCTCGCGCATTCACGCAGCGGAGTGGACCCCCGAGGGGCATGAGATCATCGGCGTTCTACAAATTGCGCACGGCGTGGCGGAATACGGCATGCGCTACGCCCCCTTCGCCGAATTTATGACCGAGCACGGCTTTGTCGTGGTGGCAAACGATCACCTCGGCCACGGTCTCTCCGCGGAAAAGGACGCCGAGACGCTTTACTTCGGTCCTCATAACGGCTGGAAGCACGTGGTGGACGATATGTACGCCCTGCGCTGCCGCACAAAGGAAAAATATCCCGACGTTCCCTATTTCCTCATGGGACATTCGATGGGCTCTTTCCTGACGCGCACCTACCTCATTCGCTATCCCGGCACCGTAGACGCCGCCATCATCATGGGCACGGGACACCAATCCCCCGCAGTCGTTGCAGGCGGGCGCGCCATCGCCAAGGCCGCAGGCAAGCGCCACGGCTTCAAGGCGCATTCCCCGCGCGTGGAGGATCTCGCCTTCGGCGCGTACAACAAGGCTTTCGCGCCCAACCGCACATCGCTCGACTGGCTGAGCGCGAGCGACAATAATGTTGACGCCTACATCGCCGACCCCCTCTGCGGGCAGAAGACGAGCATCGGTCTCTTCTATGAAATGCTCGGCGGTATCCGCTTTGTCAGCGCGCAGAAGAACATCAACTCGATGAATCTCAACACCCCCATTCTTTTTATCTCCGGCGACCGCGACCCCGTCGGTGAGATGGGCAAGGGCGTGAAGCGCGCGTACAATGCCTTCCGCCGCGCCGGTGTGCGCGATGTGGAGATCAAACTCTACCGGGGGCTGCGGCACGAAATCCTGAACGAAGACTGCCGTGCGGTGGTATACAACGACATCTGGAACTGGATCGAGAAGCACTTATAACGTCAAGCAGGCGAACCGTCAGGCGGTTCGCCTGCTTATCGTTACGAGTGTGCGCGGCGTCAGCGCGTCGATGTCGTGCGTCAGAAGCAGGACGCGCGCGGACAAAATGCCGTCGAACATGGTGAAGAAAACCGCAGGCAGCGCCGCCGCCTCCGAAAGCTGCGCCGCAAAATCCGCAAGAACCGGCTGCACATACCGCACGGCAAGCAGGGTCAGCACGCCCCAGCAGAGGGAAAACGGCAGGCAAATGCGCCCGTTCACGTCGCATTTTGTTGCGGAATAATCCCAGAAGCGCACGGCAAACAGCTTTTCGTATGCCCAGTGCACAGCGTACTCCACACTCGTCGACACAAGCGTCCCGAGCAGAAGCTGCTCCCATGCGCCGGGCAAGTCCTCCGCTCCCAGCAGCAAAATCGCAAGCATGGCAAAACCGTACACCGGGCAAAGCGGCAGAAAGACAAAGCAGCGCCGCAGCCGGTGCTTTGACCGCGTCGCCGCGGCAAAAAGTTTTTCAAGGCAGTATCCCAAAAAGCTGTAAGCAAACCAATACCAGATAAATTCCATGCATTCCTCCGCGGTCTTTTTTCTCAGTATGGTCGCAGCGGCAGGAAAAATGCGCTCTGCGCGCGTTGCAATGCGCGGGGAATCATGGTAAAATAGCAAAAAATCGACAGGAGAACATCATTATGCCTGATACCTGGGAAGCTCTGGAACACGAGTGCAGAAATTGCCGCGAATGCTCGCTGTGCGAAACGCGCACGAACGTCGTCTTCGGCGTCGGCAATCAGAATGCTGAAGTTTTATTCATCGGTGAAGGCCCCGGCGCGAACGAGGACGCACAGGGCGAACCGTTTGTCGGCCGCGCGGGACACCTGCTCGACGATATGCTTGAGATCATCGGCCTGAAGCGCGACGATGTGTACATCGCAAATATCGTCAAATGCCGCCCGCCCGAAAACCGCGACCCGCTCGGCGTGGAGCAGGAGGCCTGTATCGGCTATCTCCGCCGTCAGGCAGCACTCCTGCGCCCGAAGATCATCGTCTGCCTCGGGCGCATCGCGGCCATGCGCATCATCAAGCCCGACTTCAAGATCACGCGCGAACACGGGCAGTGGTTTGAAAAGAGCGGCATTCAGATGATGGCCGTCTACCACCCCGCGGCGCTGCTGCGCGACCCGCGCCGCCGCCCGGAGACCTTCGAGGACTTCAAGTCCTTGCAGCAGAAGATCAATGAGTTTTGCGAGCACACCCATGCCAATTCCTAATGGAAAATTCATACTTTTGACATTCTCGTCCCCAAGTCACGTCTGATATTGGCGCTTTTTGGATAAAAATGCCCTTGACGGGCACTTTTGTGTGTGCTATATTACAAACATCTTTTAGAAAGGATCTTGAGCAGATGATGAAAGCCGTTTGCAGCAACGTATATCGCTATTATTACTCTTACTTTTATTGCAAGAAAAAAGTAAGAGCGATTTGTGATGCCCGTAACTGAACGGTTTCCACCAACACTGAAAGGTCACTTCGATCAGAGTTGCGTTAAAAAACCCGCCGTATGGACCACAAGTCCGTACAGCGGGTTTTCTTATTTTCACAACAAATAAAAAATTGGAGGAAAAAAAGCATGAACACCAAACGTATCGTTTCTCTCTTTGCCTCTCTCTCCCTCGTTCTCAGCATGAGCCTGGGTCTGACCGGCTGCGGCGACAAGGCCGCGCAGGACGACAATCAGGGCAGCACCGACGGCGAAAGCACGAAGTACACTGTCGGCATCTGCCAGCTCGTACAGCACGAGGCGCTCGACGCCGCCACGCAGGGCTTCATCGACGCGCTGAATGAGGCTCTGCCCGGCCAGGTCAAGATTGTGAACAAGAACGCTTCCGGCGACAGCGCCAACTGCTCTACCATCGTCAATGGCTTTGTCTCCGACAAGGTCGACCTCATCATGGCGAACGCCACCGGCGCGCTGACCGCCGCCGCTGCCGCCACGAGCGATATCCCCATTCTCGGCACCTCGATCACCGCTTACGGCGTTGCCCTCGACATTGATGACTTTGA
This sequence comes from Oscillibacter sp., assembly GCA_003522105.1. Lineage (GTDB taxonomy): Bacteria > Bacillota > Clostridia > Oscillospirales > Oscillospiraceae > Hominicoprocola. The sequence goes on from DPGF01000072.1 coordinate 59,986, forward strand.
CGGCACGGTCGGCGGCAACATCTCCGGTACAAGCGACCTTGCCGACCTTGAGGCGCAGGCAAACATGATCAGTGAGTGGTTCCCCGAGGCCAAGAAGGTCGCGCTGCTGTTCTGCTCTGCCGAGCCCAACTCCCGCTACCAGATTGAAGAGGTCGCCAAGTGCCTCTCCGATAAGGGCATTGAAACGAAGGAATTTGCCTTTACCGACACGAACGACGTCGCTTCCGTCACGCAGTCCGCTGCCGACTATGCAGATGTTGTCTATGTCCCCACCGACAACATCGCCGCCTCCAACACTGAGGCCATCGCAAACATCCTCGTTCCGGCAGGCGTGCCCGCCATCTGCGGCGA
>DPGF01000072.1:60563-61508 GCA_003522105.1 Oscillibacter sp.
TACTATGACCTCGGCGTGACCACCGGTAAGATGGCCGCCAAGATCCTGACCGGCGAGGCCGACATCTCCGAGATGCCCATCGAGTTCACCGAGGCCACCCCGAAGTACAACGCCTCCATGTGCGAGACGCTCGGCATCGAGCCTCTCGAGGGCTACACTGCCATCGAAGAGTAATCTGATCACATCCCCCCGCAGGCAGGGACGGGCTTAGCCCGTTCCTGCCTCAACAAGAGATAGGAGGAGAGAACCCATGAGTTTTCTTTCGTCGCTGATGAATGCCCTGCCCGGCGCTGCCGCACAGGGTCTCGCCTGGGGCATTATGGCCATCGGCGTTTACATCACCTTCCGCATTCTGGACGTGGCGGACCTGACCGTCGACGGCTCGCTGGCAACCGGCGGCGCTGTCTGCGTCATGCTGATCCGCGGCGGCTTCAATCCCTGGATCGCCCTGCTGTGCGCGATGCTCGCCGGTATGCTGGCAGGCCTCGTCACCGGTCTTTTCCACACGCGCTGCGGTATTCCGGCCATTCTCGCCGGTATCCTGACGCAGCTTGCGCTGTATTCGATCAATCTGCGCATCATGGACAGCAAGGCAAACCAGGCACTCAGCGTTGATAAATATCCGCTGCTGCTTTCGCAGCGCTATGTGCGCGAGCTCTCGATGAACAATCCCCTGCCGCTGCTGCTTCTCTTCACAGCCGCGGTCATCGCCATCCTGTACTGGTTCTTCGGCACGGAGAAGGGCAGCTCGCTGCGCGCGACCGGCGCAAACCCCCACATGGCGCGCGCACAGGGCATCAACACAAACTCGAACATCGTGCTTGGCCTGATGGTCTCGAACGGTCTTGTCGCCCTCTCCGGCGCGCTGCTGGCGCAGTATCAGGGCTCGAGCGACATCAACATGGGCCGCGGCGCCATCGTCATCGGTCTGGCCGCCGTCATCAT
>DPGF01000072.1:61720-62101 GCA_003522105.1 Oscillibacter sp.
ATCGGCCTTGCCGCCGTCATCATCGGCGAGGTCATCTTCGGCAAGATCTTCACGAACTTCGGCCTCACGCTGCTAGCCGTTTCCATCGGCGCGATCATCTACTACATCGTGCTCCAGATCGTGCTGCAGCTCGGTCTGAACACCAACGACTTAAAGCTCATCACGGCGCTGATCGTGGCGGTCTTCCTCGCCATCCCCTACTGGAAGAGCAAGATGTTCCGCCGCAAGGTGCAGCCCCAGAGCGCAAAGAACGGAGGCAATGGCCATGCTTGAACTCAAGGAACTTTATAAGACCTTCAACCCCGGCACCATCAACGCCAAGACCGCGCTGAACGGCCTGAGTCTGACGCTGAACGACGGCGACTTCGTCACCGTCATCGG
>DPGF01000031.1 GCA_003522105.1 Oscillibacter sp.
TTGAGCGGATTCATCCGTTCCAGGACGGCAACGGTCGTGTGGGCAGATTGATTATGTTTAAGGAGTGCCTGAAATACAATATCGTTCCGTTCATCATTGAGGACAATCTGAAGATGTTCTATTACCGTGGATTGAAGGAATGGGACAACGAAAAAGGCTATCTGACAGATACCTGCCTGACCGCACAGGACAAGTATAAAGCGTATTTGGATTATTTTAGGATCAGGTATTAAGCAAGTTGATTTCCAAAGTATCAAACGCTTGGCCCAAAGTGTCATTTTGACACTTTGGAAGCGAATTCTTGTCAGTTTATATTCGTGTGGTGATTACAAAAAGAGGGTACGATTCCATATTGAGTGGAAGCGTACCCTCGATGATATAACGATGAAATTATTTCCGTTTTCTTTTTCCCTTGCCGTGCGTCATGCTGCCTTTACCACGCTGACTGATTGGGCTGTTCATGTGCTTAGACAGTTTCAGCAGCTCAATCAGATTTGCGAACTGTTCCATGGTAAGTGAACCGCTACCCGTTTAAGATTATCGTGTTGCCCGAATCAAGGACTGCGTTTTCAGTAAAAGTGCGGCCAGCGCACGGTGATCTTCCCGCTCCGTCCACCATTGGGGCATCAGAAATTGTAGAACCTGCTCTGTCCATAGGTAGTCCTGATGTGTCAGAGTATGCTGTTCCAATCCTTTGCACAGACGGGAATAGGCGGAGCGAACCGTATCACAAATAGAATCACGGTCAATATACCGCCCAATAAAGCCGCAGAGAATGGCCGCTTCTTCCTCTGTATAGTTTTGCATTACAGTACCTCCCATCACACACGATGAGTATTGTACCATACCGGACTGGCAAAGGAAAGGCAAATCTTTTTATTCCGTGTAGCACACGGGGCGTCCTATGGAGGTAAAGCCGCTTGCACCGGTAATGACCACATTGTTATATCCGCTGGCGCAGTGAATGATTAGCAATTCTCCGTTTGCGTCCCTGCCGCCAACGATGCCCACATGGGAATTATCCGGGTAGAACACCAAGTCACCAGGCTGTGCGTCCGCCCACGAAATGTTGGTACAATAGCTGTGCTGCATGGTGGCTCCACCGCCGTGGCCGATGACATAGCTGCCGCCAGACTGATTGTAGAAAACCCAATCCACAAAGCCGCTGCAATCCAGTCCGTAGGGGCGGTAGGTCCCCGTGGTGGAGCTGCCTGCCGCAGTGACCTGCCGCACTTCGCCCCATCGGGTGTCCCAGCCGATTACGAGGCTCTTGCCGCCCCAAAAATAATTCACCTTGCCGACAAGAGAACAGGCGGCGCGTACCACCGCTTCGCGCTCCGGCGATAGATCTTCCGGCAGATTGCGGAGCAGCGCAGCCGTATCCCCGCTGACGGAGTACACATCCTCGATCAGCTCGCGCAGGAGGTCGCGCTGCTCCAGCAGCTCGTCCAGTGCCGCGATCTGATTGCGGTTGAAATGATACGCGGTTTTCATCTCCTTTGCCGTTTTTGCGGTAACGGTGATATAGAGGTTTTTCTCCGTCCAGCCGTCATCGCCCTCGCCGCTGGGGTGATGAATGATCTCAACACGATGGGTAATGGTGGTCATATCCCAAAAGACGGCTTTCAGGCGAGCGATGCGGTCGGCGTCCATGGTGGCCACGTCTGCGGCGTCTGCATCTGCTCCGGCAACCTTCACCGCAAACACCGCCAGAACCTCCACCCAATCGACAGACTGCCCGGTCACGGAGATGGAGTCGTAGCTGTCCGCTGTTTGCAATTCCTCCAACCGCTCGTTATACTCATAATTGACCTGCGCCACCGCAGCGGAGATCGGCACAACGCCCGCCTCCCGGCTCTCGTTGGAAAAGAGGATACCGAAGGGGGACGCCACGATTGCCGCCACGAGGATCACCGTCAGGAGCAGCACCAGCACTACTGCACCGCCGCCTGCCGACAGGATCGAGCTGACCGCAGACACCACTCCTTTTCCGATTTCCTTCACTGCCTGGACTGCCGCGCTGCCAAGCTTTTTGGAAGCCCTTCCGCCGCTCTGCGCGGATTCCTGAAGCATCTTCCGCTGCGCCTTTCTCTGCGCCGCCGCCCTTGCGCGGTGCGTGATAATTGCATTGTTCGGCGCTGCGTGGTCAGTTGGTCGAACACGCATGGTGCGCGTGACCTTGGTCATGGCCTGTCCGCTCTTGGGGGCAGGACTGCCCTTGGCCGATACCCCCGAATTGCCTTTCTGCGGAGTGGTCATTGTGCCTCCACGGTCGGACGGTGGAGGTACAATGTGCCGCTCCGCTGTTCTTTTCTCGGTAAGGTTCCGCCGATAGGCGGCTTTCGCGTCCTGTATGGCTTTCTGCCGCCCACGCTCCTGCGGGGCGGCATTTGCGCTTTTTGGACCTCCGCATTTTTGCGGAGAAGTGGTCTGATTTCCGGCTTCGTTTCGTGCGGCGGGTTGGGCTGGGGAGAAGTCATATTCCATTGGTGCATTGATAGAGCCGCTTCCAGAACCAATCCCCATATCTGTCGGTTCTGCCGCGCTGTGAGTTCTTATCGCATTCTCTTTACCCTGTCGCAACTTTCCTCGGTAGTGCTTTATCATGCGCCGCGAGGCATTCGCCGCCCCAGCCGCACCACGGCGCATAGTTTTCTCCACGCGGTCGGTAGCATAGCGCACGGGATCGCGGCTTTCCGGCTCTTTCTCTTTCTGCCGCTCGTCCATGTGCTGTTTCAGAATGGAATCCGCGTCCTTAGGTGCGGGGTTCTTCAGCTTTGCCTTTGGCGTGTCCATGCCGGGTTTGATCTTCAAGTCCCGCATAGCGTCATTCCTCACCGGGGCGGGTTGACATTAAGCGGTACAATTCTGTATTTTTGGGCAGCTCATTGGCGAAAGGCACGATGGCTCCGCCCACCTTGATGAGCCCGTGGCCAGCCGGGGCATTGTCCACATAGCTCATCTGCGTATCCGACGCACCCAGCAGGCGGGCAAGCTGCTCCCGGTCGGTGGTAGCCTGATTGAGCATCAGCAGAAACTCAGAGTTTGCGAACATCATCCGCGCCGTGTTGGATAGCAGACATTCCTCCACATTCTGTGTAATGCCGGTGAGCGTCGCGCCGTATTTGCGGAAGCGCTTCCAGCACTTGTAGAGAAATTCGCTGCTGTAATTGGTAATGCTGTGTCCGCTGCCGCTCCCATTGGCGAAAAACAGATAGATCTCGTCGATGTAGACATGGGTGTATTTTCCCTCTCTGCGGTTCTGGATAACGCGGTTGTAAATGGCGTCCAGCATCACCAACAGGCCCACTGATTTCAGATTTTCGCCCAAGTCCTGAATATCGAAGCAGAGAATGCGGCTTTTTGTGTTGATATTGGTCTGGTGGGAAAATACATTCAGACTGCCCACTGTGAACAGCTCCAATGCCAACGCGATTCGGTGCGCCTCCGGGTTGACCTGCTTCATCAAATCGTCATAGAGGTCTTTCAGCGTTGGCGGCTGCCCCTGATAGTTTTTCAGATACTCCCGATAGATGTTTCCCACGCTGCGGTCGATGATGGACTTCTCCTGCGGCTCGATCTTGTCCGCGCCCATGAGCTGCTCATACAGCGACATGATAAACTCGGACTTCATCACCAACGGCTCCCTGCCGTCGCCATACCCCTCGGACAAATCCAGCGCATTGATGTGGCAGCCATTTGGATCAGAGGCAGAGATGGTAATGACCTCGCCGCCCAATGCCCGTACCAGCTCGCCATATTCGCGTTCGGGATCGACGATAATGATGTCATGGTCTGTGGAGAGCGCCAGCGCGGAAACCTCCTGCTTGGCCGCCATCGACTTGCCGGAGCCGGACACGCCGGTAATAAAGCCGTTGCCGTTGAGCAGGTTTCCACGATTGCAGATGATGAGGTTATGCGATACGGCATTGACGCCGTAGTAGATACCGCCCGCGTCCTGAATCTCCTGCGATTTGAACGGCATGAGGACAGCGGTACACTCCGTGGTCAGGGTGCGGGTAGCGTCAATGCGCTTGAGGCCGAGGGGCAGTACCGTGTTCAGGGCGTCCTCCTGTTGATAGCGCAGAACATTGAATTGACAGCCCCGCGCCCGCCCAATGGCTTGCAGAGCCTCGGTGTCCTGGTCAAGCTGTTCAAGGTTATCTGCCAGGTGCGTCAGCGTCACCAAAGCCAGCATCATGCGCTGGTCGCGGCTCATGAGGTCGTCCATGAATTCCTTCGTTTCGCTCCGCATCTGCTCCAAGTCATAGGGGATATTGGCGGTAAAATTGTTGCTCTGATTCTGCCGCTGCTGCCAGCGGGTAATATCCGATTCCACGGACATAATGCGCTTGCGAATATCGCTCACTGCTTCGTCCATCGCCACAGGAATAATGTCAATGGAAAGCATCATGTTCCGAGGATAGTCCATCAGCTCCGTAATCATCGCGTCGGAGATAAAGCTGGCATACTCCCGCAGGAACAGGGTGCGGCCCACATGATCGCCCAGCTCGTAGTGATTTTTCTGAAAGGAGATACAGTCCGGGGCAATGCTGTCCCGGAAGTCATGCCCTTTGCGTATGGTGTCCTCCAAATCGAAGCGGAATAGCTGTTCCTCGCCGGGGCGATAGAAGTCATGCAGAAGCCGCAGGCGGTCATTGACCGTGATCTCCCGGACGCTGGAGGACATACGGGAAAGTCCCGTGGTAAGGTCAGTCCCAACACGGGAGAAGAACGCGCGGGCCTCCTCCACGCTTTTCTTCTCCGCCGAAACAGTGATGTACTTTTCCTGAATGAGATTGTTGCTCTCCGCCGCCTTGCCCAAAACAAGCGCGTTATACTCGTTCCGGTAGAGGTCACGGCGGTCGCCCTGCATGGGCATGAGCAGCGTCCGACCGAAGTCCTTTTGATTGAGCTGACGGTTAAAGAGCGTGATCTTCGCCGTAGCCCCGATGGGCAGCGAGTTCAGGAAGGAGCAGTAGGTCATAAAGAGTTCCCGCTGCTTTTCCGGGGAGGCCACGGCATAATTGACATCAAAAAAGCGCCAAGTTTTTGAAAACTTGCCGCTTACCTGAAACACGCCGTCTTGATAAATACGTTTGATGGGAATGGATTTCTGGACGCTGTGAGGAACGGAAAAGGCGTCCCGTTCTGCGCTGCGCCGATGCTTGAAAAAGATCAATGTTTCTTCACCTCGCGTTTCATCGCTTCTTCATAGTAGTTTTTCGCTTTCCAGACACGCTTGCCTGCCATGATGACCTCTGATTTCAGCCATACCCACAAAAATCGCTCCAGCGTGAGGCCGTTGTACTGAAAGAATCCGGCAGCGGCCACGGGAGCCGCGCCGACAATACACACCCAGCTCACCGTTTCCCGATCCAGCACTTGGCTCAGGGTGAAATACAGCGCCACGGCTACGCCAACCGCCAGAACGGAACAGATGAATTGCCGCACGGACAGGCCGAAAAAGAGTGTTTCACGGTACGCGCGAATTTCCTTGTTGATTTTGATTTCCAATTAAACCCCTTCTTTCTGCAAATATAATAAAAAAAGATGATTTGGAATAGCCTCCAAATCATCTTTACTCAATCCGCGATATACTCCGCAATATCTTCCAACTTGCAATCTAACGCCTTACACAGCTTGTCTAAGGTTTTTGTCTCCATGTTCTCGTTATTTCTGAGCCGCCGAATAGTCTTACTGTCAATGCCGCCCTTTTCACGAAGGGCGTAGGTAGTGACACCCTTCTGCTCCATAACCACCCATAGCTTGTCGAATTTAATCATGGGAACCTCCTCAGCTTGACTACTCATATTATGGGGGTTATAATCCTATGTATTAAGGGGATATAATCCCCATACAGAAAGTTGAGGTGTTCAAAAGTAGAGTTGGCTATGGAATTATTAAGCCACATCCTTGCCCAAGGTGAGGTGCAGATCACTTTCCCGCAGCAGAATGAGCCATTTACACAGATAGTGGAAGGACAATGCTATCAAGCGCTCTGCAAAATCAAGGCAGCTATTGAAGATGATCGTCTTAATGACAGTGAGTGCTTTCAAAAAATTGAGGAGGTTATTCGCGCATTTGAAGAAATCGGAAGCGGTGGCGGTATTCGCCATGATTTTGGTTAAAGTCCCAGCATTTCCTTTACGATGTGGTCGGCAGACTTCACCAATCCTACCAGCACCAGCAGGTTGAATATGGCCTCGCCCAAATAGCTCCACACCTGCGTCACCACGGACGCGCTGCTATCCACCACCGGCGTACCGCTGGAGGAAAAGGCCGAAAAGATGATGCAGGCCAGAACGATCACCGCCCCTTCCATGCACACGCCTACATAGCTCCGAAGGAACGCCTTGCCGAAATGGGATGTCCCCTCTCCGGCAAAGGATGCCAATGCCACCGGGGACAGCGCGGCATACATATAAATCTTGAAAAAGCGCCCATAGACGGTGAGGATCATAATGAATGCCAGCACCGTAATAAACAGGCTCCCCAGCAGCGTCACCAGCCAAAGGGGGATACTTGCCAAAAAGCCCACATCTCCGATGGCGTCCGCGATCTCCTGCGGCAGCGCCACGGATGCGCCGGTCAAGCCGCCGATGCTGCCCGCCGCCGTTGCCACAATGCCGCTGCACACATCAAATATATTTACCAGCAGGTCCATACCGTAGGTGATACCCAGCTTTGCCAGCACAAAGTAGATGAAGTGCCGCAGCAAGTGCTCCGGCCTTTGAAACTCCCGAAAGCCGGAGGCACTGCGAAAAATACCAATGGCAAAGAACAGCACCAGCAGCCCATAGCCGATGGCCTGCATCCCGCCGTTGATGGTCACAATGGTCTGCCAGATGGTGCCGCCCTTGAAGGTCTGGGGCGATTCCGTCAGCAGTGACCACATCTCCGTCATTTTACTGTTCCAAACGCCAAAGGCGTTGGTCAGGTTTTCTACGATCCAGTTGTTATCCAAGTCTCACCACCTCCATAATCGTAATGACATTGTATTGACATTTCTCCTTTTCGGTATATACTAAGGTTGAGGTGAATGCTATGAACACGATCAATGTCACATCTGCACCCAAGACCGCAACCTTTCAAATGCGGATCAATCCCGAGGTGAAGCAGCGCGTGGAGGACATCTATGCCCGTCAGGGTCTTTCCTTTACCGACGCAGTCAACATCTTCATTCAGCAGTCCCTGAACATGGAGGGCCTGCCGTTTCTGGCTTCGCCTGAGAATGCGGAATATATGAAGGCAAAAGCCATGCGCCGCCTGCTGGATGAAGCGGAAAAAGGCTGGGCGTCTGTGGAAAAGGATGGCTGGGTATCCGAGGAAGATGCTTACCGCACCCTTGGGGTGACGGAATGAAGCTAAGATATACGCCGGAGGCGCTACGCGACATCCAGGAGATCAAACGGTATATCAAAAGTGAGCTTCATAATCCCACCGCTGCAAACCGGATCACGAAAGCCATCCTCGACGGCTGTGCTCAGCTCAAGCAGTTTCCTGAAATGGGCGTTTCCATCGGGGCAAAGACCGGCTATGAAACCGATCTGCGTATGCTGATTGTGGAAAGCTATATTGCCCTTTACCGCATTGAAACAGAAACTGTTTCTGTTGGCCGTATCATCAACGCCCGTCAGGACTATATCCGCATTCTGTTAGGAGAAGTTGCCCCATAACGAATGGAACCGCACCCTCTGTTTTCCATAGACAGAGGGTGCGGTTTTTCTATCAGATTGCGCCGATAGCGGTCAGAATTTCCTTCGCAAAGGCGATCATTAAGCCACCAAACAGGCAGAGAAAGCCCTGCGTCCTTTGGCTGGCATCGTGGGACTGGATCGACATACCCACCTGCACGATGCCCCAGCCGAGAATAATAACGCCCAGCGCCTTGATGATGCTAAAAATAAAATCGGAAAGGTTATTCACAATATCCAGCGGATCGCCGCCCGCCGCCATCGCGGGCGTGACGCAGCAAAGGCAGAGGGCAGCAGCCCCAGCCGCCGTCCAATAGCATTTTTTCACCTTACTCAGTCTTGTCGGGTTTGAAATCTTTTTCTTTTTCAGATAATTCATGTTCAGGTTCCTCCACGTCAATAAAATCATAATCGTCCAGTGATTTGAACGCATAGGGCAGGTCAGGCAGCGCATAATCCGGCGCGCCCAGCGGCTTATGGATATAAGGCTTTGCCTTGCCGTCCGTCGTCAGCTTAATGTTGGGGTGGCGCTTGATGTTGTACTTTTTGTCCAGTACAGGATCTTCCCCTCGTATAAACAAGATCGCTTTATGGGTGTCCAATTTTCGTACCTCGTCAATGGTCATCAGGTCGCGGCCCGTCTGCTGAAAGTTGGTAGAGCTGGAGCCGCTGCGTCCCTTTGTCTGTCCCCGTGTGCGGGTGGCGATGGTCTCCTTGCCCAGCAGCTTCACGATAAACTCCAACGAAGTCGGCTCGTTGCCGCCGCCGAGGAACAGCAGCGTATCGCAGTTGCCGATGATACTCTCCCATTCCTTTTCGTACAGCGCCTTGATCTGCTGAATGTTCTGCACGATGATGTTCAGCCCGATATTGTAGCTGCGGCAGGTAGCCAGAATCTTCGGATAGCTCTCCGGCTGGGCCACATTCGCCCATTCGTCCTGAATGACACGCACCGGCACAGGCAACCGTCCGTTGTGCTTCTCGTCCGCCCTTCGGTAAAGTGCCTGAAAGCATTGGGTATAAAGCATTCCCACAAGATAGTTCATGCTGCTGTCATCAACAGGGATCACGCAGAAGATGGCTTTTTTCTTCTCGCCCAGGCTGCCAAAGTCCATCTCATCCACCATTGTCATTCTGGCATACTGCGGGATATTGAAGGTGGCCAGCCGCACGGCGGCGCTTACCAAAATGGATTTTGCGGTTTTCCCCGCAGCCTGTTTGAAAGCCTTAAACTGTTTCACCGCCACATGGTTGGGCTGTTCTTCTTCCAATGCCCGAAAGAGCATATCCAGCGGGCTGCGGTATTGATCGTCCTCCTCCCGCACCTCGGCAAAGTTCATCATGTAGATCAGCATTTCAAAATTCTGTTCCTCCGGAGGCGCTTCGCTGACAAGGTAGAGCATAAGGGCTGAGTCCAGCGCGATCTCCGCCTTCTCCCAAAAGGGGTCGTTGCTGGAAGCGTTGCGGGGCGTGGTATTTTTGATGAGGTTATCAATGAGGGTCAGCACATCTTTTTCGCTGTGAATGTACGAAAAGGGGTTGTATCCGTCGGACTGGCTGGGGTCGATCAGGTTGAACACCCGGACTTCATAGCCCTGCGCTGCCAACAAAGCGCCTGCCGCGCGCAGCAGCTCGCCCTTGGGATCTGTGATAAGATAGGAGCAATTTGCGCTATAAATATTGGGTTTGCAGAAAAACCGGGTCTTGCCGGAGCCAGAGCCGCCCACCACCAGAACATTCATGTTGCGCTGGGTGATATAGCCGTCCATACCCAGCCGGACCCGCTGGGTCAGAATGATGTTGGCGTCCTTATGCTGGTGATCCATATACTTTCGATTCAGTTCCTTGGGACTGCCCCATTTGGCGCTGCCGTACTCCTCGCCCGGTCGCCGGTTCTCCCGGCTGGAGTAGTAGAGCGCAATGCCGCAGCCGTAGAGCAGCAGGCTTCCCAGCATATATTTCAGTGTGTAGGGCGTCCATCCTATGGAAAAGGGGCGCTCCAGCACTTGGCTGAAACGCCCCATCCATTGAAAGAGGTTCATACCGTCCTCGTAGGCATAGGCGGCGATTGCCGCCAGCCAGAGGACCAACGGGGAAAGCGCCGCCCACACAGGGGCAGCGCTGCGAAAGTCATTCTGCCGCAAGGCTTAGTACCCCGTCTTGGGCAGCTTCACCGTTGTTTTGGTGTAGGCGGTGGTGAGCCAGCGGGACACTGCCTGAATCCACTGCTCGTTGTAAAGGCCGCCCACATCCGCCACATTCACAATGCCGGAGTTGTTGGCAAGACCGCTGTGGGCGGTGGCGTAGATGTACGGCGTTTCCACCTGCGCAAAGCCCGCCTTTACATTTCCGAACACGAACATGACTTCGGTAACACGCTCATTGGCGGCAAGGCCGAGGACAGCGGGGCGGGCGTCCAATACGTAAACCTTGCTTGTACTCAGGTTGTCCGCCAAAGTGCGGTAGTCCCCGGAGAGGTTGGTCTTATAGACCACCTTGTAGGAAAGCGGCTGATTGTAGCTGCCGGTGACGATTTTGCTCAGCGTCACCTGCGCGGGAAGCTGATCGCGCCAATAGAAGGAGTCGAGGGCAACGTTGGAGCTGTTCTTGATCTGTGAGAACACGTAGCGAATCGGCTGACCGGGGACAGCCTGCACAGGGCCGGTTTTCTTAATGGATACGCCGGTGGAAACGCTGGTATTCTGCACTTCAAAGGTGATGATCTGTCCGTTGAATTCCAGATAGGCGGTCATCACTGTGGGGTTAATGGAGTAATTTGCAGGCGCTTTGATCTCACGGACCGTATAGCGGGACAACGGCAGCGTCTTGGAAACGGCGCGTCCGTTGCGGTCGGACTTGATGGTGTCCACCACATTACCCGCTTTGTCGTAGATCTCAAACACTGCGCCCTCCAGCAGCGTCCCGGCAGGCAGGCCATTGGTGGCGTTATCGTCTGCGGATTTCTTGATGATCTGGATCTGACCGCACTCCGCGGTATTGCTCCACTCGATTTCTGTGGTGGAGCCGTAACGGACATAGATCGTTTTCAGTTCAGGATCAAGCACATAACCGGGGGCGGCTTTGATCTCACGCAGATAATAGCGGCCATCGGCCAGTCCCTCGTCGGCGTAGATATAGCCATCCTGATCGGTC
>DPGF01000080.1 GCA_003522105.1 Oscillibacter sp.
GGTGTTATCTTAGCACGTACCTCATCGTTTGTCAACACCCTTTTTCAGATATTTTCAAATTATTTTTTCAAGGGTGCATAGAGACAAATTTCCCGCAGCATGTTATAATATAGGAATCGTTTCATTTTGGAGGTATTTCCCTTGGATTTCCAACATATCGAGGCCACTTTCGGGAAGTTGGAGCACTGCTCGCTCTCGTTTTCAAGCGGTCTTAATATCATAGAAGCGCCAAATGAATCCGGAAAATCGACACTGCTCGCCTTTCTCCGCGTAATGCTCTATGGTTTTCCGCCGCGCGAACGCGGTGCGCTGGCAGACAAGAACCGCTATGCCCCCTGGTCGCTCTCTCCGATGCGCGGCACGCTGTCTCTCTCCTCTCAGAAAGGCAACATCACGCTTCAGCGCGACACCGCGCGAGCAAACAGCCCCATGGGACGTTTTTCCGCCATCTACACCGGCAGCGGCGAGAGCGTTGATGGCCTGACCGCCGCTGACTGCGGCGAGACGCTGCTCGGCATCCCGTGCGAGGTTTATGAGCGCAGCGCTTTTATCCGCCAGAGCAGCCTGACGGTCGACGCCAGCGCTGAGCTTGAGCGGCGCATCGCAGCACTCATCACCACCGGCGAAGAGGGGCAGTCGTTCAGCGAAGCTTCCGCCGCGCTCAAAAAGCAGCTCAACGCGCGTAAATATAATAAGTCGGGCCGCATTCCCGCACTTGAGGCGGAGATCGTCGCACAGGAGCGATCTCTCGCCGAGCTTTCCCAGCTCACGCGCAGCAGGCAGGAAGCCGAGGCCGCGCTTGCCGCCTTTGACACCGAGGAAGCTTCTCTCCGCGCTCAGCTGCGCGCGCACGACATTTGTGACGCGCAGGACATTCGCCTTGCCGCCGCGCAAGCGCGGCAGCGTTGGCAGACTGCCGAAAGCAGTGCCGAGCAGTTGCGCCGCACGTTGATCGAAGATCGTGTTCCTCCGCGCGACGCGCTGGAGCAGGGCCGCATGCGACTCATCGCCCTTTCCTCGCTCAAGGCTGATGCCGCAGATGCGCAGCAGCGATACCGCGACGCCGAGGGCGCGCTTGCCGCCTTTGACGCAAAGCCAGCCGAGCGAGCGCATTCGCTATTACCTTATATAATAGTAGGCGCCGTTCTATTTGCCGCGCTTATGGTCATTCAAACGCTGCCGACCGCTGTCGCGATGGCCGGGCGTGTTCTTTCCGGCATTGCACTGCTCGCTCTCCTTATTATAGATGCGAATAGCCGCCGCAAAGTCCGCCGCGTACATGACGAAAAGCGCCGCGTCTTTGAGCAGGCCCTGCGAGAAGCGCAGTCCGATGCCGCAGCGCAGCAAAAGCTCTGCGACAGCGCCGCGCGGGAGCTGCTTGTGCTGATCCCGGCAGGCGACATTTCCCGCGTCAGCACCTATCTCGATACCGCGCTGCACAAATATGCCGAGTTGGATACCTTGGAGCGTGAGGCGCGCGAGCTGTCGCTGCGCTGTGAGCTGCTTTCCGCCCGCGCGCCGAAGGGTGACGTTCCCGACGAGCCAGTTGTGCGCCCCGCACGCTCCCGTGCGGAGCTGCAAACTGCGCTCGACGCGCTCGCACGGTGCCGTCGTGAAGCTCAGAGCACCTTTGACTACACCTCCGGCCGCTGCCGCGCCATCGGCGATGCCGCCGAGCTTGAAGCCGGGCTCGCGCAGAAGCGTACCGAGCTTGCGCAGAATCAGGGTGAGTACGATGCCATCGCTCTTGCGATGGAAGCGCTGCAACACGCGAACACCGCGCTGCAAAGCCGCTTTTCCCCCGCGCTCAGCCGCCGGGCAGGCGAGCTTTTCTCCCGCCTGACGGGCGGAAAATATGAAAGCGTTCTGCTCGACCGCACGTTCTCCGCGCAGGCCGGTGAAGCAGGTGAGAGCATCTCGCACGACGCGCAGCTTCTGAGCCTTGGCACGCTCGATCAGCTGTACCTTGCCGTGCGCCTCGCGATCTGCGAAAGCGTTCTGCCCAAAGGTGATCCGCCGCCCATCGTGCTGGACGATGCGCTCGTTCGTTTCGATGATGCGCGCTGCCGTGCCGCGCTCGACCTTTTGCTGGAAGAGAGCAAATCGCGCCAGATCCTGCTCTTCACCTGCCAGCACCGTGAAAGCGCTTACCTCGCCGGGCGCGACGGCGTCACACTTCTTTCCCTGTAATCCATTCTGAATAGAAAAGGAGATCCTTCATGTCCACTCTGCAAGCTTTGCTCCTCCCCAGTGACTTTATTGGTCTTTGCAACCTGTTCCTGCTCTACATTGCCTACAGCACCCTCGGCTGGTGCGGCGAAATGCTGTACTGCTCCATTCCCAAGGGGCACCTGTGCGAAAAGAGAGGTTTTCTCAACGGTTTTCTCTGCCCCATCTACGGCCACGGCGCACTGCTCGTGCTCTACTGTCTGCACGGCGGTTTCCGTAACCCGGTGCTGACATTCATCTTCGGTGCGATCGTCACGTCGATCCTCGAATACTTCACGAGCTGGATCATGGAAAAGCTCTTCCACATGCGCTGGTGGGACTACTCTCATTATAAGTTCCAGATCAACGGCCGCGTCTGCCTGCTGAACTCCGCGTGCTTCGGCCTTGCGAGCGTTCTTCTGTGCCATGTTGTACAGCCGTGGCTCTGGACGCGCATCACAGGTCTCGGCGCCGCCATCACCGTCCCGCTCGCCTCGTTCATCTTCGGCATTTATCTGATGGACACCATTCTCTCCGTCCGCAGCGCCTTCCAGCTCAGCTCTCAGATGGGCAAGCTGCGCAAACTGCAAGCCGAGCTCAAGGACTATGTCGCCGAAAAGCGCGAGGAAAACCAGGAGCGCAAGGCCGAGCGCCGCGCCGAGGTTCGCGAGCGCGCCCGCGCGCTGCGCGACAGCGCCGATATTTTCGAGCGCCGCCTGCTCCATTCCCATCCTGACATTCGCAAGTCCCGTGAGGATCTGCTTGCCGCCATTCGTGCCCGCCTGAACGAAAGCGAGGCCGAGGCCAAGCGCGCCGCCGACGGACTTTTCAGCGAGGACAAGAAGGATTGATCCGCCAAGTGCGCGGTTGACTTCCTTGTTTGAACGGTATAAACTAAGTTGCGCCGCCAAGCAAACGGCGGCGACCACGCAGCAAAGGAGAATTCTGATCTATGAGCGAATGCACCCATAATTGCTCTACCTGCGGTGAGAGCTGCTCTGAGCGCACAGCACCGCAGTCCCTGCGTAAGGCTCCCCACCCCGAGAGTCACATCGGCAAGGTGTTCGGCGTTGTTTCCGGCAAGGGCGGCGTCGGCAAATCCATGGTCACGAGCCAGCTCGCCGTCACCATGCACCGCCGCGGCTTCAAAGTCGGCGTCATGGACGCCGACATCACCGGCCCCTCGATCCCGCAGGCCTTCGGCGTACACGATAAGGCCGTCGGCACGCAGACGGCGCTTTACCCCTGCGTCAGCCGCAGTGGCATCGAGATCATGTCCATCAACCTTCTGCTCGAAGACGAGACCGACCCTGTCATCTGGCGCGGCCCCGTCATCGGCGGCGTCGTCCAGCAGTTCTGGACGGATGTTGCATGGGACGTGGACTATCTGTTCGTCGATATGCCCCCCGGCACGGGCGATGTGCCGCTGAGCGTGTTCCAGTCCATCGCGCTCGATGGTATTATCGTTGTCACCTCCCCGCAGGAGCTTGTCTCCATGGTCGTGGAGAAGGCCGTGAAGATGGCGGAGAAGATGGACGTCCCCATCGTCGGCGTCGTGGAGAACATGAGCTACGTCGCCTGCCCCGACTGCGGCAAGAAGATCTATCTCTTCGGCGAGGGCAAGAGCGAGGAAGCCGCCAAGCGTCACTCCCTCCCCCTGCTCGCCCAGATGCCCATCGACCCGAAGCTCGCCGCCCTTGTGGACGCGGGCAGGATCGAAGAGTTCGAGGGCGCATGGCTCGATCCCGCCGCCGACGCGATCGAAAAAGCCGAAAAGCGTGCCGAATAACATCGCAACGATAAAAAGCAGCGCATCTCGCAAGAGATGCGCTGCTTTTTATCGTTCGTTCAGTCGTTGGAATAGTTGTCGAAGTAGCCCTGAATGTAAACGATGGGCGTACCCTTGTCGCCGCTGCCGCTCGTCAGGTCGCAGAGAGAACCGATGAGATCGGTCAGGCGGCGGGGCGTCGTGCCCTCGGACACCATGTTGCCAACCAGGCTCTCGTCCGTTTTCTCGCGGATGCGCTCTTCAATGGCAGCCTTGAGCGCCTCGCCCTTGAGATCGCCGAAGTCGTTGTCGGCAAGGTACTTGAGCTTCAGCTCGTTCGGCGTGCCGACCAGGCCCTTGGTGTAGCCCGGGGAAACAACGGGGTCAGCCAGCTCCCAGATCTTGCCGACGGGATCCTTGAACGCGCCGTCGCCGTAGACCATCGCCTCGATGTGCTTGCCGCTGGCATTGCTCAGCAGCGCGCTCAGCTCCTCGGCCACCACCATGCAGTCGCGCGGGAAGAGCTTGACGGACTCCTCGGTCGCCTTGTTGGAGCCGAGCAGGCCATATTCTTCATTGTAGCCGCTGCCGTCCACGCTCTTCGTGAGCAGGTCGTCAAGACCCAGCACGATCTTCGCGCCGCCGGCCTTCAGCAGGCGCTTGCTGCGCGCGCGGGTGTGGATATCGCAGGTGATGACAGCGTCCGTGCAGCCGCACAGCGTCTGCACACGGTTGCCGAAGAGGACTTCGACCTCGGCGCCGGCGTCGGTGATGATGCCGGAATAGAAATCGATGTAGTCAACGCCGGTGAAGGGGTGCACCGCCGCACCGAACTTCTCGCGGAACTGCTCAAGCGTCAGAACGTCGCTGTACGGGTCAACGCCCGCCTCGTCCAGCTTGTCCCAGTCGACAAGGCCGTTGCCCACCTCATCAGAGGGGTAAGAGAGCAGCAGCACGATCTTCTTGCAGCCCATGGCCATGCCGCGCAGCAGCAGGGAGAAGCGGTTGCGGCTCATGATGGGGAATGCAACGCCCACGGTGCCGCCGCCGGTCTTTTCGCGCACGTCCTTGGCGATCTGGTCGAGCGTTGCGTAGTTGCCCTGCGCACGCGCCACAACAGATTCCGTGATCGCAACCACGTCGCGGTCATGCGGCTCGATACCGGCCTCTTTCCATGCTTCCATCACGGAAGCGGCGGCGACCTCAGCAATGTTATCTCCTTCGCGGATGATAGGTGCGCGCACACCGCGCGCGACAGTTCCGATCGTTCTCATGGCAAACTCCTTTATTTTTAATCAGCGCAAAAGCGCACTCTTGCAAAAGCATGCAGTGTTGTATTATAATCGCCTCAGAGTGATAAGTAAAGTATCGTTTTTTGATGATAGGCATAAATTTTTCTTATGCCTTTTGTTTTCAAGGGGAGGCTTTCGAATGGTCAAGTTGGAGCTTTACCGGGTCTTCCGCGAGGTTGCCGAGGCCGGCAACATTTCCCTTGCGGCAGAGAACCTCTATCTCTCGCAGTCCGCCGTCAGTCAGAGCATCAAGCAGCTTGAGCAGCAGCTCGGCACGCGCCTTTTCCTGCGTTCGCCGCGCGGCGTCGCGCTCACCGAGGACGGGCGGCTCCTATTTGAATATGTACGCAGCGCTATGGGCCTTCTGGAAACCGGCGAGGATAAACTCCAGCAGTCGCGCACGCTGCAAGCCGGCACGCTCGTCATCGGCGCAAGCGACACCGTAACGAGCCAGTTCCTGCTGCCGCACCTTGACGCGTTCCACCGCTCGTATCCGAATATCCATATCCGCATCATCAGCGGCCGCAGTTATAAGGTGCTCGGCCTTCTCCGCGCGGGGCGGGTGGACGTTGCCTTTGCCAGTGCCCCCGGCGATGCAGAGGATCTGGAGCATGTGCCCTGCTTTGAAACGCATTCCTGCTTTGTCGCCTCTCCTGACTATCCCTGCGACTTTTCCCGACCCTACACGCCCGAGGAGATCGCCGCCTTTCCGCTCATTCTGCTGGAGAAAAAAGCCTCCTCGCGCACCTACCTTGAAAAGTTCTTCCTGCAAAGCGGCATCAAGCTCACCCCCGAGATCGAGCTCGGCGCGCGCAGTCTTCTTGTCGATCTTGCCAAGATCGGCTTCGGCGTTGCGGGCGTCACGCGGGAATTCGTCTGTGACGAGTTGGCCGCAGGTGAGATCCGCGAGCTTTCCACCGCCTTTTCCGTCCCGCCGCGCACGGTCGACCTGTGCATGCTGCGCAACGTTTCGCCCAGTGCCGCAACCGAACGTTTTGCCCACGATGTGCTTGAAAAATTACAGGGCAGTGGCGCTCCCAATTAACTTTTGCACAGTTTCCGTCATTATGCACATCTCAGCCGCCAAATCTTTATCACTTTCGCCGATTCGATTTTCTTGACAAGATTTTTGCGGCATGTTACCCTCTTTTTCGCTGCAATAAGCGAAGATACACGGTTTTCAGGATTTTTTTGAAACTGAACGCTATTGGAAACTCTGGAGAACTCATTCAGTTGGGTGCCGAAGGGGCAACGCCTTGACCGAAAAATGTTAAGGCCGAATCTCTCAGGCAAAGGGACGGAGACACCCCGGCACAGCGCCGGTTCTTCCGTCTTTTGCTCATTCTCCTTTGTTTTTTTAGCTGCCGATCTTTCGTCTTGATCGGCAGCTTTTCTTTTTCTCTATTCTTTTTTAATACCGAGGAGAACATAATGGCAACAATTACGGAAGCTTCGTTCCTGTCCGCCGTTCAGACCATCAACGAATACCTGAGCAACTATGTTCTGGTCTTTCTGCTGCTCGGCGTCGGCATCTGGTACACCATTAAAACAAAATTCGTGCAGATCCGCTGCTTCAAGGAGGGCTGGAACCGCGTCTTCGGCAACATCTCCCTCAACGGCAAGAAGGGCGGCGGCGGCATGAGCTCATTCCAGGCGCTCGCCACCGCCATCGCCGCGCAGGTTGGCACGGGCATCATCGTCGGCGTTGCCGGCGCGATCCTCACCGGCGGTCCCGGCGCGGTGTTCTGGATGTGGGTCATCTCGTTCTTTGGCATGGCCACGATCTACGCCGAGGCAACGCTCGCGCAGGAAACGCGCGTTGTTGGCGAGGACGGCTCCATCAAGGGCGGCCCCGTCTACTATATCACCGCCGCCTTCAAGGGCCGCTTCGGCAAGTTCCTTGCCGGTTTCTTCGCCACCGCCATCATTCTGGCGCTCGGCTTTATGGGCTGTATGGTGCAGTCCAACTCCATCGGTGCAACAATGGAAACAGCCTTTGGGATCCAGTCCTGGGTCGTCGGCCTCGTTCTCGTTGCCATCTGCGCGTTCATCTTCCTCGGCGGCGTGCAGCGCCTCGCTTCCGTTACGGAGAAGGTCGTCCCCCTGATGGCAGCTGTCTTTCTCTTTGGCGGTCTCATCGTGCTCGCCGTTCGCATCAAGTATATCCCCGAAACCTTTGCCCTGATCTTCCGCTACGCCTTTGAGCCGCAGGCCATCATCGGCGGCGGCTTCGGCTACGCCATCAAGCTCGCCATCTCGCAGGGCGCTAAGCGCGGCCTGTTCTCCAATGAGGCCGGCATGGGCTCCACGCCCCATGCCCATGCGCTCGCCAACGTCAAAAACCCCCATGAGCAGGGCACCGTCGCCATCATCGGCGTGTTCATTGATATGTTCGTTATCCTCACGCTTAACGCGCTTGTCATCATCTCCACGCTCTATGCGGGCAACGGCCCGCTCTCCGGCCGCGGCGCAGCAGCGCTGAGCAGCACCTTTAACAAGACGAATCTTGCCCAGTGCGCGTTCGGCACGGTGTTTGGCTACAAGGCCGGCAGCATGTTCGTCGCGGTGTGCCTCTTCTTCTTCGCCTTTTCCACGATCCTCAGCTGGAACCTCTTCGGCAAGATCAACATGACTTACCTTTTCGGCGAACGGAGCAACGGCGCTTACACCTGTCTCGCGCTGATCTTCATCTTCCTTGGCACCACGATGTCCAACGACCTCGTCTG
This sequence comes from Oscillibacter sp., assembly GCA_003522105.1. GTDB lineage: Bacteria > Bacillota > Clostridia > Oscillospirales > Oscillospiraceae > Hominicoprocola. The sequence goes on from DPGF01000080.1 coordinate 7,995, forward strand.
GGAGCTGAGCGACATGTTCAACCAGCTCATGGTCATTCCCAACGCCATCGCCCTGCTCGCCCTGACGAGCCATGTTGTCAGGCATTCCCACACCCCTGATCGCCTGTCTGACCGAAAAGGCGGCAAATAATTGCGAATTTCCTCAAAAAAGTCACGGCTGACAACTTTTGGTCAGCCGTGTTTTTTTATGTGTTCCGGCGTGATTCCTTTTCGAAAGTGCATTCCATTTCCCATTCATTAAAAATATGAAAGTTCATCATCAATGTGCATAATAAATTGGATAAATCTTTGTCTGTTTTGAAGCAACCGCCTCTCTTGACTTCTTCTTTACGGCGTGTTAGGCTTTTACTGCTGAAACAAACGAATATCTACCAATGAAGCTTTCAGGATCACGAAGACTGAGAGCCGAGGAAACTCTGGAGAACTCATTGAATTGAGTGCCGAAGGTGCAAGACCGTTCGCGGTCGAATCTCTCAGGCAAAGGGACAGAGGAGCAAAGACGATTTTTCGTCGCGCGCCGTTTGTTCCCGCACTTAATTGAATGTCTCTTCCGGAGTTGCTGATTTTCGTATCGGCAACTTCTTTTTTGTTTTTTTAGGAGAGAGAATTATGATCGCATCTATCGAAGCCACGCTATACCCAATTGCATGCAAGATCAATGAGTATCTGAGCAACTACATCCTTGTGTTCCTTCTGCTCGGCATTGGTTTTTGGTACTCCATCAAGACCCGCTTCGTCCAGATCCGCTGCTTCAAAGAGGGCTGGAACAGCGTGTTCGGCAATCTGTCGCTCAACGGTAAGAAGCACGAGAGCGGTATGAGCTCCTTCCAGGCGCTCGCCACCGCCATCGCCGCTCAGGTCGGTACGGGTAACATCGTCGGCGCTTCCGGCGCCATCCTCACCGGCGGCCCCGGCGCCATCTTCTGGATGTGGCTGATTGCCTTCTTCGGCATGGCCACGATTTACGCAGAAGCGACCCTCGCCCAGTAGACCCGCATCGTTGAAGAGGACGGCAACATCAAGGGCGGCCCCGTCTACTACATCACCACTGCCTTCAAGGGTGGCCTCGGCAAGTTCCTCGCCGCCTTCTTCGCCATCGCCATCACGCTGGCGCTTGGCTTCTTCGGCTGCATGGTGCAGTCCAACTCCATCGGCTCGACGATGCAGACCGCGTTCGGCATCCCGTCCTGGATCGTTGGTCTCGTGCTCGTCGCCATCTGCGGCTTCATCTTCATCGGCGGCGTGCAGCGTCTTGCCTCCGTCACCGAGAAGGTCGTCCCCATCATGGCTGCGATCTTCCTGCTCGGCGGTCTCATCGTTCTCATCGCCCGCATCAAGTACGTCCCCGCGACCTTCGGCATGATCTTCAAGTATGCCTTTGCTCCGCAGGCCATCATCGGCGGCGGCTTCGGCTATGCCATCAAGACCGCCATTTCCCAGGGTGCAAAGCGCGGCCTGTTCTCCAATGAGGCTGGTATGGGTTCTACCCCCCACGCCCACGCTCTCGCGCATGTCAAGACCCCGCACGACCAGGGCGTTGTCGCCATGATCGGCGTGTTCGTCGACACCTTCGTCGTCCTGACCCTCAACGCGCTCGTCATCATCTCCACCCTCTACACTGAGGGCGGCCCCCTCCACGAATGCGGCGCTGCCGCTGCCAGCACCACGCTCGGCAAGGCAAACCTCGCCCAGACTGCCTTCGGCGTCGTCTTCGGCGAGACCGCGGGCAACATGTTCGTCGCCGTCTGCCTCTTCTTCTTTGCCTTCTCCACCATTCTCGGCTGGAACCTCTTCGGTAAGATCAACGTTGCTTACCTCTTCGGCAAGAAGAGCGTCCTCGTCTACACCGTCCTCGCCCTCATCTTCATCTTCCTCGGCACGATGATGGCCAACGACCTCGTCTGGGAGCTGAGCGATATGTTCAACAACCTCATGGTTATCCCCAACGTTATCGCCCTCTTCGCCCTGACGAACCTCGTGACCAAGCACTCCAATGACCCGGTGCACGACCTCAAGAAAAAGTAATTTTCCTCAAATCCTCTGATAAACAGGGGAAAGCGTCTCCGAGTTCTTCCTTCGGGGGCGCTTTCCCTTTGTTCTTTTTTCAAAAGCAACACACCGACTTCCCCGGCTCGTAGCAAGCGCCGCATCAACCGATGCGGCGCTTGCTTTTTCTCTTCTTTTATGTTTCCAGCAGTTCCAGAAACGCGAGGCTCAGTCCCTGCGTCAAAAGCTCCTGTGGGCTCGCGCAATAAGCGCTCATTTTTCGTGCCAGCAGCTCTCCTGCGCGGCCATGCAGCCATACGCCGAGCGCCGCAGCCTCCGCCGCGCCCGCCCCTTGGCAGAGGAGCGAGGCGATCAGCCCCGTCAGCACGTCTCCGCTGCCGCCTTTCGAGAGCGCAGAGCAGCCGCTCGTATTGACAAGCATCTGCCCGTCCGGCAGCGCAACGAGCGTCCTGTGCCCCTTGAGCACCAAAATGCAGCCGTGCTCGCAGGCAAAGCGGCTTGCAAGCCCCAAGCGCTCGCTCGACGCGATCTCCCGAAGCGTTTTCCCCGTCAGGCGGGCAAATTCACCGTTGTGCGGCGTGAGGATCGTCACGCGGCCGCGGCGGTCGCAGAGCCGCTCCGTGCAGCCCTGCAAGGCGTTCAGTCCGTCGGCGTCCAGTACCAGCGGCTCTTTCACCTGCCACAAAAGCGCGCGAACGAGCTTTTCCGTCTCCCCTCCCCGGCCAAGGCCCGGGCCGAGCGCAAGGGCATCGCAGCCGTTCAATTTCTCCTGCATGGCATCAAGCGAGGCAAGGCAGAGCTTTCCGTCCTTTTCCGGCAGTGGAAACGGCATCGCGCTCACGCACTTTTGCGCCTCGACCGCCCAGATGCTCTCCGGCACGCCGAGATACACGAGCCCGCAGCCGGAATGCACCGCTGCACCCGCCGTCAGATACGGCGCGCCCGTATAGCCCACGCTGCCGCCGAGGACTAAGAGCTTGCCAAAGTTGCCCTTGTGCCCGTCTTCCCTGCGTGCCGGCAGGAGCGTTCTTGCATACGCGCGGTCGACGATCGTTTCACGCATTGTGCCCTTCCTCCGTCAATTTAAGTTTTTTCGCGCGCGGCAGCTT
>DPGF01000107.1:0-839 GCA_003522105.1 Oscillibacter sp.
TTTTGCGTTATTTTTCCTTGAGAGGGTGAAAAAGTGGGTGTATACTATATCCGTAAATCTGTGCCCGCTTGACCGGCACATCATATATCAGGAGGAATCAACATGTTTGCACAACTGATCAGCACGCTGAAAAAGAGCCCCAAAACGATCGTTTTCACCGAAGGTACCGACCCCCGCATTCTCGAAGCGAGCGCCCGTCTGCTGTCCGGTAACTTCTTAAAGCCCGTGCTCGTCGGCAACCCCGATGAGATTGCCGCCGCCGCTGAGGACATCGGCTTCAACATCCGCGGTGCCGAGATCATCGACCCCGAGAATTACGACGGCATGGACGAGATGGTCGACAAGATGGTCGAGCTGCGCAAGGGCAAGATGACCGCCGACGAGTGCCGCGCCGCGCTCAAGAAGAGCAACTACTTCGGCACCATGCTCGTCAAGATGGGCAAGGCCGACTGCCTGCTCGGCGGCGCCACCTACTCCACCGCCGATACCGTCCGTCCCGCGCTCCAGCTCATCAAGACCAAGCCCGGCAACAAGATCGTCTCTTCCTGCTTCATCATGGTCCGTCCCGCCGCTTCCGGCGAGAACGAAGTGCTCGCCATGGCCGACTGCGCCATCAACATCAAGCCCACCGAGGACGAGCTCGTCGAGATCTGCAAGGAGACCGTTTCCTGCGCCAAGATCTTCGGCGTTGACCCGAAGGTCGCTTTCCTGAGCTACTCCACCCTCGGCTCCGGCAAGGGCGAGGACGTCGACAAGATGCGCAATGCCTGCGAGAAGGCCAAGGCCCTCATGCCCGACACCCCGATCGGCGGCGAGTTCCAGTTCGACGCGGCGGTCTC
>DPGF01000107.1:1162-18253 GCA_003522105.1 Oscillibacter sp.
CCGATCAACGACCTCTCCCGCGGCTGCAACGCTCAGGAGGTCTACTCCATGGCGATCATCACCGCAGCGCTTGCGTAACGTTTCTCACGATAAGGAAGGACAGCTAAAGCTGTCCTTCCTTTTTTGTGCGCAGCCGACTCGTACCGCCACCTGCCTGTTTTGCAGGATAGCCGTCATTTTCGTCGCCAACCGTGCCATTTTATGCACAAGAATATGCTTCAAATGTTTGAAATGTATGGAATATTTGGAGAAGATATACAAATACTTTTCCATGTTTTTGGATATTATGCACATATTTGTACAGTGAAGTTCGGTCACCTTTTTTCAGGAAAGGGGCAGACAAAAAAATCCTCCATGCTATAATGAACATACAAAGTGGGGCGAAGCTCCGAAAAATACGAACACACTTTCGTGGAGGGTTATCATTATGGCTATCAAAGTGGGCATCAACGGTTTCGGTCGCATCGGTCGCGTTGTGCTGCGCATCATGTCCGAGCATCCCGAGAAGTTTGATATCTGCGGCATCAATCTGCGCAAGGCAGACCTTGACTACATGGTCTATCTCGTTAAGTACGACTCCGTGTTCCGTCAGTTCAATGGCACGGTCGAGCACGACGGCGAGAATCTGATCCTGAACGGTCACAAGATCCACATCTTCAGCGAGGCTGACGCTTCGCAGATCAAGTGGGCTGACTACGGCGTTGAGTACGTCATCGAGTCTACCGGTGTTTACACCACCACCGAAAAGGCCTCCGCACACTTTGTCGGCGGCGCGAAGAAGGTCATTCTGACCGCGCCCGCCAAGGACGAAGAAACCCCCACGTTTGTCATGGGCGTCAACCATGAGCTGCTGCGCCCCGATATGAAGGTCGTTTCCAACGCCTCCTGCACCACCAACTGCTTAGCTCCCCTCACCAAGGTCATCAACGATACGTTCGGCATCGAGCGCGCGCTCATGTCTACCATTCATGCCTCCACGTCCAAGCAGAAGACCGTTGATGCCCGCGGCGGCAGCGACTGGCGCACCGGCCGCTCGGTCTTCAACAACATCATTCCCTCCTCCACGGGTGCTGCCAAGGCTGTCGGCAAGGTCATTCCCGAGCTCAAGGGCAAGATGACCGGTATGAGCTTCCGCGTTCCCACGGCTGACGTTTCCGTCGTCGACCTGACCGCACAGCTCAAGAGACCGACCACTTATCAGGAGATCTGCGAGGCCATTCAGCGCGCAAGCGAAGGTCCCCTCAAGGGCATTCTCGCCTACACGAGCGACCAGATCGTTTCTCAGGACCTTGTCGCCAACTCGCACCCGAGCATTTTCGACGAGACCGCCGGCATCATGCTCGACGACAGCTTCGTCAAGCTGATCGCCTGGTACGACAATGAATGGGGTTATTCCAGCATGGTCGTCCGCCTGCTCGAGTACATGGCAAGCATTGACAAATAATCAAAAAGGGCAGAGATGCGATGCATCTCTGCCCTTTTTATTTGAATCGAATCACGCTTCGTCCTTCGGCGCTTCTGTGCCGGAGGGCGTTTCTTTTTTCTCTGCAAGGCCCGCTTCGACCTCGGCTGCCGTCATGTCCTCCTCCATGCCGCGGGCGTGGAGGACATCGTCGCGCGTGAGTGTCATAAGGTCTTCCTTCGTGAAGTGCTCCATCTTCGCAAGGCGGTTGGCCTGCGCGGTCAAGATCTGCTCAAAGAGGTTGCGCACGCCGCGCGCGTTGCCAAAGGTCACGCCGTCGGCGTTTTCGTCGCGGATAAAGTCCTTCACGTCCTCTTCGGCGTCTGGTGAGAGGGTGTAGAGCGACTTGCGGCAGCGCATCTTGAAAATTTCGAGCATCTCGTCGAGCGAATAGTCATCGAAGTGCAGGTAGCGGTTGAAGCGGGACTCAAGACCGGGGTTTGAATGAATGAATTTCTCCATCAGTCCGTCATAGCCCGCCACGATGACCACAAGGTCGTCGCGGTGATCCTCCATCGCCTTGAGGAGCGTGTCGATGGCCTCCTGACCGAAGTCGTTGTCGCCCTTGCCGTTGAGGGCGTAGGCTTCGTCAATGAACAGCACGCCGCCGAGCGCCTTTTCGATGACCTTGCTCGTCTTGATGGCCGTCTGACCGACATAGCCTGCGACAAGGCCGCTGCGGTCGACCTCGACAAGCTGTCCCTTCGAGAGTATGCCGAGTGAACGGTAGATGCGCGCCATCAAGCGCGCGATCATCGTCTTGCCCGTGCCGGGGTTGCCGGTAAAAACCATGTGGAGCGAAAAGTCCGCGTTGGGAAGCCCCATCTCCTCGCGCCGCTTAAAGACAGTCGCCATGTTGATGAGGTTATTCACCTCGCGCTTGACCTCGCCGAGACCAACGTAGCCGTCCAGCTCCGCCTTGAGATCTTCGATCTTCTCCGGCGGAGGAAGCGGCGCTTCCTCTTCTTTCTTCTCGTCCGCGCCTGTGGAGGCGGTGGTCTTCTCGGGCTTTGCGCCGTCCGTGCGCCCCGGCGCGTTTGCTTTGGGCGCGGCGGATCTCGGCGCGTCCGGCGTCAGCGGCGCGCCCCAGAAGTCGCTGCCCATGCGATTGAGGCTGTTCTGCGTCATCGTGCGGATAACGTCGAGCTGCTGGAGGATAATTTCGTCCTTTTTATCCATGGTGATTCTCTCCCTTCGCCCCGTAGGGTGTGTGCGCCATCGCGCGGAACAAACACGCAGTAATAAGGCCGCTGAACGCGCCCGTGAAGAGCGACACCAGCAGCAGAAACGGCAGGTAATAGAGCGGTGCGCTCGAGCCGAGCGTCAGCATCGCGGCGCAGACCTGCCCTATGTTATGCGCCGCCGCACCGGCGATGGAAACGCCAAAGATGCTGAGTCCTTTCGCCTTGCGCAAAAGCGCCATCGCCAGAAGCGCCGCCAGCCCGCCGAGCAGCGAGAACAGCAGTGCCGAGGCGTTGCCCGCGAACAGCGCGCCGAGCGTGCAGCGCACGAGCAATATGGCGAGCGCGCTCGGAAAGCCGAGGGCATAGAGCGCGTAGAGCGTAACGATATTGGCAAGGCCGAGCTTGACGCCCGGCAGCGGCACAATGAGCGCAAGCGGAAAAAACGACTCCATGTAGGACAGCGCAAGTGCGAGCGCCGCGAGCACCGCGCAGAGCGTCAGCTCTCTTGTTTTGATCTTCATGCGCTCACCCCGCGATCAGGTCATAGTCGGATGCCGCGCCTTCCAGTGTGACCGCTACGCGGGCGGGAAGGCAGACGATGCTCTGCCCCGCGCGCGAGATCGCGCCGGAATGCACGCAGTCCTGATTCGGGCAGTCGCTCGAGGCAACGTACACCGCGCCGTCTGCCGCCTCCACGGTGAGCGTATAGCCGCGGCTTTTGTAAGTGCCGCCCTCGTAGGCGCTGAGCGCGCAGCGCTCAACGGTTTCGCCGTCGACACTGATGCTGACCGTCAGCTCGCCCGCCGTCTTCGCAGCGAGAAACGGGCGCGCGGCAAGAAGTCCCGCCAGCGCCAGCACCGCGAGCACCACGAGCGCGTCCCAGAGCGTCGGCTTGAGCTTAGGCGAGCGATTCATAGGTGTACCCGCTTTCCTCGTTTGGTGTAAAGGCGGCGGCAAGGCCGCCGGTATAGAGCACGCGCCCGTCATCGGTGACGAAAACGAGCTCAAAGGCGACCCCCTGCGCGGCAAGGTCGTCGCGCAGCGCAAGCGCTTTGTCCGTGCCGAGGACAAAGCACGCCGTCGAGAGCGCGTCCGCCCATGCGCCGTTTTTGCACAGCACCGTGACGCTGACGAGCCCGCTTTCCGCGGGGCAGCCGGTCTTGGGGTCAAGAATATGGTGGTAGCGCACGCCGTTTTCTTCAAAATAGCGCTCGTACACGCCGGAAGTCACGATGAACGCATCCGACGCGGACACGATGCCAAGATAGCTCTCCGTATCGCCGGGGTCCTTAACGGCGACGCGCCAGTCGCCGCCGTCGCTCTTTTTTCCCATGACGAACACATCGCCGCCGAGGTCGAGCGTCGCCGAGGCAACGCCCTCTTTTTCAAGCTGCGCGCGCAGAAGATCTGCCGCGTAGCCCTTGGCGATGCCGCCGAGGTCGAGCTGCGCGCCATCTGACAGCGCAACCGAATAGCCGTCCGCCGTTTTTTCGAGCGCGATCTTATCGCGCCCCGTGCGGGCAAGCAGCGCCGCCAGCTCATCGGAAGATGGCACGCGGCGTAAGTCCTTCGTAAAGCCCCAAGCGTCGAGCACGGGGGCAAGCGTCGGGTCAAATGCGCCTTCCGTTGCCTCCGAGATGGTGAGCGCCGTTTCGATAAGCTTCGGCAGCGGATCGTCCGCGCCATACGAAACGCTCTCCCCGTCCGCGGCGTTGAGCGAAAAAAGCTCGCTGCCATCCGCCGTGCGCGAGAGGACGTCTCCGTCCAGAGTATGCAGTTCTTTCTCCGCGTTTTCGAGCGCGGAGGCAGCCTTTTCGCCGTAAACCGTCAGGTTCATCACCGTGTCCATGGCGTAGACCGTGCGCGCCTCGCTCTCGGCAGCTTTTTCGCCGCAGCCGGAAAGCGAGAACGCAAAAAGAAGGAGCAGCAGCGCTGCAAGTTGTTTTTTCATAGGTTCTCCTGCTAAAATGATATTATATCTATTCTACGCGAACGAAGCATATCTGTCAAAGCAAAAAAATTGCAGCAAAGCGCGCAACCTTTTCCCCCCGCATTTCGTCTGTACAGGTGAAGACGAACCAAACGTCCTTCATGCATGAAAGAAAAGAGAGGTGATCGTCTTGAACGATGAAGAGATCGTCCGGCTCTATTATGAGCGCAGCGAAGACGGCATCGCACAAAGCGAGCAAAAATACGGCAGGCTCTGCCGCAGCGTGATCCGGCGCATTCTGCCGGACGAGCGCGACGCGGAGGAGTGCCTGAGCGACGTATGGATCCGCACATGGAATTCCATTCCGCCCGAAAAACCGCGGGTGCTGGGCGCCTTTCTCGCGCGCATCGCGCGCAATCTGGCGCTCGACAAACTCTCCTACAACGGCGCGGGAAAACGCGCCAGCGCGCTGACCGAAGCGTTCGAAGAGCTCGAGCCCTGCCTTGTGGGCGCAGAGGACACGCAAAAAAGCGTGGAAGCTTCAGAATTCAACATCTGGCTTCAAACCTTTCTGCGCGCACAGACAAGGGAAAACCGCGTTTTCTTTGTCCGCCGCTACTGGTACGGGGAAAGCGTCGGCGAGATCGCTGCGGTATGCGGGTGCAGCGCGGAAAAAGTAAAATCCTCGCTCTTCCGCACGCGAAACCGTCTGCGCGAGGCGATGCTCAAGGAGGATATTGCCATATGAACGATCGAAAATTTGACGTCTTTCAGCACGCCGCTGATCAGACCATGCTTGAGGAGGCACAAAGGCCGATGAAGAAGAACCATATCCGGGCGCGCGCTGCGGCAGCCGCCGCATGCGTATGCGTCGTTGCCGCGGCCGTGATCTTACAGCCGTGGAGCAGCAGCGAAACAGGCGATCCCCCCGGCAACGGCGGCAACGTTCAGATCGCCAACCCGTGGTCGGATACCACGCTTGCGCAGATCCGCGCGATGGGCTACGCGCTCACCCTGCCCGACGGCGCGGAGAACGCCGCGTTCACCGCGCTCAACGCGGACGAAACCGGCGCAGAGATGGTACAGGCAAGCTACACGCTCGACGGCACGGCATACACCTGCCGCGCGGCCAAAGCGTCCGATCCCGAGGACATCTCCGGCCTCTATGAGACCTGGGATCAGGATCTGAGCTGGACGGTGGGGGAGGCGCAGCTTCAGCTGTGCACGAACAACCTCACCGGCTATGTGAGCTGGTTCCTGCCCGATGAGGGGCAGCAGTGGTGCGTGAGCAGCAGCGGCAGCGATGCAGAGCTGCTCGAAAATGCCAGAATTCTCGCCGCGGGGCTCGGGCAGGAGCTTGCCACCGCGCCCGAGGGAGCAGAGGACGTTGTCATCAGCGTCTTTTCACAGGACGGCCGCACCGTGGCAGAGACCGCCTTCACGTTGAGCGGCGCGCGCTGGGTCTACCGCACCGCGCCGGGAGAGCTGGAACTTGTGGATATTTCCGGCCTCGGCAGCTTCTCGCTCAGCGCAGCGGGCAAGGTCAGCTACTGTGACGCGCAGCTTTCCTACGATGAAGGCGGCGCAGGCAAGATCATCTGGTTCGACATTGTCCCCGGCATCGAGTACAGCCTGAGCGTCGATACCGGCGCGGGCGCGGAAGCGCTCACCAACATGGCTGACACGCTGTTTATCCCCATGCAGGGGGACGCCTGAGCAGAAAAATCGGTGCCTACTAAGGCGCCGATTTTCTTATTTTCTTCGTCAGATCTCCTCGACGTTCCGAACGCCGCCCATCGCGCAGATATCCGAAATGATCGTTCCGGCCGGACAGTGCTTGTTCAAGCGCAGCGTAAAGAGCGCGCAGGCGGCATCGTTCCCCTCACCGCCGGGCTGACGGGTGATCTCCATGTTGGAAACCTTGATCTGCCTGTCGCGGTAGAGCTTGAGTACACGGTCGAGCGCGGAGCGATCCTCATACTCGATGAAAAGATTGATCTCGGGCGCGGTGGCCATGATGTGATATTCCAGCTTGGAAAAGAGCATCTCCGCCAGCAGGATCAGAACAGTCGTCAACAACCCGCCCTCGTAAAAGCCTGCGCCGATGGCAAGGCCGACGACCGCGACCGTCCACAGGCCGGCGGCCGTAGTGAGCCCCTTGACGCGCTGGCGGCGCGTGACAATGATCGTACCCGCGCCGATGAAGCCCATACCGGCGACGACGCCTGCGCCCAGACGGGCAGCGTCCAGATAGTAGCGCATATACACAAGCCAGAATTCGCTCGTCAGCGTGGTCATGGCCGCACCAAGGCAGATCAGAATGTGGGTGCGGAAGCCGGCGCTGCGGCGCTTGAATTCGCGCTCCATGCCCACGATCCCGCCGCACAGTGTGCTCAGGATCAGCCGGAATGCAACGGAAGCAAGTGTGATATCCCGTAATCCGTCAAAAATAGATAGCATTGCGATCCTCTCCCCCTCAAATCTCGTCGATCATGGTCACGCCATGAACCTCAGACAGCGCCGCCAGGATCTGTGGATGCTGCTGATGCGCACTGAGCCGGACGCTGAGCACCGCGCTGGGATAGCGGTGATACTCCTCTCCGCCGCGGTCGATCTCCACGCCGTAGATCTGCACGCCCTGCGCCTTGACATGGCTGAGCAGCACACCAAGCTCATCGAGCGACTTGAGCTCCACGTAGATATTCATATTGCGCGCGTTTTCCAGCAGATACACCTCCACCACCGGCAGGAAGTGAATGCACAGAAACATCAGCACGAACGCGATGATCACGCACTCATAGAACCCCGCGCCGATGGCGATGCCCATGCAGGCAGATGCCCAAAGTCCCGCGGCAGTCGTCATTCCCTTGACCTCCTGCCTGCCGGTGACGATGATCGTACCGGCGGCCAGAAAGCCGATGCCGCTGTAAACCTTTGCTCCAAGGCGGCTCACGTCGACCTGCTTGCCGGTCGTCACGGCGATCTCCGCCCAGACGGTACCGAGCTGCACGAACAAATACTGGCTCAGAATGCTGGTCAGCGCCGAGCCGAGGCAGACGAGCATATAGGTGCGAAAGCCCGCCGCGCGGTGCTTGCGTCCGCGCTCAAGGCCGATCATGCCGCCAAAGGCCATTGCCAGCACCAACCGCAGCAGCACGGAGGCAATGTTTAACTCCCGAAAATAGTCCAAACCACTGATCAATTCGTTCTCCTCCTTTTCGATTCCCGGAAAACGGAAACACTCTCTTGCAATTCCGACCGTAACCCGTATAATAGAAACATCTTTTACGCCGCAGAAAGGTGCTCATTATGCAGACGATCCATGTAAACTATTCCATCACCGTTTCCGACTTTCGCAAGGCGACCTATTACGGTCTTTTTCTGCGCCACCGCCGCGCGCTGCAAATCATGTTCCTCGTGCTCGGCGTTTCCATACTCTATGCCATCGGCGGCGCACTGGGGTTGGGAACGGTGAATTATCTCGTATTTTTTCTTGCCCTCGCCTATCTGGTCTGGGGCATTTTTCTCTTCGCGGGTGCGGAGAAGGGTATCCGGCAGTATCTGGCCTCTCCCCACAACACGCTCGGGTGCGACTACGATGTCACGATCGACGCCCATCGTATTCGCATCTGTATTCCGTCGCGCAAGGGCGACTCTTCTTTTCTCATCACGAAGCTTGCCTGCGTTTATGAGCTCAGCTCCATGTATCTTCTCTATGTCAACACACAGGAGGTATACCTCCTGCCAAAGCGCGCTCTTACAGCAGAGCAGGTCAGCGAGCTGCGCGCGCTGCTGCAAACGAGGAAAAAGGCGAAGCCGACCAGTCGGTCAGCTTCGCCTTTCGTCGCTTTCACAAATTTTCACTTGTTGCCGCAGATATTCTTCCGGCAGGCGCTGATGGGGAACCACTCGCAATCCCGGCAAATGTCCGCGAGCATTTCGCTCGTCATCTTTTCGTCGATCTCGCGGATCAAGTCCTGATAGACATACTCCCTCTCCTCAAGGCCGAAGTACTCGATCGTCTTGCGGTCGAAGCGCTTCACCTTTTCCTGCGTGTCGCATAGATCCTCGCCCTCCTTGTGGGGGCAGCAGGAGCAGAGCGTGTCCGTGGAGAAGGTCAGCATGATCCTGGTGCCGGGCACATTTCTCAGCTCGTGCACGACTTCGTTCATGTGCGCAACGAAGTTCTCATCGTAGCCCTTGCCCGAGTAACCCTGCGTGCACAGCAGGTGGTGGGGACGCAGATGGATCATTTCTTCAGCTCCGGCACACGCTCTCTGATGGCAAAGCCGATCACGGAGGCGAGGATCGCCTTAATGATGGCGGTGGGAATGAAGGGCAGCACGCAGGCGGTGATGCCGGTGGCGACGCTCGCCTTGGCCACGGCGCAGAACAGCGCCACGCCCACCACATAGTTGACCACCGTGCCGACGACCAGCGCGATCACATACGCGCCCTTGAAGTCCTTGCGGTGCTCCGCGCCCCAGCCGATAATGAAGGCCATCAGGGGGAAGGAGAGCAGAAAGCCGCCGGTGGGGCCGACGAACTTATCAAAGCCGCCGGAGAAGTTGGCGAGGACCGGAAGGCCCACCGCGCCCATGATGATATAGATAAGGCTCGAAATGGTGGAGAGCTTGCTGCCCAGCACCACAGCCGCCAGCGTGATGGCAAAGGTCTGCATGGTCATGGGCACGCCCATAGGCATCGGAATGGAGATCTGCGCCATCACGGCGATGACCGCCGCGAAGAGGCCTGCGTAGCAGATGTCCCGCACACTCATCTTCGACTTTCTGGCGGCCACTGCCGCCTGCTGCATTTCGCTCATAATAGAATTCCTCCCAGAATACGCCCCGGTCATCGCCGGGCCACAGTAAGATTACTGTAGCATTAAACCACAAAGCCCCCCGTCTGTCAACCATTATTTTCACAAAGGTTTACAGCTTTGGTTTGCGGCAAAAAAACGGCGCCCGCTGAAAGCAGGCGCCGTCTGGCGATCTTGCTCTTGACGAAAACATGATACCAAAATCCAACAAAAGCAACAGAAGGAATGTTATTATAATTTTTCCTTGTACTCGTCAGCGAGAATCAATTCACCGCGTCCATTCTCAGCAATTCCCGCCCATTCCAAGATTGCCGCCATGACAAACACGGGGTCAAAAACGGATTCTCCGATTGTTCTACCGCGGTGAAGCGCTATTGTACCGACAACGGTGTTTTCCTCACAACCGGGTTCACCGAGCTTGTAGTTTCTTCCGTTGCCTTTCCTTGCTCTGCCACCTTGCTTTATAAGGAGTTCTACAATATCGTCAAACACCTTATAGTCGTAGGCTGGCTTAATTGGCAACTTATCACTTGTAAAAGTTGTTCCGTCTTGCTCTGCGTAAATCTCACAGGGAAGTCCTCGTACTGTATACACAGTAACATGTCCGCCATGCGCTTTCAGCTTCGCCTTGATGATCTCAGAGGCGCGCGTGCTGGTATAGTCTACATTCATACGGCTCACATCCACCTCCTTTGGAATCGCTTTGTCTATCGTGCCGCTAAGATGCAGGGCGGCAAGCAGCTCGTCCAACTTCTTTTTCGCCGCTGGATAGGATAGCTGCATATCAGATTGCACCTCTTTCAGATTTCCTCTATTCTTTAGGAATGTCGTCAAGAACTCGAATTGGTCGCAGTCAAGCAGGTTAAACGCGCTGAGATCGAATGTGTTTCTTAGCTCCATGCCACAATCAGGACATTGTAGTGTGGTAACTTGCAGCGTTCCATGGCAAACAGGACATTTCGAAATCAAACGATTCATTTCGATCACCTCTTCTGTTAACAGCATATCATTAGATTTTGTATTCGTCAATATAGTTGTAAATTTTATTTATACTATTTGACAAACGGTAAAAATCGGCACCTGCTTTTACAAGCAGGTGCCGATTTCTGTTACCCTATCATGCGCTTGAATTTTTGGCGTAAGTGGCGTAAGTTTGGCGTAAATCCGCTTTTGCACACTCAAAAATCAAGCAATTTCAAGGCTTTGCGGTGTCTCTTAATACATGCCGCCCATGTCGCCCATGCCGGCGGGAGCGGCCGGTGCGGGGGGCTCGGGCTTGTCGGCAACAAGGGACTCGGTGGTGAGCACCATGGCGCTGACGGAAGCGGCGTTCTCCAGAGCGGAGCGTGTGACCTTCGCGGGGTCAACGATACCCGCAGAGATCATGTCGCAGTAGACTTCCTTGTAGGCGTCGAAGCCGTAGCCGACCTTACCGCTGGTCTTGATCTTCTCAAGCACAACGCTGCCGTCGATACCGGCGTTGGCCGCGATCTGACGGATGGGCTCCTGCAGGGCCTTGACGATGATCTGAACACCCGTCTTCTCATCGCCCTCAACCTCGCTGATGAGCTTTTCCACAGCGGGAACAGCGTTGACATAGGCGGTACCGCCGCCGGCAACGATGCCCTCTTCCACGGCCGCGCGGGTCGCGTTGAGCGCGTCCTCTATGCGCAGCTTCTTTTCCTTCATCTCGGTCTCGGTGGCAGCACCGACCTTGATGACGGCCACACCGCCGGCGAGCTTGGCAAGGCGCTCCTGAAGCTTCTCCTTGTCGTATTCGCTGGTGGTCACGCCGATCTGGGCGCGGATCTGTGCCACGCGGTCAGCGATGGCCTGCTTGTCGCCGGCACCGTCGACAATGGTGGTGTTCTCCTTGGTGACCTTGATCTGGCGGGCACGGCCGAGCATGTCGATCGTGGTGCTCTTGAGCTCGTAGCCAAGCTCCTCGGAGATGACCTGACCGCCGGTGAGAATGGCGATATCCTGGAGCATCTCCTTGCGGCGATCGCCGAAGCCGGGTGCCTTGACGCAAACGACGTTCAGCGTGCCGCGCAGACGGTTGACGATCAGGGTGGAGAGTGCCTCGCCCTCGACGTCCTCAGCGATGATGACAAGCTTCTTGCCGCTCTGGACGAGCTGCTCGAGGATCGGCAGAATGTCGGAAATGACGGAGATCTTCTTATCGGTGATGAGCAGGTAAGCGTCGTCGATGACGGCTTCCATCTTCTCGGTATCGGTGACCATGTAGGGGGTGATGTAACCGCGATCGAACATCATGCCCTCGACGACCTCGGAGTAGGTCTCAGCGGTCTTGGACTCCTCGATGGTGATGACGCCGTCGGCGCTGACCTTCTCCATGGCCTCGGCGATCAGCTTGCCGATGAACTCGTCGCCGCTGGAAACGGTGCCGACGCGGGCGATGTCGTCCGTGCCGTTGACCTTCTGGGAGTTGGCCTTGATGGCGGAGACAGCAGTCTCAACGGCTTTGGCCATGCCCTTCTTCATCACGATGGGGTTCGCGCCGGCGGCAAGGTTCTTCAGACCCTCGCGCACCATGGCCTGGGCGAGCAGGGTGGCGGTGGTGGTACCGTCGCCCGCGACGTCGTTGGTCTTGGTGGAAACTTCGCGCACAAGCTGCGCGCCCATGTTCTCAAACGGATCGTCGAGCTCGATCTCCTTGGCGATGGTCACGCCGTCGTTGGTGATGAGCGGCGCGCCAAACTTCTTATCGAGCACCACGTTGCGGCCCTTGGGGCCGAGGGTGACCTTGACGGTATCGGCAAGGGTATTGACGCCGGCCTCGAGCGCCTTGCGCGCCTCGTCACCGGATTTAATCAGCTTAGACATAATTTGTTACCTCCTCGATTATTCCACAATAGCGAGAATATCGCTCTGACGGACGACAACGTACTCCTCGTCGTCCAGCTTGACCTCAGTACCGGCATACTTGCTGGTGATGACCTTGTCGCCGGGCTTGACGGTCATCACAACGTCGTGACCGTCCACCATGCCGCCGGGGCCGACGGAAATGACTTCGGCAACGGAGGGCTTCTCCTTGGCGCTGGCGGTCAGGATGATGCCGCCCTTGGTGGTCTCTTCGACCTCGACCATCTTGAGGATGACGCGGTCGGCAAGCGGTGTGAGTTTCATGGCTTGGTGCCTCCTTGTATATTTTAAGATTTTTAACGTTCTCAGGTTGGTTAGCACTCAAACTCGTCGAGTGCTAACCAACGTTGCTATCATAGCGCACTGCTAAGGCATTTGCAAGGGGTATTTTGCTGTTTTTCCAAAAATTCACAGCTTATTCAAAAACTTTTTCACCGCGCTGCCCCTTCCGCCGCGCCGCAGAAAAAAACAGGACGAATGCTGTCGCATTCGTCCTGTTTTCTCTTGTTTTTCACCGCTCAGCGCGCCGTCGCGTCCGGGTCACAGCCCTTGGGCGCAAAGAAGTTGACCTTCTTATCCGCAAGCTTCAGCGTCACGCACTGAGCGTGCATGCTCTCGCCGTCGAGACAGGTGGTGAGATCGCCCTCAAGCGCTTCAATGCGCACGACCTTCGCCGTAGAAACGCGCACAACGTCGCGCGGCAGCTTTTGGTAGTTGCCTGCGCTGTAATCGGAGAATAGCATCGCAAAGCGCGCCTTGCTGATATTTCTCACAAGCACCGTATGTAAAATGCCGTCCGTCATGCGTGCCTCCGGCACAGGGGTGGAACCGCCGCCATAATAGCGGCCGTTGCACATGGAAACAAGCGCAAAGTCACCCTCGATCACCTCGTTGTCGAGCGTAACGCGCCATCTGCGCCCGATCTTGCGGAAGAGGAAGTTGGCCGCGACGCTGGCTAAATAGCTTCCGCGCCCCGTAAGCATCGGCGATGCGCCAAAGTCATGTACGCTCTCGGCAATGCGCGCGTCGATGCCCGTGCAGGCGATCGTCAGGCAGTATTTGCCGTTGCAGTCGATCAGATCAAGCGGCGTCACGTCGCCGTTCCACAGGTTTTCCGCGTCCAGAAAAAGCGGCAGGGCGTCCTTGCCGAAGTTTTTGAGGAAATCGTTGCCCGTGCCGATGGGGATGCAGGTCATCGCGGCGTTGGGAAAGCCCGCGATGCCGTTGGTGATCTCGTTGACCGTGCCGTCGCCGCCGCAGGCGTAAAAGCGGACATAGTCGCCCGTCTCCGCAATGGTGCGCGTCAAAGCCGTCGCATGCCCGCGCGATTTGGTCAGCATACACTCAACGTCTAAATTGTGGTTCTTTTTCAGCGCCTCGGCCATCGTGTACACGCGCTGGCGGCCGTCCTTTTTTCCGGCAGCAGGATTGATGATAAAAATGTGCCTCAAGAAGCTCACTCCTGTTTATAGTTTCGCTGATTTTACTATACCGCAACGCAGGAAAAAAGGAAATGGTCAGAGCGTTAAGAATATATAAAGAAGTTGTCTACCGCCGGTCACAGGCTCAGGCCGTTGAGCCGGCAAAGCGTGTTGACGACGGCGAAGATGATGACCGCGCCGAGGTTCGCGGTGGTGTTGTCCTGGTCGAAGCGCGGCGAAATCTCGCAGATGTCGAACCCGCGCACCTTGCGCGTGCGCAGCACGTGCTTGATGAGCGGCAGCACGATCTCGGGGTCAAGGCCGAGCGACTGCGGCGCGCTGACGCCCGGGGCAAACGCGGAGGAAAACACGTCCGTGCAGACGGTGATGTAGGTGTCGTCGCACTGGTAGAGGTACTGGTCGAGGCGCTCAAGAATCGTCTCAAGGTTTGAGGTCTGCAATTCCTTGGCGAGCACATAGTCAACGCCCAGCTCCTCGGCCTTTTTGAAAAGGCTCACGGTGTTGCTGTGCTGCTGAATGCCGATGGGGAAATAGTGGTACGGCGTTCCCTCGGCGCGGCACACGTCCGCGATCTGGCGGAACATCGTGCCCGAGGAGTTGCCCATGTCATAGGGGCGCAGGTCGAAGTGCGCGTCGAAATTGATGATGCCAAGCTCCGGCGTTTTCTCCCTGTCTTTCAGAAAGTTGTGCTGTCCCTGAAAGTGACCGAAGGTCGTCTCATGGCCGCCGCCGAGCACGATGGGGAAGAGCTTGCGGCGCAGGATCTCCTCCACGGCGGCGCCCAGCTCGCGCTGGCCCTCTTCAAGCGAGATCTCGTCGCAGACGATATCGCCCGCGTCGAAGAGCTTGACTTCCTGCGAGAAGGTGCAGGGAAGGCCCGACATCTGTCCGCGCACAAAATCCGGCGCGAGCGCCGTGCCCGTGCGTCCCTTGTTGCGCGCAACGCCCTTGTCGCTGCAAAAGCCGACAAACGCAAACCCGAGCTTGCCGGTGAACGGCGCGCTGCCGTCGTTCAGGTCGATGGGCTGCACCCACTGGTGCCAGCGGAAGGCATCGTAATCCGTGTCGCTGTCGATGCGGCCCTTCCAGCTGTCCATGGCGCTGACATAATGGTCCAAAAGCATATCTGATCGCACTCCTTCACTGTATTTCCGATGGTGTTTTTATTATTCGTCCAGCTTGAGGACGGCAAGGAAGGCCTCCGTCGGCACCTGCACGGTGCCGAGCGAGCGCATCTTTTTCTTGCCCTCCTTCTGCTTTTCCAGCAGCTTTTTCTTTCGGCTGATATCGCCGCCGTAGCACTTGGCAAGAACGTCCTTGCGCATGGCCTTGACGGTCTCGCGCGCGATGATGCGCCCGCCGATGGCCGCCTGAATGGGGATCTCGAAGAGCTGGCGGGGGATATTGTCCTTGAGCTTTTCGCACAGCTTTCTCGCGCGGGCATAGGCCTTGTCCTTATGCGCGATGAACGACAGCGCGTCCACCTGATCGCCGTTGAGCAGAATATCAACCTTGACAAGCTCACTCGCGCGATAGCCGGAGAGCTCGTAGTCGAGCGAGGCGTAGCCCTTGGTGTTGGCCTTGAGCGTGTCGAAAAAGTCGTAGATGATCTCGTTGAGCGGCATTTCGTAATGCATCTCGACAAGGTAGGTGTCGAGGTACTGCATGTCCTTGAATTCGCCGCGGCGATCCTGACACATGGGCATGATGTTGCCGACGTAATCGGGCGGCGTGACGATCGTCACCTTGACGTAGGGCTCCTCGGCGCGCTCGATGTGCGCGGGGTCGGGGTAGTTGTGCGGGTTGTCGACGCGCACCATCGTGCCGTCGGTCTTGTATACCTCGTAGATGACGCTCGGGAGCGTGGTGACAAGGTCGAGGTCAAATTCGCGCTCCAACCGCTCCTGAATGACCTCCATGTGCAGCATGCCGAGGAAGCCGCAGCGGAAGCCAAAGCCCAGCGCCACGGAGGACTCGGGCTCAAAGGTCAGCGAGGCGTCGTTGAGCTGGAGCTTTTCCAGCGCGTCGCGAAGATCCGGGTACTTGCTGCCGTCCTCGGTGTAAATGCCGCAGTAGACCATCGACCTTACCTTGCGGTAGCCGGGCAGCGGCTCCGCCGCGGGGTTTTCCACGCTCGTCACCGTGTCGCCGATCTGCGTTTCGTGCACGTCCTTGATGCTCGCGGTGAAGTAGCCGACCTCGCCGGCCTCGAGCTGCTTGGCAGGCTCCAGGCTCAGCGGACGCATCAGGCCGCACTCGAGCACCTTGAACGTCGCGCCCGTGGCCATCATCTTGACCTCCATGCCGGGCTTCAAGGTGCCCTGCTTCAAGCGCATGTAGACGATGACGCCGCGGTAAGCGTCGTAATAGCTGTCGAAAATGAGGGCCTGCAAGGGGGCGTTCGGGTCGCCCTGCGGGCAGGGGAGATGCTGCACGATGTCCTCGAGCACGGCCTCGATGTTGATGCCCTGCTTGGCGGAAATTTCCGGCGCATCCTCGGCGGGGATCGCCAGAATGTCCTCGATCTCCTGCTTGACGCGCTTGGGGTCGGCGGCGGGCAGGTCGATCTTGTTGAGCACGGGGCGGATCTCAAGGTCGTGCTCCATCGCAAGATAGGTGTTGGCAAGGGTCTGCGCCTCAATGCCCTGCGAGGAGTCGACGACGAGCAGCGCGCCCTCGCAGGCTGCGAGCGAGCGCGAGACCTCGTAGTTGAAGTCGACGTGACCCGGCGTGTCGATGAGGTTGAGGGTGTAGACCTCGCCGTCGGCAGCGGTATAGTCGAAGGTGACGGCGCGCGCCTTGATGGTGATGCCGCGCTCGCGCTCCAAGTCCATGTTGTCGAGGATCTGATCCGACATCTCGCGCGCGGAGACGGCATTGCACTTTTCAAGCAGCCGGTCCGCCAGCGTCGACTTGCCGTGGTCAATGTGGGCGATGATACTGAAATTTCTGATGTTCTTCTCGTTCATAGTCTTTCTTCCTTATTTCCTGCCAAGCAGGGAATTGGTTTTTTCTTCCGTGCTGTGTAAAACCTGCGTCACACTCTGCATCAGCCCCGGATAGAGCGCCGCGAGCGCCTCGTCCTCCATGGTGGCAAATACGCCGTCCTTCTCTGTGAGAGTCTCAAGAGAGGAAACATAGGCGATGTAGTCCGCGCGCATCTGCGCGTCCACCGCGCCGGAGCGGTAGGCCGTTGCGTCAAGGCCAAAGTATCCCTCTTTCCCGCCGCTTGCGCGGTGCAGCGCGCGGTAGAGTTGGTAGAACGCCCCGCCGAGATAGCCGCCCGCCGACGCGATGAGCGTGCGGTCGTTCGTTTTGCCGAGCAGCTCAAAGAGGACGCCTGCGGTGTTGACGAGCATCTTCTT
>DPGF01000077.1 GCA_003522105.1 Oscillibacter sp.
TAGAGCATACAACACCCGCCGCCTGCTTGAAAACCTTATATTGCCGCAGGGCAACGCTTTCCGGGTTTTCATACTCCATTGCCCGGAACAGCAGATCCAGCGGGGAGACATACTCGTCATCGTCCTCCTTCACTTCGGCATATTCCAGCACACGCAGCACCATTGAAAAATTTTGCTCATATTCCGGCGCTTCCTGGAACAGCATGAGGATGATGGCCTGCAGCAGTGCTGTCTCGGACTTTGACCAGAACGGATCGGACTCGTGACTGCCCTTGGGCGTCGTTGCCTGGATCAGCGTGTTCACCAGCTTCAGCGCGTCCTTTTCATCCCGCAGATAGCGGAACGGGTTATAGCCGTCCGACTGCGACAGATCTACCAGATTCAGCACTCGGATGTCGTATCCCTGCCGTTTCAGATACCCTCCGGTGGCGGTCAGCACCTCCATCTTCGGGTCCGTGATCACATAGTTGCTGTTTGCTTCCAGAATGTTGGGCTTGACATAGCCGCGGGTTTTGGCCGCGCCGCTGCCGCCAATGACCAGCACATTCAGTGAGCGCCGGTGCTTGTGGGTATCCATCCCCAGCCGCACATGGCGGGTGAGGATCTTGTTCTCCTTTTGACGGAACTGCGCGTTGAGCTGCCGGGGCGAGCCCCATGCGGCGGAGCCGTGTTCCTCTCCGTCCCGTGTCCTGCCCTGTCCGGAAGCATAGAGACACAGCCCCATGAGATATGCGCCGGTGCAGACGAGAATGGAGAACAGGCTCTTGTCTGTCCATTGGATCTGGAAGGGCTGTTCCAGCGCGGCAGTTAAGTTTGATAGCAGCTCCGGCAGACCGCCGCCAAGGGACTGGGCGATCAGCAGCGCCGCCCATATCACAGGGATATAGAGGAACAGCGCAAGTACCAGATCCGTTGTTTGGGATGTCTTTTTCAGCCGCATCACCTCCTGCATAAAAAATACGAGGCCGGCAGAGCATTCCACTCTGCCGGCCTCGCTGACGAAACGGCTTCCTTACTTTGTCCTATCCGGTCGTACTTTTTGACGGACCTTTTCCTTGGCCGGGGCAGACTTCTGCCGGGTATCCAGCTGCGCCTGATAGCCTTTCAGCCGTTCCAGAACCGAAGGCCGCTCACTCGTCATCGTCCCGGCAGCCGTTTCCCTGCCGCTGGATGAGGTCGATCTGCCTTTGGTATCTGGCAAGTCTGTTCCCGACCGAGATCCTTTTTTTGGTGTCACCTCCTGCCGCTCGCCCACAGGCGCCATTACAGGCGTTTCTTCCTGCCGGGGGCGTTGCTGTTCGCGCTGCGGCGCCTCCTGTCCCACACGGGCTTCCTGCTCCTTAGAGGGGGCATCCTGCCGCGCCTGCTCCGGCTGCCCGGTATATCGGATGCGCTCAAAGATCATATTGGCGCGGTCGATCTCCGTTACCGGCATGATCACATCCACGACTTTTCCCTTGTTATCCGAATCACGGATGGCAGAGAACAGGATCTTCTGTTTTCCTGCCCGCTGCCTGAATTGCTGATACTGTTCCGGTGACATGGAAAATCGCCGCACATCGCGGGTCTCCTTCAGCATCTTTGCCAGATTGACTTTGCCGGAAATGGTCTTGTGTTTTTTCGCCAGCGCCATGGTGAGCGCCAGTACATTTTTTATGGCGGAGCCGCTCAGCCGGACAGCGACCTCGCTGCCGGAGAGCATCATGCGTACCAGCTGGTCCGCCGCTTCACCGCCTCCGATGTTCATGTTCCCGCACCTCCTTCTGGTGTTCTTCTGTTTTCTGGATGTCCTGCTCCATTACAGGCGTCTGCCGGCAGATCTCCCGACAGAGCTTCCACTTTTCCCGCTCCGCCCGGATCTTCCGATTCACCTCTGAGAGCTGCTCATACACTTCTGCCTTTTCTTTCTTCAGCACCTCCCGCGGAATGCCGCTGTCCTCCAGCAGCTTCACGGCTTTCATATACTGCTCGAATTCCTGCTCCATGCCGGTGAGCCCTTCCTCGTATAACGCTCTGCTGGGTTCCAGCGCCTCCGCGTCTGCCAGCGCCGCGTAGAGCGGCTGGCGTTTCTTCTTCCGCACATTGAGGAGGGTCCGCTGCTTTGTCAATCTGCCCAGCGTTTCCTCTGTGCGTTGTTCGAATGCCGCCATGTCAGCAGGCGTTGTGATGTCATTTTCCCGCAGGAACGCGAACTGCGCCTGATACCGCTCGAAGCGCATGACCGCCTGCCGCAGATGCGGTGTCATGCGGGGCGGATACTGCCGCTTTTCGATTTTGCCCAGCAGATAGAGATAATGGACATAGAGGGCAAGAAAACCGCTGTATCTGGGATGCTTCCGGTACGGCTGATACGCCGGCCGCGCAGGCAAGACATGACGCAGCCCCGCTTCGATCTGTTCCAGGTTACCCTGGATGGCAGCACGGATTCCGTCCTCTGTGAACAGCGGATCTCGCCTGCCGGGGTACTGAAATCGCTCCTGTCCCCGCAGGCGGAAGCCGAGCCTGCCGCCATGATGGATCTCATACCCCTTATGCTCCATGAGCAGGAAGAAGTGGCCGAGGTCGTTGGCGTCCCGGATGGCATCCCGCAGATCTGCCTCCAGCATGGAGCGGAAGGTGGGCTGCCCCCTGGACTGGCGCAGCCACTCAATGTAGCTGACCGACTTGGCAGGCTCGCCCTGCACGATGACGGATAATCCATGCTCCCGGCAGAGCCGGTCTGAAATGGCACGGATCTGCTGGTAGTAGCTTTGCTGCGTACTGTGATACTTTTCGCCGGTATCTGCATTCACCGAATTAAACACAATATGCGAATGGATATGATGCCGGTCTACATGGGTCCCAATCACAACCTCAAAGCCGTCCAAGTGTTCCTGCGCGAATGCTTTAGCAATTTCTAAAGCAAGTTCAGGTGTGATTTCACCAGGCTTGAACGATTGAATGATGTGATAGCATTGACGCTTATCCAATCGTCCGGTTTCCAGCTTTGTTTTCATCATCTCGCGGTACTCTCTCCCTGGATCGCAATTAAAATGTGCTGTTAAAATATGCCCATCCGTTTTGTCGCCGTTCAGAACATAATCAATGGCTTCTTTTAAGCCGCCGTTACGGGGCAGGATTTTCGTAACAGCCATTACTTATTCGCTATCCGGAACATAAGTTCATATACCTGATCCAGAAGATAGAGCCCCCGTTTGGCATCCTCCGGCTTCGCAATTCCGGCATTGACGCTGCGGGCGATCTGGTTGATGTTGTTGCCGATATGATGTATTTCCGTCCGGAGCTCTTTAATTTCTTTTGTAGGGCGGGCTTTGACCGGTCGTCCCTCAATAAGCCGTGCAAGATATGCCCGTTTTGTCAGCCTGCACTCTTTGGCCTGACAGCACAGCAGCTGATACTGCTGTGTTGTCAGTACGATGTGCAGATGGTGTTCTTTCTTGTTCTCATCCACATTTTTCTCCTTCCTGCGGCGTATAGCCGCAAGTTTTTCCGCCAGCAGGCGGCATTGGGGACCGGGGTATCCTCGGCAAGCTGTGCAAATGTACATTTGCGCGATGCTTGCGCCAGCGCCGCCCACGGCGGCGTTGGCTGTTCCCCGCCGTCGGCGGGGCGTTTTTTGAGAGGTAGGTTGATTCCAATACAGGCGGACACGGTCCGCACCTTTTCCAGAAAAAAGAAATGTCTGCCAGCAGCGCCAGACATCCGGTTTCGCAGGGTCCTTCCGCACAGGGTGTCAATGTAACACCCAAAATAGAAACGGCAGGGTGTCATCAAGACACCCTGCCCGTTCAAATATAGAATCAACGCTCGATCTCTTCCGTTTTCTGCCTGCTGTTTCGTGCAGTAGTTCGAGCTGCGTCGAAGGGAAGGACGAATCCTTCTACCTGTTGATAATAGCTCGTCTGTTCCTCTACAAAGAATGCCACAAGAGGCGCATAGCAAGTGCTGTTGCCACACAGCGCAGGCTCAGGCGGCGCACGCCAGTTCCTTCCGAATACGTTCCCGCGCCAGCTCCGCATAGGTGTCTGTGACTTCGATGCCGGTGGCGGTATAGCCCTCCTGCACAGCCGCCAGCACCGTGGTACCGCTGCCGGCAAAGGGGTCCAGAATATGCCCGCCCGGTTCCGTGATCTTCACGATGTCCCGCATCAGCTGCAACGGCTTCTCCGTCAGATGGATGCGGCTCTGGGGATTGCCGTATTTGAACACCCCCGGCAGACACGGGACCGGACGGCTGATAGGCATATCGCCGTTGGAGCCCCAGACGATATATTCCGCCTGCTGGCGGAAGCGCCCCTTCTGCGGGCGGCTGTTGCCCTTATCCCAAACTGCGGTGCCGCGCCAGATCCAACCGGCCCACTGGAGAGCGTCTGTCGCCGCGGGAAGCTGCCGCCAGTCGATAAACATACATACCGGCGCACCGCTCTTGCATACCTTTCGCGCTTCATACAACCACTCCGCCGCCCAGCGGGTCCAGGAGCGCTGGTCCTTGGCGTCCCCATCGAAAGGGGGCGGTGCGTTCTCGCCCATGCTGGAATACTTCCTGGCTGTGGATTTGTTTTTCTCCGCCTGGGTGCGTCCACCGGACGCATAGGGCGGATCGGTGATGACCGCGTCAAAGGTGTTGGGGTCAAAAGTCCCCAGTACCTTCAGGGCATCCCCCTGGAGGATGCTCCATTTCTGATTATCGCTCATGCTCATGCTTCTCCTTCTTTTTCGTTCGATTTTCGCGGGGCGGAGACAGCTCCGTTTCCACATATTCGCTGATGATTCCCAGTGCTTCCTCGTAGCTGTGGCACGCTCCGCCCATGATGCGGGTCTGCATTTCCTTTGCTTCCGCTGCCATGCCATTCTGCCGGAGGACTCTGGCGGCAATGCCCATCAGATGGAAGATGTTGCCGTCCTGCCCCAGCAGAGGGCAGAGGGGACGAGGTTTCTCCTGCCGGGCGGAGCGAAACCCGCCCAGCCTGTTGGGAACATAGTCGGACAACCATGTGCCGCCGAATGCGCCGTGGGTCTGCAAACGCCACATCGCCAGTTTCCCCATGTCCACCTGAATGTTCTCGAAGGGGAACAGCAGATTGTTGAGTCCATCGTGCTGAAAAACCTTGACCGTCTCAAAGCGGCTGCCATTCTGCAGGATGCCGTCCTGCGTCAGCAGGTCATTGATGCCATCCAGCCACTCCTGCGCCTCTCCGCCGCAGCCCTGGAGCACCAGTCCCTCCTGATGCTCCATATCCCGCAGATCGTCCGCGGTGATCTTTTCAATCGGCATTTATCGCTCCTTTCTTTTGGGATGCCGTGCAGGCGGCGTCCGGCCAATGGTTTTCTGATCCGTCAACACGGGGATGCCCAGCTCGCCGGCTTTATAGATCTCCTGCCACATCCCATCCGTCCAGACCGGACCGTACACATTCATCTGCTGGCAGGATTCCAGCAGGCGCAGTCCCATCGCCCTGGCTTTTTCATCCTGGGCGGGATCGTCGGGATCTGCGACAGGCGGGAACAGCAGATGCGGACAGATAGGGATATTCCCCTCCACAAACACCTCCTGCGCTTTCTGCCGCGCAAACTCCACATTTCCTGTCACATCGCCCCGCAGCGGAGCACAGATATAGACCAGCTTGGGGCCGCTCCGTTCCAGCTCCGGCGTGCGCTCCCGGAATGCGGACAGATACTGTCCGACGGCATCCCGCAGAGCGGCATAGTCCGCGGCAGTGGGGTGATAGGCGTACCATTCCACTTTTCCGTAGTCATCCCACAGGTGGGGAATGACGCCGCTGCGGAAGTTGGGGTTGTTCGGCACCTGCTTTTTACCCCAGACATCCTGAAAGCGCAGCAGCGTCCGGTCCACCACGCCCTCCGTGCGGTTGAGCACCGTGAGGCGGATGGCGTCATATTGGCTGGAGATATGGGTAGAGAGAAACTCCGCCCGTACACGCAGGTCCTTTCCGAGATCTCCCACGCACACACGCCCGGAGAATTGAGGCTGATCCACGAGATTGCTATGTTCAAACAGCTTTCGCAGCTCCTGCTCATATACGGTCATCGCTCCACACCTCGTCTCTTTGGCGTTTTTGTTTTCATAGGACTTACTTCTTTTTGCAGAGGTTTCAAGGTCTCACGCCCGATGCCGCGGATCACGCTGCGGCTCTTGCCGCTCAGGACAAAGGTATCCCTTGTATCGTTGCGGACTTCCTCGCAGGGCAGGATCACGGCAGAACCGGTGATGCGGATATCCCCCTGCACCGTGCCATACACCTTGCAGTTGCCGGACAGGATGGGAGTCCCCATCGTATGGGGATCGTGAATGATCTGCGCGTTTCCGGAAGCCAGTGCTTTTCCGGTCATGGAGGCCCCACGGAGATAGGCGTTGTCCTCGGCGCGGCTGTGGCCGCTCATCACGCTGCCTTTGGAAACATAGGCGCTGCCGCAGGCAATGGCGTCGCCCCGCAGACAGGCGTCCCGATCCACATAGGCGTCACCCGCTGCAATGGCGTCATCGAAGATCCACGCGCAGTCTCCCGGCTCCGCGGACAGATTGCTCTCGCTTTCCACGAAACCGCCTATGTCGCCTGCGCGGATCTCGCCGCAGATGTCCCGCAGCGCGCGGATGCGGTGCAGGAACGGATATTCCTCATGGGCAATGTCTGTGATCTCATATTTCTGATTGCTGATGGTTCTCATCTCCTTTTTCTTTTTTATGCCGCTCTTGGGCACAGGGCATCTTCTTTTCGGAATGCCGCATCGATGTCGGAAAAGCGCTCCGTGCGGTTGAATTTCTCGGACACCTTTCCCGGCATGGCCTGCAGCTCCAGCATTTTCGCCCACAGCTCCGGATGGTGGTCATAAAGGTGCCGCAGTTCCTTCCGCTTGGCATTCGGGCAGAACCAGCAGCCGCCACGGTCTGTGAACGCATAGACAGGTGAAAGCAGCCCTGCCGTTTGGCAGAGCTGCTTTGCATCTTCCTCTGTAAATTTGTATTTTGCCAGCAAGGACACCTGCTGATCCTTCAAGCGTGACAGCCGTTTTTGCTCATCGTAGGCGATGCCCACATACTGCACAGTATCCGGTGTCAGAGTCCTGTTATACCGGCGGATGGGACGGAGCTTGCAGTCCCGCTGAACGTAGCAATGCCCGCACAGAGGGAATCCTCGCCGAAGTCCTTTTTTCGGACCGCGGGTAACTGTTCCTGCAAACAAATCCAGATAGGTCTTATCCGAACGCAGCACACGGACAGGGACCCCCAACTGTTCCAGTTTGGGGATCGCAGTCTCATAGATGAATGCCCGATGCTCCGGCACCTCGCCGGAGGTCCTTTTATCGAACATCACCTCACAGTAGACCGCTTCATCCAGCGGTTCCCCGTGCTCCAGCGCCAGCAGGATCGTGGCAAGGCTGTCTTTGCCGAAGGAGCAGGACGCAATATGCAGGGTGTTCTTCTTTTCTTTTGAAATCATGATCATCCTCTCTGATTCTGTTTTTGCTGGCAGTATTGTCAGCAGGTGGGGAGTCTGCTATAATAGCGCATATCATTTCCAGTCATTTTAGATATGAAGGAGACGAAATACGATGAATAAAACAGAACTGATCACCGCTATGGCGGAAGCCAGCGGCCTGACCAAGAAGGACTGTGACACCGCTCTGAATGCGTTTGTCGACACGCTGCAGACTGCGTTGAAGTCCGGTGACAAGGTACAGCTGGTGGGCTTTGGCACCTTCGAGGTGAAGGTGCGCGCCGCCCGCACCGGCAAGAATCCCGCCACCGGAGCCTCTATTGAGATCCCCGCTTCCAAGGCGCCGGCTTTCAAACCCGGCAAGGCATTCAAGGATTCCGTGCAGTGATAACACGCCCGCGAGAGACGATCTCTCGCGGGCCTTTTCTGTTATCGGTTCGATACGCCCATGTCCTTGGCACGACAGGCACATTCCAGCACCTCTGTCATATCCGTGCGCTCCCAGGGCGCGTCCGCATGGGTGAAGTGTCCGTAATTGCAGAACTTTTGGAACATGGGCTGATCCAGTCCCAGCGTTCCGATCATGCCGTCCGGCGTCAGGTTGAATACCGTGCGGACAGCCTGCTCCAGCACATCATCGGAATAGATGCCGGTATGCTCCGTATCCACCGTCACCGCCACAGGCTGTGCCTTGCCGATGGCATAGGCAAGGCTGATGGTGCAGCGCTTGGCCAGTCCTGCCGCTACGATATTCTTGGCAATGTAACGGGCCATGTACGCGCCGCTGCGGTCCACCTTCGTTCCATCCTTGCCGGACAGCGCGCCACCGCCATGAGGGACGAGGCCGCCGTAGGTGTCCACCATCAGCTTGCGTCCGGTGAGTCCGGTGTCCGCTTCAAAACCGCCCTGGACAAATCGACCGGAGGGATTGACCAGCACTTCGGTATGTTCGTCCAGCGGAAGTTCCTGCATGGCGGGTCGGATCACATGGCGCAGGATGTCCCGGCGCAGTTCCGGCAGGGGCAGTTCATCCTCATGCTGGCAGGATACCACCACTGCGGCAATGCGGTACGGAACTCCAAAGCGGTATTCCACAGACACCTGTGCCTTGCCGTCCGGACGCAGGCCGGAGATGATGCCCTGCCTGCGGGTATCGGTCAACAGGCGGGCCAGTCGATGGGCCAGCACCACAGGCAGAGGCAGCAGCTCCTTTGTTTCATCGCAGGCAAAGCCGTACAGGATTCCCTGATCTCCTGCGCCGGTCTCTGTGCCGCCGCACACAGCTTCCGCAATGTCGGGACTCTGCTCATGGGTGATGACCTCCACCTCATAGTCGCTGCCGCCGTATCCGGCTTCCCGCACCGTCCTGCAAATAATGGCAGGGATATCCGGAATCTTCGCTGCCGTGATCTCTCCTGCAGCGATGATCTTTCCGGCTGTGGCCATGACCTCGCAGGCAACGCGGGCAGCGGCGTCCTGCGTAAGACAGGCATCCACCACCGCGTCCGCGATGGTGTCGCAGAGCTTGTCGGGATGTCCCTCGGTGACTGACTCAGCGGTCAGAATGCAGTTATCTTTCATGTTCATGTTTCTCCTTTTTCATCGGTTTCTTATGTGCCTCCGGCTGTTTCGGAACAGAAAGGATCATTTCGTTGCTGTATTTGTCCTTGTACTTTTCGATCTGCTGCTCCGTCAGCGAGGCAAAATCATCCTCTTTAAGACCGGCAACAAAAAATGTGCCGCAGACAATGTCATACGGCACACCGTGATCATCGGTCAGGGCGCGGTTCCACGGCAGGCCCAGCAGCTTGCCCTCGTCATTTGCGATGAGCGCCACCGGGTCATCGAAGGGGTAAACTGCCTGAATGGTGCCGCCTACGAGCTCCTGCATGGCAGAAAGAGTGTGGTCGATCTCCTGCACTTCAGGCATTTCCATGGGGCGCACCACAAGGACTTTCATTTTTTCTGTGCTGATATGGGTTCCTCCTTCCCAAAAGAAAAGCGGCAGCGACAGATTCCTCTGCCGTTGCCGCAAATGGTGATTCTTATTCTTTTTTGGATGCCAGCGTCCGGGTCTTCAGCAGGGCATTCTCCAACGCCCGATGGTCTTCATGCTCTGGCCACCATTGGGGGCGCAGGAAGCCCAACACCGCAGCCGCCCATTCATAATCGGTCCGTTCCAGAGTGCCGCGCATCAGCCCTTGCCGAAATCTTCGATGCCGCTCCCGCACCGCCGGGTCCACGCTGTCCCGTTCCAGATACAGTTCCAGAAAACCGCCGAGGACAGCTGCTTCCTCCATCGTGTAAAACATATCCGCACCCCTCCCGCAAACAGGGGATATTGTAACACAGACCGTGGAAAATGAACACCTCTTTTTCACTCCGACTGTCTGTTGCGCGGATACCGCGCCTGTGATACACTGTGCTTACGAACAAAAATATGAGGAGGCGGCTGTGATGATATGGTTTTGGGAGCTTTCATGGCTGTGGAAGATGCTTGGCGTCGCTTTACTGGTTTCCGCGGTATGCGTCGCCGCGGCCGCGCTGATCGGCAAGGCGGCAAAAATCCGCCCCGGCAAAAAGGTTTTCCTGCTCGTTGGGATCTTGGCCTTTGTGATCTCTATTCTGGTGATCTTCTTTCTTGCACAGACGCCGGCGCTGCTCTGAGTTACCGCTCCGGCCCTCTGTTTCGCTCAGGCGCTCGCTTTGGCTTGTCGATCCTGCCGCTCCACACCTCGTCAATGGTCCTGCTCCACGCATCCCGAAGGGAGTCCACCGGCAGGCCGTTGGCTTCAAAGCCTCGCTGGATCACGCGGTAATAATATGGGGACGGCAGTGCAGGCTGGCGGCAATACGGCTCTGCCATGATATAAACCATGACTGGGATCTCTGCACCGGCCGC
This sequence comes from Oscillibacter sp., assembly GCA_003522105.1. Taxonomy (GTDB): domain Bacteria; phylum Bacillota; class Clostridia; order Oscillospirales; family Oscillospiraceae; genus Hominicoprocola. The sequence continues at coordinate 10,360 of DPGF01000077.1, forward strand.
GTCTTTAACAGTCACGGTTTCTTTCGTGTAGTGGCGGGGATACCCCTCATACCGATCCAGAGACTGTTCACAGTTTGGCGTGATCTTCCACACCAGTCCGTGGACAGTACTGCCTTTTTTCGGTGCAACGGTAGCGAAGCCGCTGCCGCGGAAGCGCAGTTCGTAGTTTTCAAGCCTGACCGGTCCCACGATCTCGGCATCCGGACAGCGCTGCGCCATCTGCTCCAGATCAAGGTTGCTGCCGTAGGCAAAATACAGGTTTTCCTCCACGTCACACCTCCAGCAGCTTCAGAGCGCCAAAGCGTTCCAGATGACGGAGCAGGGCTGCCGCCTGTGTCTCCGCATCGCCATCCGGCAGCGGACAGTCCATTCCCGTGGTGCGGATGACATTATTCTGTACAAACCAGATGTAGGTCTCCACATCCGGGAACTCTGTGGGATCAAAGCTGAGATCCCGAAGCTGCTCCATGATCCCGGCTGCGGTCCCTTCGTACACGGTATCTTCAATTTGAATCTTCAAAGGCTTCACCTCTCCATTTCTCTGGATTTTTTCTTCTTTTGATTGACTGTATAGCTGTCCTTATCGAAACGCCATGCACGGTCACCGTCCAGATTTGCCAACAGGTGGTCACGGGTATGCTTGAATTCCTCGCCATTGAGCCCCAGCCGCACCAACCAGACCCGAAAGGTAAACAACTCATTGTCGCTGTGGGTCTTGCGCATGACCGTGCTGCGCTGGGCGATAGCCTGGGCGGAGATGGCAAGGCACAGATTCACATAGGCGACAACTTTTCCCGCATGGAGTGTGGAATTGAAACAGCGCCATTCCACCGTCCCCCGGTAAAAGACCGAATGCAGATTCAGTGCGTAATAGCGGGTCCAGTTATAATGGTCTGCGCTGCCGTTATCTCCCTCATACCAGATATTCTCCAGCTGCGTCAGATCCCTTGTCTCATCCGACGAGAGCCTGCGTGCCTGCTTCAGCATGGGTTCCCGCACCTTCTGACACCAGCGGGACGCCCGGCTTTCATTGACCTGCAGCGCTTTGAACAGGATATCCTCCTTGGAGTACATGATGCCGATGAGGTTTTTCAGACTCTGCCGGTTATGATTGGCTGCGTCCACATGGACATGGATGCCGCAGGAGCTGTTGGCCTTGGCTCCTGCGTGGCGTACCTGCCGGACACACTCCTGCAGCTTGGGCAGTTCCGCATAGGTGAGCTTTGGCGTTACCATCTCCACGCGGTATCTGTAGTCACCCGTTGCGCGATAGCCGCTGCCGATCTTCTGCTCCCCGTGGATGCTGGAGTCACTCATGACCGTCCACTCTTTGCCGTCCCGATCCGTCACACACCATTTATCGTAAGCGCCGCCCACATAGCGGGCGTCCGTTGCAAAATACGCGGCCAGCGCTGTTGCTGCCTGCTCACGGGTGATGCCGGTCATTTCAACTTCCACGCCGAAGCACTGGTCCTTTATTCCAATCATGCGGCGGTACCTTCTTTCAGTTCCTCGTCTACTGCCCGGATGCGCCGCGCAATGGCTTCAATGACATGGACGGTGACGCTGTTGCCTGCCTGCTTATAGGCCTGAGCGTCGGACTGGATGGCGAGGATGCGGTCGATCTGCCATTCTTCAAAGCCTTGGAGTCGCAGACACTCGCGGGGCATGAGGCGGCGGATGCGCCCGCCGTTTTCCACGATCCCTTGGATACAGCTGGTTTCCAATGTATGGGCAATATCACGCCCAACGCGCCCGCGGCGGGTGTTGCTACCTGCATAACCGAGATCCACCGTATCGCCGGGTTGAGCCTCCTTGTACCCCTTCTTAGTCGCCTCCTTGATGAGCAGGACACCGGAGCGCTCGCCTTTACGGTTGGACAGTGTGGTCTGTCCATACCGGGCGGTGAGACAGCGGGCAGCGTCCGTTTGCTTTGGATGCCCGCTGCAAAGGTCTACCAGCACAGCGTTTTGTGTTTGGTTCCGGTTGATTCCTCTGAAATCGCTGGCGTTCAGCGGAATTGCTGTATCCCGCTTTCCGACGATCCCATCTTTCCGGTTAAAGCCCACCAGGTATAATCCGGTTTTCCCACCCATACCGCCAGCCCCGGCTGTCTGAGTACAGGCTACTCCGTCTGCGTCATAGACACGGGAGCCTTGCGGCCCTCTGAGGACTTGTACAAGAGCTTTTCCACCTGTGCCGAAGACAGGTAATATTTTCCCGGCGCATCGGGGATCAAGATATCCGATAATGAAAAGCCTTCGCCTTGATTGAGGGACTCCAAAATGTTTGCTGTTAAGCACAGACCACTCGACATGATACCCCAGGTCATCCAGTGCGGAGAGGATGACCGAAAAGGTTTTCCCTTTGTCATGCGATAAAAGTCCGGGAACATTATGAACAGAAATCAA
>DPGF01000022.1:0-309 GCA_003522105.1 Oscillibacter sp.
CCGGTAATATATCAATCGACTGAAAAATCAGAGGAGGAACACGCACCATGATCAAAGAAACCATGGAATTCCTGTCCCAGTATGACCCCGAAGTCGGCGCCACTATTGAGAAGGAGTATCACCGCGAGCAGCGCAACATCGAGCTGATCGCCTCCGAAAACATTGTCTCCCCGGCCGTCATGATGGCGATGGGCACGTGCCTTACCAACAAGTACGCCGAGGGCTATCCCGGCAAGCGCTACTACGGCGGCTGCTACTGCGTCGACGAGACCGAAGAGATCGCCCGTCAGCGCGCCTGCAAGCTGTTCG
>DPGF01000022.1:578-22151 GCA_003522105.1 Oscillibacter sp.
ATGCTCCAGCCCGGCGACACCTTCATGGGCATGAACCTCGCCCACGGCGGCCACCTGTCCCACGGCAGCCCGGTCAACATCTCCGGCCAGTACTTCCATCAGGTCCCCTACTCCCTCAACGATGAGACCGAGATGATCGACTACGACGAGGTCTACCGCATCGCGCAGGAGTGCAAGCCCAAGATGATCCTCGCCGGCGCTTCCGCCTATCCCCGTAAGATCGACTTCGCCAAGTTCCGTGAGATCGCTGACTCCGTCGGCGCTTACTTCATGGTCGATATGGCGCACATTGCGGGCCTCGTCGCCGCCGGCGTTCACATGAGCCCCGTGCCCTATGCCGACGTTGTCACCAGCACTACCCACAAGACCCTCCGCGGTCCCCGCGGCGGTCTGATCCTCTGCAAGAACGAGATCACCAAGAAGAACATCGAGACCGGCGAGATGGAGACCATCAACCTCGCCAAGAAGATCGACTCCGCCGTGTTCCCCGGCACCCAGGGCGGCCCGCTCGAGCACATCATCGCTGCCAAGGCCATCTGTTTCGGCGAGGCGCTCAAGCCCGAGTTCAAGGCCTACGGTGAGCAGGTCGTCAAGAACGCTGCCGTTCTGGCTGACGGTCTCATGAAGGAAGGCTTCCGTCTGGTCTCCGGCGGTACCGACAACCACCTCATGCTCGTCGACGTCCGCAACTTCAACATCACCGGTAAGGAGATCGAGCGCCGCTTGGACGAGTGCTTCATCACCGTCAACAAGAACGCCATCCCCAACGACCCCGAGAAGCCGTTCGTCACTTCCGGTATCCGCGTCGGCACTCCCGCTGCCACCACCCGCGGCCTGAAGGAAGAGGACATGATGGAGATCGCCCGCATCATGGGTATGGTCGCCCGTGACTTCGAAGGCAACAAGGCCGCCGCTCAGGAGGCTGTTGTCGCCCTGACCAAGAAGTACCCCATCTACGAATAAAACAAACTCAAAATAAAAGGAACCGTCCCGATGGGACGGTTCCTTTTATTTTGGGGGATGCAGCCCGCTGCGCGCATAATTTGCCCGCCTTGGCGGGAAAATTCCACACTTGCGGGCTGAGAAGAATAAATCGCCGCGCACATGTCGCGGCGATTTATAATCTCATTTCTTTTGCCGCCTGCGGGCGGCAAATGGGGCGAAATGATTACAGCGCCATGCGGAGGATCTTCAGCACATCGTCCTTGGCAAGCGGCACGAAGCCGTCCGCAAGGCCGCCGTTGGCGGCCTTCTCAGCCATGATGTCAAAGTGCGTCTCGTCGATGCCAAGCTCGCTCAGGTGCGCGGGCATGCCGATGCTCGTGAAGAATTCGCGCGTTTTGTCGATGGCGGCGCGGGCGATCTCCATCGGCGCGCGCTGGGCATCGATGCCCCAGACATTCACGCCGTACTCGACATACTTCCACACGTTATCCTCGCGCAGCGCGTATTCCATCCAGTAGGGCGTGAGCAGGGCAAGGCCTGCGCCGTGGGTGATATCGTAGAAGGCGCTCAGCTCATGCTCTATATCGTGCACCGACCAGGCCGTGCTCTCGCCGCAGCTCAGAAGGCCGTTGATGGCAAGGCTCGAGGCCCACATCAGGTTCGCGCGCGCCTCGTAGTTGTCCGGTTCCGCAAGGGCGATGGGCGTATAGTGAATGCAGGTTTTCAGCACACCCTCGGCAAGGCGGGACTGGAGGTACGCGCCCTTCGTGCGGTTGAAATAGTTCTCAAAGGTGTGGCTCATGATGTCCGACGCGCCGGAAGCCGTCTGGAATGCGGGCAGGGACATGCTGTACGTGGGATCAAGAATCGAGAACACAGGCTTCGTGTGGTCATTGCCGCTGCCCCACTTTTCGTTCTTTTCCATGTCCGAGATCACGGCGAAGGCGTCCATCTCAGAGCCGGTGGCCGCGTTCGTCAGCACCGCCGCGATGGGCAGCGCCGCCACGAGCTTTTTGCGGTCGAGCACGAGATCCCAAGCGTCTCCCTCGTAGCACACGCCGGCCGCGACCATCTTGCCGCAGTCGATCGTGCTGCCGCCGCCGACGGCGAGCACCGCCGTCAGTCCATGCTCGCGGCAAAGTTCCACGCCGCGGCGCACCGAGGTGATGCGCGGGTTCGGCTCCACGCCGGAAAGCTCCACATATTCGATCCCCGCGCCCTTGAGCTGCGCGATGACCTCATCGTAAAGCCCAATGCGCTTGATGCTGCCGCCGCCGTAGACGAGCAGCACCTTTTTGCTCAGCTGCGCCATGCGCTCGCCAAGGTGCGAGATCTGCCCCTTGCCGAAGTAGATTTCCGTGGGCACATGATAGAAAAAGTTATCCATTTGCGTCTCTCCTTTTGTATCGTTTCGGTCTGGTTTCGCCGTGTTTTACCCGGTCAGCGGCAGTCGGTGGTTTCCCGCAAGGCCGCCCGTTTCTCTTTACTCTACCATTTTGGCGCGTAAAAGGCAACAAAAGCTTCCCAGAACCTTGACAAGTACGAAATTTTGACTATAATTTGAAATTGATTTTCATTTTCAAATTCAGGAGGCCAATATGGCGACCTATACGACCAAACAGCAGAAAGCCGTGCTTGACTGTCTTTCCGATCGCGCAGACGAACCTGTCAGCGCCGCGGCCATCGCCGACGCGCTGCGCGAGCGCGGTGAACACATCGGCATTGCCACGGTCTACCGGCAGCTGGAAAAGCTTGAGCGGCAGGGCAGCGTCCACAAGGTCACGACGGACGAGGGCGCGTACTATCAGTTCTGTACACACGGCTGCGCGGCAGACTGCTGCCTCTTCAAATGTGAGCGCTGCGGGCGTATCGTGCATCTCGACTGCCACCAACTCGCGCCGCTTTATGCGCATTTGGAGCAGGAGCACGGCTTTTCCATCAATCCCCGCAAGACGATGTTCTACGGGCTGTGCCGCGAGTGTCAGGAGGGCGCATGAAACGCATCATTTCGCTTCTTTTGGCGCTCGCGCTGGCATTTTCCCTCACCGCCTGCACCGTTCCTGTGGAAAAGGCGGACGACGGCAAAATCCAGATCGTCGCGACGCTCTTTCCCTATTACGACTTTGCCCGCGCCATCGTCGGCGACCGCGCGGACGTAACGCTTCTGCTCTCCCCCGGACGCGAGGCGCACAGCTTTGAGCCCACCCCGCTCGACGCGGTCACGATCTCCGAAGCCGATGTCTTTCTCTACAATGGCGGCGAGGGCGAATACTGGGTCGACAGCATGCTGGGCGCCGCGGGCGAAAATATCGCCGTCGTCGCGCGCATGATGGACTACGTCGACGCGCTCGACGAGGAATATGTCGAAGGCATGCAGGGCGCGGACGGCCATGACCACGACCATGAGCATGGCAGCCACGATGACCACGACCACGATCATGAAGAGGATGAGCACGACAGCGACGAGGTCGAGTACGACGAGCACATCTGGACGTCGCCGAAGAACGCCGTCGTCCTCTGCCGCGCCGTCTGCGACGCGATCTGCCGGGCGGACGCGGAAAACGCCGCGTTCTACCGCGCGAACTGTGAAAATTACTGCGCGCAGCTTGAAGATCTCGACGCGCGCTTTGCCGCCCTCTGCGAAAGCGCGCCGCGCAGGCTTCTCATCTTTGCCGACCGTTTCCCGATGCTCTACTTCTGCCGCGAATTCGGCCTGGATTACCGCGCGGCGTTCCACGGCTGCTCGAGCGACACCGAGCCGTCGCTCGCGACGATCAAGTTCCTCATCGACAAGGTGGAGGACGAGAATATCCCCGTGGTCTATACCATCGACTTCGGCACGAAAAAAGTCGCCGCCGTGGTGAGCGAGTGCACCGGCGCGGCGATCGAAACGCTTTTTTCGATGCAAACTGTTTCCCGCGCGGATTTCGACGCGGGCGAGACCTATCTCACGCTCGTGGAGCGAAACTTCGAAGCACTCAGAAAGGGGCTGAACGCATGAACGATTCTCCCATCGTCCTCGCCTGCGAGGACGTTACGCTCGGCTACGAGCACAAGCCGCTCTTGGAGCACCTCTCCCTCACCGTCCGCGCGGGGGACTATCTCTGCATCGTGGGCGAAAACGGCAGCGGCAAATCGACGTTGCTGCGTTCGCTTTTGGGTCTGCTGTCCCCGCTGGCCGGCAAGATCGACTGCCCCGCTCAGCGCGAGGGCAGGCTCGGGTATCTCCCCCAGCAAACGCCCACGCAGCGCGACTTTCCCGCCACGGTCACGGAGGTCGTGCTCTCGGGCTTTTCGAACCGCCGCACGCGCTTTTTCTACACGTCGGAGGAAAAATCCAAGGCGCTGATGAACCTCGGCAAGCTCGGCGTGCTGGAATTAAAGGACAAGTGCTACCGTGAGCTTTCCGGCGGCCAGCAGCAACGTGTGCTGCTCGCGCGCGCCCTGTGCGCTGCAAACGACCTGCTCATTCTCGATGAACCGGTCACCGGCCTTGACCCCGCCAGCATGCAGGATCTTTATAAAACGCTGCGCTATCTCAATGCGCGCGAGGGCATGGCCATCATCATGGTCACGCACGACATGGAAAACGCCCTGCGCGAGGCAAAACACATTCTCAGCTTTGACCGCAGAGGCTGTTTCTACGGCACGGTCGGGGAATTTCTGTCCTCCCCCGCCGGCAAACGCTTCGGAGGTGAAAAACGATGAAACTGCTGCTTTCGATGTTTGCCTATCCCTTCATCGTGCGGGCGTTTGTGGTCGGCATTCTCGTTTCGCTCTGCGCTTCGCTCCTCGGTGTGCCGCTCGTTTTGAAGCGTTACTCCATGATCGGCGACGGTCTGAGCCACGTGTCCTTCGGCGCGCTGGCGGTCGCCATGGCCTGCGGCCTTGCGCCGCTTTGGTTTTCCATTCCCGTGGTGGTCATTGCAGCGTTCGCACTGATGCACGTTGCGGAAAAAAGCCGCGTCAGCGCGGACGCGATGATCGCGGTCTTCTCCGCCTCGGCGCTCGCCATCGGCGTCATCGTCACCTCGCTCACCACCGGCATGACGACGGACGTTGACAGCTATATGTTCGGCAGCATTCTTGCCATGTCGCGCTCGGACGTTTTTTTGAGCGTCACGCTCGCGCTGTGCGTGCTTGCGCTCTATGTTCTCTTCTACCACAAGCTCTTCTCCGTCACGTTTGATGAGTCCTTCGCCCGCGCCACGGGCGTGCACGTAGGGACATACAAGACCATTCTCTCCGTCCTGACGGCGCTGACGGTCGTGCTCGGCATGCGCATGATGGGCGCGATGCTGCTCTCGAGCCTCATCATCTTCCCAGCCCTCTCGGCCATGCGCCTTTTCAAGAGCTTCCGCTCCGTCGTGTGCTTTGCCGCGGCGCTCTCGGTCATGTGCTTCTGCCTCGGGCTCACGGGGTCGTATCTTCTCTCCACGCCCGTCGGCGCGACGGTCGTTGTCTGCGACCTCACGGCGTTCCTCCTCTGCTGCCTCTTTGGCCGCGGGCGCGGATAATCTGTCATTTTTGAAAGGCTGCGCCTGCAATCTTGCAAAGCGCAGCCTTTCGTGTTATATTATGAGTAGTAGCTTTCCCCATGGTGCGTGGAAACAGCGAAAAATCAAGGAGGTCTCCCCATGAAGAAAAAATGGTTTCTCCCCCTCGGCATTCTCGCTGTTCTCGTCCTCGCAGCCTTGATCTATACGCGGCCGATGCCGCTTGAAGCGCTCTGCGAAGCGGACGTCACACAGTGTCAGTCCGTTTTCGGCTATCATTTCCGCGCGCCGCAGGCGGAGGACACGCGCTTTGAATTCCCCGCGGACGATGCGCGCTGCGCACAGCTCACCGAGCTTTTTACACAGCAGAAATTCCGCCGCTCGCTCGCCAATCTTCTGCCGCAGGGCGGCACGACCCACCGCACGCAGGACGGCGACTTCCGCTGGGAGGTCGGCTTCTGCTTCGACGAGACCGACTTTCCCGACGGCAGCACGGGCAAAGGCGTGTTCGTCCAGTGCAGGAACTTTTTCGGAAAAATGCAGCTCTTCCGCGCTTACGACGGTAAGGCCTTCCGCTGCACCGTGCAAGATCAGGACGCATTTTTGCAGCAGGTCTATGGCATCATCTCTTCCGAACCGTAACACCCCACATTTCATTTTCAACAGGAGGAATCATCATGAAAAAGTGCATCTCCCTTTTCATCACCGTTCTTGCCGTCCTCGCGGCGGCAACCGCCGTTTTCATTGCCCTTGATCGCTTCTGCAAGCCGCTGGGCGAGGACTCCGACGATTTTGAATGTTAAAAAAGGGAGAGGCGCTTTGCCTCTCCCTTTTTTTGATCTCCTCTCAGATCGCCTTCGCCTTGGCGAGCATCAGCTTTGCCCCGCTCTTGGAGCAAAGCTTCACCTCGCCCGCGTAGCCGTCGAGGCGCGCGGCCTCGTCAGCCTTGAGCGCGATGCTCTCCTCGCCGACAATGACGTTGACCTCGCCCGCGCCGCAGTAGATGAGCATCATGCCCTCGCTGCCGTGAACGGTCTTGCTCTCACCGGCGGCAAGGGTCTCGCCGCGCATCTTGCCCTCGCACTTGCCCTTGCGGAGCATGAGGTTGAAGTCGCGGCAGCAGCCCCAGGAATGGGTGTTGTCCCTGCCGTCGAAGCGGTGGACCTCATAGGGGTTCAGCGTCAGCTTCTCGCCGCCGTTGTGGTTCAGCTCGATCGTCCCCTCAAGCGTGGAGATCAAGCGCTCATAGTCGGGCAGGGCCGTAAAGTCAGACTCTGCGTCCTCAACGGTCGCGGAGCTGAGTCTCCACAGAAAGTCGCGGTCTGCGTACACCGCGCCCTCGGGCGCGATGCCGAGCTGCGTCGTAAGGCCGCCCGACCACTTGGTGGTGATGTAATCCTTCGGCGTCAAATGCTGCATGGTCATAATAACACTCCTTCGTAAACCACAAATGGCTCCGGTGCGCGCACCGAAGCCATTTGTTCTGATCATTTTTAGCCCTCGATGAGCTTGACGATCTCAGCGTAGCACTCGTCGGCAAGGGGAAGTGCGTGCGCGAGCAGCTTTTCGCCCTTGGCACGGTACTCAGCGGCGAACTCCTGATCCTTCAGGGAGCCGACGTTGATGAGCACGTTGAGCCATGCGCCCTGGATACCGGCCTTGAGAGACAGGAACGCAACGCCCAGGTCGCTCGCGGAGGTATCGTTGAAGCGGCCGAGCAGGGACTGCGCGAGCGTCAGGGTCTCGTCGATGAGCTCCATCATCTCCATCGGGGTCTTGGTGCAGCCCTTCAGTCCGTTCTGGATGGCGGCGGAGCGGGCAGCCTTCTCCTCGTCGGTCGCCTTGGGCATGGCAAAAGCGTCGGAAACGACGTTGAACGCGTCGGTGTCGCGATCCATCACGTCGAGCAGGCGAACCTTGAGCTCGTTGCCCTTCTTCTCGACCTCGGCAGCATGCTCGGCAAACTCGGCATACTTCTTGCGGCCCTGGGTGAGGCCGCCGACCATCGCGGTCAGCGCGGCGCCGATGGAGCCATAGAGAGCAGCGCAGGAGCCGCCGCCCGGCGCGGGAGCATCGGAAGCAACGGTATCGGCAAAGCCGGTAACGGTCATTTCAGCAAGTTTCATGGTGATTATATCCTTTCATCATTTCGTGGCGCTCATTTGCCCTGCACGCGCATCGCCGCACCTTTACGGTCTGCCGCCCCGATTGGGGCAGCCGAATGCACGCGCAGAGCGCAATCAGCGTCGCAGACTTTGCCGCCTCCCGGCGGCAAATAGCTTTGATCGTTTTTTCTGACGACATGCGCATTCGCACAGCGTCGCAGCTTTTGCCGCCCTCCGGCGGCAAATAAATTTAATTCATCGCGGAGGACGACATGCGCGTCCGCAGCGATACTTCGCAGCGCGCGACATGGTGAATGCCGCGCGCTGAAAATTCCACTCAAGGCGGCGAGCCGCCTTGAGTGGGCTCTCAAAGGAGCGGCAACGCCGCTTCTTTGAATTTTTTACTCCATGTCGATCAGGTGATACTCCATGACCTGCTTCTTGCAGTCGAAGTCCTTGGCCTTGAGGTAGAACTCGGCGCAGTCGATGAGCGCCTTGGCGGGAGTCAGACCGACGATCTCGCTCTCGATGACGCGGGTGCCGTAACGCTCGGCCAGAGCCTTGACCATCTCGTAGGTGACGTAGAGCGGGGTGTCCTCATAGTTGACCATGTTCATGGAAACCTGCGCAATGCCGCGGTCCTCGAGCATGAAGCCCATGGCCTTGCAGCTGCGGAAACCGCCGGAAGAACCGCGGATAACCTTGGCGATCTTCTTGGCGACCTCAACGTCGGAGGTAGCGAGGTTGCAGTTGAAAGCGACCAGCGGCATACGGGCGCCGATGGCGGTGATGCCGGCGGTGGGGTGGATCTTGCGCTCGCCGAAGTCGGGAGCCCAGTCCTCCTGGAGGAGCTTCTCGGGCATGCCCTCGAACTCGCCCTTGCGGCAGGTAGCGAGGTTGCGGCGCTCCGGACGGGTGGCGCTGTCCTCATACAGGAAGGAGGGGACCTTCAGCTCGTCCCAAATGCGCTTGGCAACGCGCTTGGACATCTCGACAGCTTCCTCGACGGTCACGTCCATCTGGGGAACGAAGGGGATCACGTCGGTAGCGCCCATGCGCTTGTGCTCACCGTGATGCTTGTTCATGTCGATGCGCTCGGTGGCGACCTTGGTCAGCTGGAAAGCGACCTCCTCGATGGCCTCGGGAGAACCGATGAGGGTGAAGACGCAGCGGTTGTGGTTACCGTCGGTCTGCGCGTCGAACAGGGTGCAGCCGGGAACGCTCTTAGCGGTCTCGACGAGGGCGTTGTAGGTGGCCTCGTCCTTTTCCTTGGAGCAGCTAAAATTGGGGATGCATTCGATCAACTTTGCCATGATTGTTTTCCTCCGTCAATTTATTATTTTGATTGTATCGTCAATTTGCTCAGACAGGCGCGCCGCGCCCGTCCATTTTTGTTCAGCGCCGCCATTATATCGCGGCGCAACAGGGGAGTAAACAGGTTTTCTTTCTCTTTTTTCAGCGCGCGCTTAATTTTTTTAAGTCCTCTTCTACAAACCGCTGTACGCACGGGGCGCTCAAAACAGCGCTGTTCCACGCCAAAACGGCATAGGAACGAATGGGAAGGCCGCGCACAGGCTTTGCCTTCAACGGTGCGCCCGGGTGCGTGCTGAGAATGGAGCGGGGCAGGAAGCTGATGCCAAAGCCCGAGAGCACCATCTGCATCGCCATGGGCGTATCGTAGCAGTGGCAGGTCACATTCGGCGTAAAGCCGCTGCGCTGGCACTCCTGCACCAGAAAGTCGTTGTAGCTCCAGAGGTCGTCCGAGCGCAGAAGGCACATCGGCACACCCTCGAGCCGCTCGATCGGCACCTCGGAAAGCTCCGGCGCAGGATCCATGTCCTCGCGCATGATGAGCTCGAGTGCGTCCTCGCCAAGAATGCGCTCCTGCAAGCCGCTCGGTTCGCGCGCCGCCGTGCGCAAAAACAGCGCGTGCAGTTCTCCGCGGTTGAGCGCCTCGATGAGCTCCTGCGGCGAGCCCACACGAATGAAAAGCTCCACCTGCGGATATTTGCTATGATATCTATTTATATAAGGTAGGGCATAGGGCATCGCCGAGTAAATGACGCCGAGCTTGATGCGCCCGCTCATGCCCGTGCCGACGCTGCGCACGCTGTCCTCCACGCGCCGGAGATCCTGAAAGATCTGCTGCGCCTGCTGATAGAGGTTCTGTCCCGCGTCAGTGAGCACCATGCCCTTGCTGCCGCGCAGGAACAGCTGCACGCCGAGCTCTTCCTCAAGCTGTGCGATCTGCCGTGAGATCGGCGGCTGCGCCACATGCAGCTCGCGCGCCGCCGCGGAGATGCTTTTTTCCTCCGCCACCGCACAGAAATATTCCAGTTGTCTGAACTTCACTCGCAGCCCTCCTTCTTATACTTTTACGGTATGGTATGCAGACAAATTAAGTACTTTTCATTATAGCACATCTTTGCTATAATGCAAGTTGTAAAGAAAAGTTGCAAATCCTTTTTTCTTTTTATTGGTTTTCACAGAATATTTTTTTGAAAGTGAGGAACAATCCCATGATCAATCTTGCTGATGATGCGATGACGATCAAGCTGGACTACGAGCTTCCCGAGTATCCGAAGTTCGAAGACGGCTATCGCCGCGCACCCCGCCGCGAATCCCACCTGACCGAGGCCGATAAGGCGCTCGCCATCAAGAACGCTCTGCGTTACATTCACCCCGACCATCACGAGCAGATGGCCAAGGAGTTTGCGCAGGAGCTCGAAGAGCACGGCCGTATCTACGGCTACCGCTTCCGTCCCGAGGGCAAGCTCTACGGTAAGCCCATCGACGAGTACAAGGGCAAGTGCATCGAGGGCAAGGCCATTCAGGTCATGATCGACAACAACCTCGACTTCGACATCGCTCTCTATCCCTATGAGCTGGTCACCTACGGTGAGACCGGTCAGGTCTGCCAGAACTGGATGCAGTACCGCCTCATCAAGAAGTACCTCGAGCAGCTGACCGACGAGCAGACCCTCGTCGTCATGTCCGGTCACCCCCTCGGTCTCTTCCACTCCCACAAGATGGCTCCCCGTGTCATCATCTCCAACGGCCTGATGGTCGGTACCTTCGATGACCAGGAGAACTTCAACCGCGCTGCCGCGCTCGGTGTTGCCAACTACGGCCAGATGACCGCCGGCGGCTGGATGTACATCGGCCCCCAGGGTATCGTCCACGGCACGTTCAACACCCTGCTCAACGCCGGTCGTCTGAAGCTCGGCATCCCCAACGACCAGAACCTCGCCGGCCGTCTGTTCGTCTCCGCCGGTCTCGGTGGCATGAGCGGCGCTCAGGGCAAGGCTGCTGAGATCGCCGGTGCTGCTTCCATCATCGCTGAGGTTGACGATTCCCGTATCGAGACCCGTTACACCCAGGGCTGGGTCAGCCACCGCACCGCTTCTCTCGAAGAGGCCACCAAGATCGCTCTCGACCACCAGAAGGCCGGCAAGCCCTGCGCTGTCGCCTATTGCGGCAACATTGTCGACCTGCTCGAGTACCTGTACAACAACAACGTCCATGTCGACCTGATGAGCGACCAGACCTCCTGCCACGTTCCCTACGACGGCGGCTACTGCCCGCAGGGCCTGACCTTCGAGCAGCGCACCGAGATGCTCGACAAGGATCCCGAGGGCTTCCGCGTTCTCGTCGACAAGACGCTGCAGCATCACTATGAGATGATCTGCAAGTTCCACGAGCGCGGCACCTACTTCTTCGACTACGGCAACAGCTTCCTCAAGGCTGTTTACGACTCCGGTGTGAAGAGCATCTGCAAGAACGGCGAGAACGACCTCGACGGCTTCATCTTCCCCTCCTACGTCGAAGATATCCTTGGTCCCTGCCTGTTCGACTTCGGCTACGGCCCGTTCCGTTGGTGCTGCCTGAGCCGCAACCCCGAGGATCTGCACAAGACCGACATGGCTGCCGCCGAGTACATCAAGGCCCACAACCGTCGCTATCAGGACTACGACAACTATGTCTGGGTCCGCGACGCTGAAAAGAACAAGCTGGTCGTCGGCACCCAGTGCCGTATCCTCTATCAGGATGCCATGGGCCGTATGAACCTCGCGCTCAAGTTCAACGAGATGGTTCGCAACGGTGAGATCGGCCCCGTCATCCTTGGCCGTGACCATCACGACACCGGTGGCACCGACGCGCCCTTCCGTGAGACCTCCAACATCAAGGATGGCTCCAACATCATGGCCGAGATGGCGACCCAGTGCTACGCTGGTAACGCTGCCCGCGGCATGAGCTACATCGCTCTGCACAACGGTGGCGGTACGGGCATCGGCCGCGCCATCAACGGCGGCTTCGGTATGGTTCTCGACGGCTCCGAGCGTGTCGACACCATTCTGAAGATGTCCATGCCTTGGGATACCATGGTCGGCGTTGCCCGCCGCAGCTGGGCGCGCAACGAGAACGCCATGACCACTGTCGCCGAGTACAACAAGATGTACGAGGGTCAGGATCACATCACCATGCCTTACGTCGCGGACGAAGAGCTCTGCGAGAAGGCCGTGAAGGAATACATGCACTAAGAGAACACTTCAAAAAAGGGGCTTTTTACAAAGCCCCTTTTTTGAGCTGGATTCACTCCGCTGCGCGCACTCGCTTGGCCCGCACGCATGCGGGGCGCAAAACCTGCGATGCTCTTTCCAACCGTGAGAAAGGACAACATTTACTATGAAAAAGTTACTGGTCAAAAATATCGGCCTGCTCGCAACGCCCGAGGGCAAGAGCGCTCATCGCGGCGAGGAGCAGGGCAAAGTTAAATTCTTAAAGGACGCCTGGGTCCTCATCGAGGACGGCGTCATCGCCTCCGTCGGCACCGGCGCCGTCCCCTCTGTCGAGGGTGCGGAGATCGTCGATGCGGAAGGCCACCTTGTCACCCCCGGCCTTGTCGACGCCCACACCCACCTCATCTTCGGCGGCTGGCGCCAGAACGAGCTGGGCATGAAGCTCCACGGCAAGACCTATCTCGAGATCCAGAACGCCGGCGGCGGCATTCAGTCCACCACCAACGCCACCCGCAAGGCAAGCGTTGAGGAGCTGAGCAGCAAGGCCGCCAAGGCACTCGACGAGATGATGGGCTTTGGTACCACCACGGTCGAGGCCAAGAGCGGCTACGGTCTTGCCACCGAGCACGAGCTCAAGGCGCTTGAGGTCATCAAGGATCTCAACGATCACCACCGCATGGATCTTGTCGCGACCTTCATGGGCGCACACCTCGTCCCCGCGGAGTACAAGGCGAACCGCGAAGAGTACGTCCGCCTTGTCTGCGAGGAGATGATGCCCCGCGTCAAGGAGCAGGGCATCGCCAAGTTCTGCGACGTGTTCTGCGAGGCCGACACCTTCACCGTCGAAGAGTCCCGTCAGGTGCTCGAGGCCGGTCTCAAGTATGGCCTGCGTCCCAAGATCCACGCCGACGAGATCGAAGCCATCGGCGGCAGCCAGCTTGCCGGTGAGATCGGCGCGATCTCTGCCGAGCATCTGATCGTCTGCCCTCCCGAGGGCATCGAGAGCATGGCAAAGGGCGGTGTCATCGCGTGCCTGCTGCCCGCGACGAGCTTCAACCTCGGCGCGGTGTTCGCTCCCGCACGCGACATGGTCGCGGCCGGTGTCCCCGTTGCGATGGCGACGGACTTCAACCCCGGTTCCTGCCCCTGCCTCAACATGCAGTTCGTCATCAACCTCGGCTGCCTCAAGTATAAGCTCACGCCGGAGGAAGTCCTCACGGCTGTCACGCTCAACGGCGCTGCCGCCATCGACATGGCCGACCAGGTCGGTTCTGTTGAAGAGGGCAAGCTCGGCGACCTGGTCATCTGGGATGCGCCCGACCTTGACTACATCTGCTACCGCGTTGGCAGCAACCTTGCTAAGACCGTCATCAAGCGCGGTGAAATCGTGTAAGAAGGCGGTATAAGGAGACCATGATGGATCGGACTGACTACCAAATCCTCAACCTCCTCCAGGACGACAGCCGCTGCACACTGCGCCGCATGGGCGACCTTGTGGGACTGACGCCGCCCGCCGTGTCTGAGCGCATTCGCCGGATGGAGGAAAGCGGCGTGATCCGCGGTTATCACATCGATATCGACCGTACCAAGCTCGACTGCAACATTACGGGCTTCATCTCCGTTGCCCTCGAGCCGGACAAGTACGACAAATTCTGTGATTTCTGCTCCTCACAGAGCGCCGTCATCAGCCACTACCATGTGGTAGGCGAGTTCAACGCCCTGCTGCGCTTTGCCGTGCGCGATACGCAGCAGCTCGACCAGCTTCTGTCCCTCATCAAGAAGTTTGGTGACTCGCGCACCTCGATCGAGCTGAAAACGCTTTTTGACAGCAAGGATATCCCTCTGCCGTAACGGCATTTTCCCGCTGATAAAGCCGGCCTGTTGGCCGGCTTTATTTTTTTGCATCAGCCAGGCAGTCTCTTCCTTTTTGCCCTATTCTGCTCATCTGCTTGTTGCGAAAGAAGGAGAAAACTGCTATACTTCAATTAATCGAACTACGCTGTTTTTATCAGCAATGGATGAAAGGAGACGATGCGCATGCAGCTCGAGCAAAAGCAGGCCCTGAGCCAAAAGCTCGTGCTGACGCAGGCGATGCGCCAGTCGCTCGATTGTTTACAGCTTTCCGCGCCAGAGCTGAGCGACTATGTACAGGAGATTGCACTCTCCAACCCACTGCTCGACGTGCAGCTCCCTACTTATTACGAAACACAGCTTCCCAGTGAGTCCGCCCCTGCCGGGCGCGAGGCGCTCGACGTACGCGAGTCGGATTCCTGGCACGGCTTTTCTACCTCCAATGCAGAGAATATACAGGATTTCACCGCCTTTTTGACCCGCGAAACGACATTCCGCGACCACCTGAACGAACAGATTGGGCAAACAAAGCTCGTTGATGATGAGCTTTTGCGCCTGTGCCGCTTCCTGATCGACTGTCTTGATGAGCGCGGCTATCTTGACTGCCCGCTCGAAGAGCTGTCCAAGGATTTCGACATCCCACTCTTCGCACTTGAGCAAGCGCTCTTCGCTGTACAGATGCTTGACCCGCCCGGCGTCGGTGCGCGGAATCTGTCGGAATGCCTGACTCTCCAGCTCGCACAGGGTCGTTCTCTCGATCCGTTGGCGCTCAAGATCGCGCGTGACGGGCTTGAGATGCTCAGCGGGCGTGATTATCAGGCCATAGCCTCCCTCCTCGATGTATCCGTCGCCGCAGCCAAAGCCGCCGCAGCCAAGGTTCTTGCACTCAACCCCATCCCATCGCGCAGCTTCGCTGGGAGTGAGCCGATCGCCTATGTCGCGCCTGATGCAGAATTTTACGTGCAGCAGGGACAACTCGTCATTGAGTTGAATGAGCGGATCCTGCCGCGGCTTTCCGTCAACGCCGAATATTCCGCCCTGCTGAATACGAGCGGTGACCCAGAGGTTCGGCGCTATATCAAAGAAAAGCTCTCCGAGGCACAGGCACTCATCAAGGGTGTCCACACCCGCTGCGATACCCTTGTGCAGCTGCTCATGATCATCGGAAGCGAGCAGCGCGGCTTCTTTTGCAGCGGTGAGCCATTGCTGCCC
Source organism: Oscillibacter sp. (assembly GCA_003522105.1). Lineage (GTDB taxonomy): Bacteria > Bacillota > Clostridia > Oscillospirales > Oscillospiraceae > Hominicoprocola. The sequence goes on from DPGF01000022.1 coordinate 15,708, forward strand.
GTAACAATGCAGCAGCTTGCAGAAAAGCTCGGTGTCAGCACCTCCACCGTGAGCCGTGCCGCACAGAACAAGTACATTCAGTTTCAAGGCCGCACCATCCCTGTGCGCAGCTTTTTCACCGCGGCTATCCGCCCCGATGCAGCGGTCTCTTCCCACGCAGTCAAGCAGCGCCTGCAACGTCTTATTCAGTCTGAAGACCCCGCATCCCCGCTCTCTGATGAGGCACTGCGTCTGGCGCTTTCCGCACTCGGCATTGAGATCAGCCGCCGCGCCGTCGCCAAATATCGCGCAGAAATGGACATTCCGTCCTCTTCTCAGCGCAAGAAGCGCTGAGAAAAAGAACGATCAGATTTCGTCAGGAGGTAGTTGTCCCATGGCCAGCGTATATGACCGCAGCGATATCTACGATCTCTTCGACTCTCCCAAAAAAGATGACATGACGAAGGCGCACTGGGAAGCCGTTCTTTCCGGTCTCCCCGTGCGCACTGCGCTCGACGTGAGCATCGGCACAGGCTCCCTCACACTGCCGCTTGCGGCGCTTGGCGTTTCGCTCTACGGTTCGGATCTGAGCGAAACGATGCTTGCACGCTGCCGGGAAAAGGCAGTCAAACGCGGCCTTTCCGTCGATCTGCGGCAGAGTGATTTTCGCGCTCTGACAGCACATTTCGACCGAACATTCGACTGCGTGATGAGCACCGGCAACTCGCTTGCCTATGTGCCGAACAGCGAGATCACGGGCGTTCTCGAGCAGATGGACGCACTTGTTGCGCCGGGCGGCGTTCTTTACTTTGATCTTCGCAACTGGGACAGGATCGTGCGGCAGAAGCAGCGCTTTTACTTCTATGACCCCGCATTCCTGCCAAACGGTGACCGCGTAAATCTCATGCAGGTCTGGGATCACTTACCCGACGGCTCCATCACCTTCCATCTGCTCTACACCTTTGAGCGCGCGGGCAAGATCTTCCAAAAGGAGCACTTCGAAGAGCATTACTACCCCGCAGCGCAAAAGCTGCTGCTCGATAAGCTCGCGCAGCTCGGGTATGAGGACGTGCGCGTGCGCGCCTTTCCCGTGCAGTTCGGCGCGTTCGACCCGGAAAGGTCGAACTGGTACTGTGTGCTGGCACGGAAAAAGGCGTAATGCCGCGCGGCATATCGGCAGAAACAGCATGAGCTGCTGCGTATCATAATCTTTCAAGCATTTTCCCGGAAGCGGATCCCCACCCAATTATCAGACGGAGGAAACGGTCATGAAGAAACTATTGTGTCCCCTTTTCGCGCTTCTCATCGTGCTTTCGCTTTCCACCGCGGCGTTCGCCGCAGACTACAGCGCCGAGGAATCGGCCAACGCGCTCTATGAGCTTGGCCTTTTTCAGGGCACCGGTGAAACGGCGAACGGCAAGCCCATCTACAGTCTCGACGCCGCGCCGACGCGCGCGCAGGCCGTGACCATGCTCGTGCGTCTGCTCGGCAAGGAAGCGGAGGCCAAGGCCGGCACTTGGACGGTTCCTTTTTCCGACCTTGCCGACTGGGCAAGGCCCTATGTCGGCTACGCCTATGCAAACGGCCTCACCAACGGCCTGAGCGCAGAGCGCTTTGGCAGCGACGACAAGGTAACAGCCAACCAGTACCTGACATTTATCCTGCGCGCGCTGGGCTACTCCTCGGAGAGAGACTTCCAGTGGGACAAGGCCAACGCCTTCAGCGACTCTCTTGGTCTGACGCACGGGGAATACCGTGCATCGCGCAGCTTCACGCGCGGCGACACCGCGCGCATCTCTTATGCCGCGCTCGCGCAGGCGCGCAAGGACAGCAGCGAAACGCTGGCCGCGCAGCTCGTGCGGCAGGGCGCGGTGAAGGCAAAAACTGCGGCGGAGTGCGGGCTGGTCCTTGCAGCGGACAGCGGCGGCTTTTTGAACATTGCCGGAAGCCGCTATACCCTGCAAAACGCGGACGGCAAATATCTGGCCGCCTCCGGCGATGCGCTGACGCTGTCGGACAAGCCATTTGCCTGGTATGCCTTGCCCGCCGCGGGTGACAGCTTTACCCTTCGCCCCGACAACAAGCGGGCATATATGCTGGATGTTTCCAACGCATGGTTTGAAGAGGGTAACCGCGTCGGCATCTGCGACGGCACCGGCCATGATGCGCAGCACTGGAAGCTCTATCAAAGTGGTAAGGATACGTGGCAGCTTGTCTGCTCGCTGCACCCTGAGCTGGCGCTGTCAGCCTCATCGGGCGGCGCGGCGCTGCAAAAGCGCGGCAATGCCGGAACAAACTGGCAGCTCACGCTGGTCGGGACCGAGCGGGACAACTATATGGAGATTGAGGGTCGCTCCGATGTGATCACGATGCGGCTGGAACACCGTGTATTAGATGTTCTGAGCCGCGCACGGCTGCAAAAGTGGGTCAATGACCTCGAGACTGCTTACGCCGACTATGCAGAGCTCACCGGCTGGACGCCGTACCGTCATGTTTATCTCAACATGCTGGCCCCGGAGACAAACTGGGGCTACGCCGGCAAGGACGGCGTCATTCAAATCGACGCCGACGACATTTATGAGGATCTGAGCCTGAACTTCGCGCGGCGCAAAAACGACTGGAACTTCGGCCTGCTGCACGAGCTGAGCCATCTTTTTGAGGCCGACAGTCGGCCGTGGGACTTCCATGCCGAGGTGTTGGCTGACTACAAGCTCGCCTACGTCATGACAAAAAACAACTGTGCTGCCGTTCCTGCCGACTGGTACAACGATAAAAAGGAGTATACCGGCTGGGACGTGATCGACGTCTACCGCGGCGACGGGCCGCTCAAGGACACGCTGACCATATTTTCCCTCTGCGGCAAGCTTTCAGAGGTGATGAAGGAGATCGGCTGGGACGCCGCCAAGCAGACCTTCCGCAGCTATCCTGACACCACGAACCTCACGCCGGAAGAGAACTTCACCCTCTTCATTAGTCTCCTCTCGCAGTACAGCGGCAAAGATGTGCGTGCGATGTTCACTGACGCGGAGTGGGCCAACGCGATGAAGGTCGGCTCGCTGTAACGAAAAAATCAGGAATTGCACCGGCAGGGCGCGGAAGAAAGTCCGCGCCCTGCTTGTTTACGCAAGGTTTTACGAAATTTCTGCATGTTCAATCATCATTTATCCTTGACAAAATGTAATGCCATGGTATAATAACACCAATTTCCCAAAAAAAGGAGGCGATCGTTTGATGGCTATGGTTACATCCAAGGAAGTCATGCTTGGGGTAAGCTGGCGACTGATCGTAGGCGTAGAGGAGCGTATGTCCGAATCTATGCCGTCGAAGCAGTTGGCAGCGGTTTGATCGACCTCTTTTTTCAGGTTCGTTTGATTCGCCGGCTGCAATGATCGGCAGCATCAGATCCGGTATGTTCCATTGATCCGACACACGCGCCTTCGGCATTGTCCGCAGGCAGGGGAGTAGTACCCCGAGATGGTCGGAGGGTAGGGAGCAGCCGTTTTTTTGTTACCCGAATCATTTGAGCAGAGGCACTTTTTCTTCCCTCTGCCGCCGCGAAAGGAAAAATATTATGAAACGTAAACTCTCTGCAAAAGAATACACCTATGTTGCCAGCATGCTCTTCGGCCTCTTTTTCGGCGCCGGCAACCTCATCTTCCCCGTGCACCTCGGCCAGATGGCCGGCTCGAATGTCTGGCTTGCTATCCTCGGCCTTCTCATCACAGGCGTGGGCCTGCCGCTGCTCGGCGTGGCCGCGCTCGGCATCAGCCGCTCGGCGGGACTTTTCGACCTCAGCAGCAAGGTCAGCCGCCCCTATGCGATGTTTTTCACCTGCGCGCTGTATCTGACCATCGGGCCGTTCTTTGCCATTCCCCGCTGCGCCACGACCTCCTTCACCGTTGGTCTTGAGCAGGTGCTGCCGCAGGACGGAAACACCACGCTCTACCTTCTTCTCTTCTCGGTGGCGTTCTTCGCCGCGGCGCTCTTCTTCGCGCTGCGCCCGGGCAAGATCCTCACCTGGGTCGGCAAGATCCTCACGCCCTGCTTCCTCGTCTTTCTCGCCATCCTCGTGGTGGTGGTGCTCGCTACGCCGGGTGTCTCTGTTGCGGAGGTGACGCCGCTCGGCGGCTACGTCGACCAGCCCTTCTTCACAGGCTTCCTTGAAGGCTACAACACCATGGACGCGCTGGCAAGCCTCGCCTTCGGCATCATCGTGGTGCAGGTCATCCGCGATCTCGGCGTGGAAGAGCCCTCCGCCGTGGCGGGCAGCACCGTCCGCGCGGGCATCTTCAGCTGCCTTTTCATGGCGCTCATCTACATCGCTGTGACCCTTGCCGGTACGCAGAGCCGCGGCGTGCTCGAAGCCTCCGAAAACGGTGGCACGGCGCTCGCACAGATCGCCCAGCACTATCTCGGCACGGCGGGCCTTTTCATCCTGGCTGCCACCGTGACGCTCGCCTGCCTCAAAACCGCCGTCGGTCTCATCACGAGCTGTGCTGAGACCTTCACCGCCCTTTTCCCCAAGGGCCCGAAGTACCGCACCTGGGCGGTCATCTTCAGCCTCATCTCACTCCTGCTTGCAAACCTCGGCCTCAATGCCATCATCGCCTACTCCCTGCCGGTGCTGATGTTCCTCTATCCGCTCTCCATCGCGCTCATCGCGCTGGCACTGCTCGGCAAGTTCTTCGGCCACGACCGCACGGTGTACTGCTGGACGATGGGCTTCACGCTCATCGCCGCGATCTACGACTTTGTCGTCGCGCTGCCCGCAGGTCTGTACAACGCCATCAATGGCGACGCCATCAAGGCGTTCGGTGCGGCGTATCTGCCGTTTGCCAAGCTCGGCCTCGGCTGGGTCTGCCCGACGCTCATCGGAGCCGCCATCGGTCTCATCCTTCACTTTGCGCGCGGGAAGAAGTCCGCCTGAAAACCGCATCACAAAAAGCCGTCCGGTCAATGACCGGACGGCTTTTTTCGTCTGAACTCCTTGCGCAAATAAAAGAATTCCGAGATCTGCGATCTCGGAATTCCTTCTGGTTGCGGAGGCAGGACTCGAACCTACGGCCTCCGGGTTATGAGGCAGTCTCAAGCACAAATCGGAGTCATTTCGGCTCCGATTTGTGCTATTTACCGCCATTCGCTCGGCGGATCTTTCATTGTTTCCGTCCAGCCCTGCCCGCTTTTTTCGGATTCTGGGTCAAAACTGGGTCAAGCGCAGTCCAGCCGAATACCGTTGACCTCCAAAGTGGAATTGATTTATATTGAGCGAGGAAGTCCGGGCAGAAAACTGTTCGGACTTTTCTCATATATTCCAAAGTTGCGGTAGAATTGGTCACAAGTTTTATGGTACAATTTAAATGCGATAATTATGCAACAAATCGGAATTTGACAAAGGGATGTGATTGTATGAAGAAGAAAAGCATAATTGTGATATGTGTTGTATTAGTAATTTCAGGTGTGGCAACAGTCCTTGTATTAACTGGAAATAGAGGAAATGTATCAAATGTTAAACGTGTTGTTGGTTACTCTGCACTCTATGGTGAAAATTCAATCAAGGAAGCATTTGATGTCATAGAGAAAAAATTTGCAAAAGATTTTGAAGGTTGCACACTTACTGAACTTCGCTATGACGAGGATGTTGAAAACAGATTTGCAGAAGAAATTGAGAAGTATCACAAAGAGAATAACCAATGAAGGGTATATAATCTTCGTATTTCCCATTATCATTGCGCAAACATATGTCAGACTTTCACTTGAACATTATGTGCCCGTTGACAGTAATGGTGAAATATAATATAATAACTGTGCGATGAAAATGAGACCGTACTGGCCTCGGAATATGAAAGTAGCAAAATGCGACGAGGCTTAAGTGTGTATGCTTAGGGCCCCGTCGCATTTTATTACTCTGGAAAGGACAGGATGGGATAAAAATGGGGAGCATAGTAGAAGCGGCCATATATGAATATATTGGTAAATTTTTCCTAATTTTTGTAGTAGTGCCTGTGGGCATAATGGTTTTAGGGTATATAATTTGCATTATTGTGGAGGTGATCAATGAAATAAGAAAAAAGTAGGAAGGAAAACCCAAACAGAGGCAAAAGAAAGGAGAGCACGCAAGTGAAGAAATTGATATCGGTGGTTATGACAATCGCGGTTTTACTTTCGGCTTCGCAACCGGTATGGGCTATAGAAGAAACTGATGAAGTTGATGCTGTTGCTGCCAGCGGGAATCTGATAGTTGTAGTACCTGGAATCATAAAAAGAGTTGGGAAATAATCAATTGGGGTTACTAATCAATTTCAAGTTTGCTGAACTTATCGTACCATAACGCAAAAGCGTTTGCAACTGGAACTGCCAACAGAAAATTCTGTGTATTCGCAAGAAAATAGGAATCGAGCGGGGAACTACGCCCACCTGACCTCAGAAAACGGCAAATGAGCCGTTTTGACAAGCGGCCGTCCGGCG
>DPGF01000037.1:0-4784 GCA_003522105.1 Oscillibacter sp.
CGCGGCGTAACGGCCATCATCGGCAGCGGCGGAAAGACGACGCTGATGGAACAGCTCGCAAAAGAGCTTTCGAAAAAGGGCAGGGTCATCCTGACAACAACAACGCACATTCGCCGCCCAGCGCGCTATCCTGTGCTTGAGGGCGCGGACGAGAGCGCCGTTGCCGCCGCACTTGCGGAGAAAAACATCGTCTGCGTCGGCGAAGCGGCGGAAGACGGCAAGCTCTGCGCGCCGAAGATTTCCATCGAAGCGCTCGCACGGCTTGCAGACTTTGTGCTTGTGGAGGCGGACGGGGCAAAGGGGCTGCCGCTCAAGGCACATGAAGCGCATGAGCCGGTCATTCCGCCGTGCGCGCAGCGCGTTGTCACGGTCGTCGGGATCGACGGCATCGGCAGACCCATTTCCGAGGTCTCCCACCGCAGCGCGCGTTACGCGCAGCTTGCGGGCGTGGACGAAGAAACGACCGTTACGCCGGAGATCGCCGCGCGCGTCGTCAACGCCGAGAACTATGGCGACCGCGTTTACATCAATAAGGTCGAATCTGCCGCCGATTATGAGGCGGCGCAGACCATGGCAAAGGAATTTTCCTGCCCGGTTATCGCGGGCAGCCTGCATCAGGGGGTATATGTATGCTTGTATTGATTCGCGGCGCAGGAGATATCGCAAGCGGCGCTGCCATGCGATTGTGGCGCTGCGGCGTCGATGTGGTGATGACCGATCTGGAGCAGCCGACGGCCATTCGCCGCACAGTCGCCTTTTCTGACGCCATCGTCCACGGGAAAACGACGGTCGAGGGGCTGCGCGCCGTGCGCGCGGAGAACGCCGCGGAGGCGATGAAGCTGCTGCGCGAGGGTGTGCTGCCCGTTTTGCCTGACCCTGAGTGCCGGTGTCGCGAGGAGCTTGCGCCCGATGCGCTTGTGGACGCAATCCTTGCCAAGCGCAACCTTGGCACGAAGATCACTGACGCGCCCATCGTTGTGGGCGTCGGCCCGGGCTTTACAGCGGGCGAGGACTGCCACGCGGTTGTGGAAACGATGCGCGGCCACACGCTCGGGCGTGTCATCTACTCCGGCGGCGCGATCCCGAATACAAATGTTCCCGGACTCATCGGCGGCTTTGCGGGCGAGCGCGTGCTGCGCGCGCCGTGCGACGGCATTTTTACTGCCGTCCACCGCATCGGCGACACGGTCGAGGAGGGCGAGACCATCGGTTTTGTCGACGGCACACCGATGAAGTGCACCATCGGCGGCGTGCTGCGCGGCGTGCTGGACGACGGCGTGCGCGTCAAAAAGGGCATGAAGTCCGGCGATGTTGACCCGCGCTGCAAGGCGGAATACTGCACGACGGTCTCCGATAAGGCGCTCGCCGTCGGCGGGGGCGTTGTCGAGGCGGTACTGTATCTGCGCGCAAAAACACAGGGAAGAAGATAAGCTATTCCTCTTAATTGGAAAAGGAAAAAGCTGAACGGGCATTGCCCGTTCAGCTTTTTCCTTATTCGTGCTTGTAGATGCGGCGGTTGTCGAGCGCAAAAACGCGCTGGCTGAATTCGCCCGCCTTGAGCGGCGCGAGCACCTCGCGGTAGATCTCCATGCGGCTGTCGATCTGGTCGATGAGGGAGAGAAGCTCCGCCTCCGCGCACTGAGGAAGCACCGCCGCGCCGAACTCCGGCTGCCCGTGGTGCGAGAGGATCAGATGCTCCAGCAGCATCGCCTTTTCTTCGGGCAGGTCAAGCTCGGCGGAAAGCGCGGCGATCTCCTGCGCGCCCATGACGAGGTGGCCTAAGAGCTGCCCCTTCGTCGAGTAGTCGGTCACAAGGCCAAGCTCGGAGAAGGAGAATTCCTGCTCCTTGGCAAAGTCATGCAGCAGCGTGCCGGTGAGCAGCAGGCTGCGGTTCACGGTATCGGCATACTGCGCGGCAAGAAAATCGGCAAGGCGCAGCATGTTGAGCGTGTGCATCAAAAGACCGGACAAAAAGCCGTGATGTACGCTCTTGGCGGCGGGAATGGTGCGGAACGCCGCTTCGTGGCGGTGGAGCATCTGCTCGCACACGGCGCGGTAGTCTGCGTCCTCAATGGTCGAAACGAGTGCCTTGACCTCGTCATAGCCTGCCTCGCGGTCGATGGGCGCAACGCTCACAAGGCGCGCAACATCGACAGGGTCGCTCTCTTCGGCAAGGCGCAGTCTGTCGACCGTGAGCTGGGGCATGCCGCGGTAATCCGACACGCTGCCGCGTACCTTGAGTACCTTTCCGGTGTCGCGTTCGCCGATGGGGCCGCTGTAATCCCAGACTTTTGCTTCGATCGTGCCGCTCGTGTCGGTGAGCACTGCGCTCAAAAACGGCTTGCCGCTTGCCGTCACCTTGGAAAAGGCGGCTTTGAGCAGATAAAAACCCTCCACATCCATGCCGCGCTGCATCTGTGCAATGGAAAGACCGGTTTCCATGATATAAACCTCATTTCTGCCCGCCCCGGCGGGCGTTTCTTTCATAACAAGAAACATTATAGCACGATGCGGCGGGGAGCGCACGAAAAAATTATGTTACTTTTTCTCCTGCCGGGCGCGTTCGAGCCAGTCCTTCCCCTCGGTGAAGCGCGCGACGAGGAATGTGACAACATAGTCGCCCGCGGCGTTGATCATTGTGGCAGGCGGGTCGACGAGGTTGCCGATCGTGACGGCGATGGGGTAGGCAATGGCCATTTGGGAGGGGAAGAAGAGCGAGCAGATGATGTATTCGCCGATGTAGCCGCCGCCGGGAATACCGCTCATGGCAACCGAGCTGAATACGGCGACGAGCAGGATCTTGGCGGTCAATCCCGCGCCCTCAAACGGAATACCGAATACGCCGAAAAGGAACGCGATCTTCAGCACGCAGCTGAAGCACGAGCCGTCCATGTGCATCGTTGCGCCGAGGGGGAGAACAAGATCGGAAATGTCGCGCGGTACGCCGCTGTCCTCCGCGGCCTGTAAGTTGGTCGGAATGCTTGCAACGGAAGAGCAGGTGCCGAGCGCCGTGACGGCAGGTCGAAGAATGTGGCGCCGCATGACGGCAACGCCCGCCCTTCCACCGCCGATGCGCGCGTAGAGCGGGAAGGCGATGAGCGCGTAGGCGAGGCAGAGCGGGTAATAGATGAGCAGCGCGCGGCCGTAGGAAGCGGTGATCTGCGCGCCATAGGTCGCAACGAGGGAGGCGAAGAAACCAAAAAACGCGACGGGGGCATAGTAGGAGATGAGGGAGACAAGCTTCAAAAGGCAGTTCGTCATATCCTGCAAGAACTTTGCCGTCAGGCACTCCGCCCCGCCGCTCAGGTTGACGGCGAAGCCGGTGAGAATGGAAAAGACGATGAGCGGCAGCATTGCGCGGCGGGACAAAAGCGCGGCAAAATCCTCGACCGTGAAGAAATTGACGAGCAGTTCCGCGATGCCCGCCTGTTCGTCAACAGCGCCCGCCGCTGCGTCCGTCCACGGCTTGAGCACCGGGGGATAGAGACGCATGAGAATGACCATGATGACCGAGGCAATCAGCCCTGTGACGACAAAGACGAGAAGCGTTGCACCCATGATCTTTCCCGCGCGCCTGGGACTTTTCATGCAGGCGATGGAGCCTGCAAGCGAGCAGAAAACGAGCGGCACGACGACGCAGAACATGAGGTTGATGAAGATGGTGCCGAGCGGCGCGAGACAGGCCGCCTGCGGCCACAGCGCGCCCAGCACGCACCCGAGCCCGATCGAGAGCAGCATCGCGCCGAGAAATCCGTAGGTGCGGAAAAACGAACGAGACATAGAATTCCTCCCTTAAAAAATTGCGTTCAACACAATATAGCGGGAGAACTTGGACAATATTCGACTGCGCAAAAAAGAGGCGCGGCCACCGGCCGTGCCTCTTTTCTCATTTATTCCAATTCGAATGCGCCGGTATAGAGCTGGTAGTATGTGCCCTTTTCCGCGATCAGTTTTTCGTGGCTGCCACGCTCAATGATGCGGCCGTGGTCGAGCACCATGATGACGTCAGAGTTCTTGACGGTGGAGAGGCGGTGGGCGATGACGAACACCGTGCGGCCTTCCATCAGCTTATCCATGCCGCGCTGGACGATGGCCTCGGTACGCGTGTCGATGGAGGACGTTGCCTCGTCGAGGATCATCACCGGGGGGTCTGCCACCGCCGCGCGGGCGATGGAGATGAGCTGGCGCTGACCCTGCGAGAGGTTCGCGCCGTTGTTGGAAAGCTCGGTTGCGTAACCCTGCGGAAGGCGCGTAATGAAATCGTCCGCGCCGGCAAGCTTTGCCGCGGCGATGCACTCTTCGTCCGTCGCGCTGAGCTTGCCGTAACGAATGTTGTCCATCACCGTGCCGGTGAAGAGATTCACGTCCTGCAAAACGATGCCGAGCGAGCGGCGCAGGTCTGCCTTTTTGATCTTGCTGACGTCGATGCCGTCGTAGAGGATCTGACCGTCGGAAATGTCGTAAAAGCGGTTGATGAGGTTGGTGATGGTCGTTTTGCCTGCGCCCGTCGCGCCGACGAAGGCGACCTTCTGCCCTGGCTCTGCGTAGACGGAGACGTCGTGCAGAACCTCTTTGTTCGGCTCGTAGCCGAAGTCCACGTCGATGAGGCGCACGTCGCCGCGCAGCTCGCGGTAAGAGGCCTTACCGTTGTCGTTCGGGTTCTTCCACGCCCAGTGGCCGGTGTGATGGTCGCTCTCGGTGATCGTGCCGTCGGGGGCGATGTTCGCGTCGACGAGCGTGACGAAGCCGTCGTCTGTCTCAGCCTTTTCATCGATGAGGGAGAA
>DPGF01000037.1:5083-35955 GCA_003522105.1 Oscillibacter sp.
GAGATATCCAGCGCCTTGCCGGAAAGGCTCAGGTTCGGAACGCCGATAAGCAGCAGCACGCCGCCCACGAGCGCCAGAGCCACATAGAGGAAGTTGCCGATGTTGCCGATGATGGGGCCGAGCACGCTGGCATAGGCGTGGGCGCGGTAGCTGTCTTCAAAGAGGGCGTCGTTGATCTTGTCGAACTCCTCAATGGAGCGCTGCTCGTGGCAGAAGACCTTGACGACCTTCTGGCCGGTCATCGTCTCCTGAATATAGCCCTCGGTTTTGGCGACGGCCTGCTGCTGGCGCAGGAAGAACTTGGCGCTGCCGCCGCCGACGCGCTTGGTGACAGAAATCATCAGAACGATGCCGAGGATCAGCACGAGCGTCAGCCAGAGGCTGAAGTAGAGCATGATGGCAAATACTGCCAGCACGATCGCGCCCGACTGGAGAAAGGCGGGAATGGCCTCGGAGACAAGCTGGCGCAGCGTGTCGATATCGTTGGTGTAAAAGCTCATGATATCGCCGTGCTGATGCGTGTCAAAGTAGCGAATGGGAAGATCCTGCATGCCGCCGAACATCTCCTGACGGAGCTTATCAAGAAAGCCCTGTGTCATATAGGCCATGAGCTGCTTGTAGACGAGGATCGCAATGATCGAGAGCACATAGAGCGAAATGAGCAGCGACAGAATGGGGACGAGCTCTGCCTTGGCAGATGCCCAGTCGCGCGAAACGTACCACTTCTGAATGATCTGAATAACGTTCTGCACGAAAAGGGACGGAATCGATGAAACGATCGCTGAGAACAGAATGCAGGCGAATGTGACGGGGGCGAGCACGGGATAGTAGGAGAAAAGCTTTTTCACCGTGCGCTTCAGCATGGTAAGATTAGCGGCGCCGTCGTTGGGGCGGCCAGACGCTCTGGAATTATGCCTCATTGCTGTCACCTCCGTTCGTCTGGGATTCGTAGACCTCGCGGTAAATCGCGCTCGAGATAAGAAGCTGCTCGTGCGTGCCCATGTCCGCGATGCGGCCGTTATTCATCACGAGAATGAGATCGGCGTCCTGCACGGACGCGACGCGCTGGGCAATGATGATCTTCGTCGTCTCGGGAATGTAGGTGCGGAAGCCCTCGCGGATCAGCGCGTCGGTGCGCGTGTCGACCGCACTGGTCGAGTCGTCGAGAATCAGAATTTTCGGCTTTTTGAGAAGCGCGCGGGCAATGCACAGGCGCTGCTTCTGGCCGCCGGAGACATTCGTACCGCCCTGCTCGATGTAGGTGTCGTACCCGTCGGGGAAGGAGCGGACGAACTCATCTGCCTGTGCAAGACGGCAGGCCTCGACCATTTCCTCGTCGCTTGCGTGCTCGTTGCCCCAGCGAAGGTTATCCTTGATCGTGCCGGAGAAGAGAACGTTCTTTTGCAGCACCACGCTGACCGCGCCGCGCAGCGCGTCAAGGTCGTAATTGCGAACATCCACGCCGCCGACCTTCACGCTGCCTTCGGTTGCGTCATAAAGGCGGGGAATGAGCTGTACGAGCGTTGATTTGCTCGAGCCCGTGCCGCCGAGAATGCCGACGGTCATGCCCGAGGCGATGTGCAGATTGATGCCCTGCAAGGCAAATTTCTTTGCCTGTGCGGAATACTTGAAGCTGACGTTTTCAAAGTCGATTGAACCGTCCTTCACGTCTGTGGCGGGGGAGGAAGGGGCGGCGAAGGCAGGCTCTTCCTCAAGCACCTCGCAGATGCGGAGGAAGGATTCGTAGGACATCGTGAGCATCACATAGATCATCGAGATCATCATCAGCGACATCAGAATCTGCATGCCGTAGGTCAGCATGGCGGAGAGCTGACCGACGTCGATGGTCGTGCCGCCGCCCGTGATAATGAGATTCGAACCGATAAAGAGCACAAAGACCATGTTGAAGTAGACGCAGAACTGCATCAGCGGACCGTTGAGCGCGACCACACGCTCGGCGAAGGTGAAGTCCTTGGCAATGTCGTGCGAGGCAGCGGCGAACTTCTCCTTTTCATACTGTTCACGGGCAAAGCCTTTGACCACGCGCATCGCGCGGACGTTTTCCTCCACGGATTCGTTGAGACGGTCGTACTTGCGGAACACCGCGCGGAAGGCGGGCATGGCCTTGCGTGCGATGAGAAGAAGGCCGATCACCAGCACGGGAATGATGATAAGAAAGGTCGTTGCGAGCGCACCGCCCATGATATAGGCCATGATGACGGCAAAGAGGAACATCAGCGGGGCGCGCACGGCGATGCGGATGCACATCATGAACGCCATCTGCACGTTGCTCACGTCGGTGGTCATGCGCGTGACGAGCGAAGCGGAGGAAAACTTGTCGATATTTTCAAAGGCGAAGCCCTGCACGCGGGTGAAGACGTCGTGACGGACGTTTTTGGCAAACCCGGCGCTCGCGCGCGAGCCGAACAGGCCGCCGAGCGCACCGCAGCCAAGCGACACAAGGGACATCAGAATGAGCACAAGACCCACGCGGACAACGCCGCCGAGCGCTGCGCCGTTTTTGATCTCATTGACGAGATTGGCTGTGAAAAACGGGATCAGCACCTCAATCGCGACCTCGCCGACCATGCACAGAAGCGTCAGGACGGTAGGCTTTTTGTATTCGCGGATACAGCCCATGAAGCGGCGGATCATTTTCATTGGCATTTGCCTCCTCTCTTGCGCGGCGGGGGACATTCGGGCATTTTCCCTTGCGCGATCATGCGCTTGCGCTGCTCGTCAAACGTATCGTGAATGGTGCGCAGCGCCTCACAGAACGGATCAAGTTCCTCCTTATCGAGCTGCTCGAAGAATTCGCGGTACTCCGCCGCGTCCTTTTCAAAGAAGGCGGCGATGTATTCGTCCGCCTTCGCCGTGGCGCGCAGACGGATAACCCGGCGGTCGTCCGGGTCGCTCAGCCGCTCGGCAAAGCCGCCGTCTACAAGCCGGTCAACGAGCTTGCTCATCTGCTGCTTGGGCATGCGGGCGAAGTTTGCAAGCTCTGTCATCGTCATCGTGTGGCCGCTGCGGCGCATCGATTGAATGCAGTAGTACATATCGAGGCTCACGCCGTCGTTGAGCATGCGCTTGAACGGGCGGGCGAACCAGTAGTGCCATGCGGGGATCGTGTCGAGCAGCAGCTCCTGGATTTCATTGGTCTGCATGGTTGCTTTCTCCTTTCGTGGAAATATTTTTGATAGTAAACAGTTATTGACTATCATTGATTGTTAATAGTGATAAGAGTACAACAATTAAAAATGAATTGCAAGAGAAAAGTTGCACGGAAATTGTAAAAAAAGCGGTGGCTTTAACCACCGCTTTTTGTCAAAGTTTATTGCTTGATCGTTGCGTTGTTTCTCACTGTTCGCTCGCTTCTCGGGCGGTTTACAAGGCTTTGCAGTACGGCGCTGATCTGTCCCTCAGCGGCCTCGACCTCGGCATGAAACGCGCGGGCGGAGACGCGCAGCGCCCCGTGGCCGAGGATGATGACCTGCTCGGGGCCGTCCGATGTTGCCACGCGCACGCGCCGCTCGCGGCGCAGCTCGTAGGTCGCACGTTCGATGTAGGTGTCGGCGGTCTCTGCTTCCTTGGTGTAAACGACTTTGATGCCGTGTACCGTCTGCACGCTGCCGGGATTGCCCTTGACCTTGTAGGCATCGAACACCACGATGACGCGGCATTTGCGAAAGCCCTGATAGTTTGCAAGAATGTCGATGAGCGCACCGCGCGCAGCGGCAATGTCCTGCGCGGCGAGGCGCTGCAGCTCGTCCCAGGCAAAAATAATGTTGTAGCCGTCAACGAGCAGATATTCCGTGTCCTCGGAGTGGATCGTCACGTCGTAGTGGTCGGCAAGCGAGGTGCGCGCGGGCTTTTTCGCAGGCTCGAACGCGCGGCGCTCTACCTTGCCGTAGGTGCGCTCGAAGATCTCCTGCAACTCCTTGTCCGCTGCATACGCGCTGCCTGCGCCAACGCCGCGGCGCGGCGGGGGAGCGGATTTCTCCTCGGTTTCCTCTTTGTCAAAGTGAATGCCGCTGTCGCAGTGGACATGCGCGGGAACTTCATTCCACGGGACCGTGATGCTGCCGCCGTGGTCGCAGAAGACGGAGGACGCGGGATTATCCGTGTCGCGCTCGGCGTCGTAGCCAAGGGACGCGACGATCTCGTCCTGATTTTGGCAGGCCTCATACCCGCGCACGGCGCAGGAGAGCTGTCCGCGGCCGCGGGTATAGGCCGCAACGTCGGTGAAATAGTCGCGCAGCGTGCGCACCGGCGCATAACCCGTGAGTACGGTGTTTTCCCCCACGCTTTGCGGGGGATCGACCGTTCCGCCCATGTTCTGGAGGTCGGTCATCGCGCGGCCGACACACTCGGCGGGAACTTCAAGGCGGAAGTCATAGTAAGGTTCAAGAAGCAGGCTTTCCGCCTGCATGAGCCCCTGCCGCACGGCGCGATAGGTTGCCTGACGAAAATCGCCGCCCTCGGTGTGCTTTAAGTGCGCCCGGCCTGCGACGAGCGTGAAGCGCACATCTGTCAGCGCCGAGCCGGTCAGCACGCCAGCGTGCTCTCGCTCCAAAAGATGCGTAAAGATGAGCCTCTGCCAGTTGAGATCGAGCGCATCTGTTGCAAGGTTTGACGCAAGCTGGATACCCGTCCCGCGCGGAAGCGGCTCGATAAGAAGCTGCACCTCTGCATAGTGGCGCAGAGGCTCGAAGTGTCCCATGCCGAGCACCGGAGATGCGATGGTCTCGCGGTAAACGATGCTGCCCTCGCCAGAGGTCACGGCGAGGCCGAAGCGGTCGAGAATACGGCGGCGCAGGATCTCAAGCTGGATCTTGCCCATGAGCTGTACGTGGATCTGGCCGTAGCGCTCGTCCCAGACGATGCGCAGCATTGGGTCCTCTTCCTCCAGTTCTCGCAGTTTCGTGAGCGCGCTGTGCGCGTCTGCGCCGTCCGGCAGGACAAGCTGATAGGTCAAAACCGGCTGCAAAAGCGGCGCGGACGCCTCAGCCTCTGTGCCGAGACCGAGTCCGACATAGCTGTGGCTGAGACCCGTGACAGCGACGACACTGCCAGCGCCCGCTTTCTCGAGCGTGCGGAACTTGATGCCCGAATAGAGGCGCAGCTGATCGGCTTTCTCCTGATAGTCCTGATTCTGCGCGCGATACGAAAGCGGTGCTTTCACGCGCAGCGCTCCGCCTGTGACCTTGAGCCACGTGAGCCTTCCGCCCTGCGCGTCGCGCGAGATCTTAAAGACCTTCGCGCCAAATTCGCTGGGATATTCCGGCGCGACCGTGAAACGCGCAAGCGCGGAGAGAAAATCCTCCACACCGTCCATCTTGAGCGCCGAGCCGAAAAAGCAGGGGAAAACCTTGCGGCTTTTGATCATTTCGGAGATCAGGGAATCGTCGATCGAGCCGCGCTCCAAAAGCGATTCAAGCGCCGCTTCATCACACAGGGCAAGCGCTTCGTCACGCTCCTGCGGCGGCGCGGAAAAATCGACGCATTCCGCGCTCAGCGTTTGCGTGAGCCGTTCCATCAGGGCGCTTTTGTCTGTTCCCGCAAGATCCATCTTGTTGATGAAGAGAAACGTCGGCACCTCGTAGCGCGCCAGCAGGCGCCAGAGGGTGCGCGTATGGCTCTGCACGCCGTCGCTGCCGCTGATGACGAGCACCGCGTAGTCAAGCACCGACAGCGTGCGCTCCATCTCGGCGGAAAAGTCAACGTGTCCCGGTGTATCGAGCAGCGTGAACTCGCGCTCGCCCACGGTGAGCATGGCCTGCTTTGCAAAGATCGTGATGCCGCGCTCGCGCTCAAGCGCATCGGTATCGAGAAAAGCGTCGCCATGGTCCACGCGCCCGAGCTTCCGCAGCGCGCCGGAAGCATATAAAAGCCCCTCAGAGAGGGTCGTTTTTCCGGAGTCGACGTGGGCAAGGATGCCGATGCAAATATGTTTCATAGTAAAAGCTGCCTTTTTATATGTTCGTATTGCACCTATTATGGCAGATTTGTCCCGAGGGTTCAACGATGTTTTTTCCTTTTTTTGTGTACGAACAAGTCAAAACGGGGAAACGTTAGAAAAGAGCATTGCAAGAATACAAAAAGCAGCACCGTTTTCGGCTGTTAACAGCCAAAAACGGTGCTGCTTTGATGCGTGGCGTGAGCGGCGGAAGATCACAATGCCGGCGGCTGATTCTGCACTGCATCGACAAAGAGAAGAGTCAGCCCGATATAAACGATGCAGGCCAGCGCCAACAGCACGCAGAAGAGCGTACAGAGAATGTATGCGGTTTTGTTGCCGCGCAGATAGCTGCGGCACAGAGCAAGGCCGGCACCGGTCAGAATCAGCAGCACCACAGCGAGCCAAAGAGGCATATTGCTCACCCTCCCTTACACGCCGCGGAATGCGTCGATCATATCCGTAAACCACTTCAGCTCACGGGTGAAGCGCGCCCGCAGCCGCGCGGGATCTTCGCGCCCCTTGCCGCTATCAAAAAAGCCATGCCCGCTGTGAACGGCAAGATAGAGCTTCCCGTCCGGATTGAGATTTACGGCGAATTTTCCAAAGGAGGCGTCCGCCAGCGTCAGGACGCGTTCGATCCGTTTGGGGGTCAGAATACGAAGGGCAGCCGCTTCATTGCCGCTTGTCAGGTTGAAGCGCTTGTCAAAGTCGTCATTTCCTGTTTTGATGGTTTTGACGCGAAGCAGCTTGCCCAGTGTATCCCTCGGCCAGATGGTCAGCCATGTTGGGAACTCCCGGTCAAGTTCGCAGAGCACCCACTGCCCGGCGTAGACCTCGTGCTCGCTTTTCTCCCACTGACCGCTTTCCTCGCGCTGGAATTCGTCCACCTCCGTCAGCCTGACGGTGCAAAGCTCCGTGGTCAGGCTTTGATAGGTCCCCCGGACATACCCGCTGCCGCTGCAATAGCTGTGGCTTGGCAGGGGAATGTTGGTATCGTCTGCGTTCAAAAGGGGAGAGGCGGGGTTCATCTGTACGTTTTCAAAGCAAGCACCTATGATCTCAGGCGCAATGGCATTGAAGGCCCGCCCGTCCGCGTGCGCCTTGGATTTCCCCTGCACCGCCTGCCCCAGCGCGAGCACCACGCCGCCCAGCAGGGTGAGCACGATGTTGCCGCCCAGAAGGATACCCGCGATGGCAACCGCGCCGCCCAGCAGCGAGAGAAGTTTGCCGCCGAGCTTGCCGCCCTTGCTTTTGCACAGCTCCTGCGCCAGCTGTTCATCTGTCATGGTTATGTTCTTTTCTTCCATATGCTTCTCCTTATTCTGCTGCGCCGGTCAAGGCGGGGCTTTCCGTTATCAGATCCAGCAGATTACCCATACCGGTCAGCGAGGCTGTAAACCATTTTCGTATCCCGTCGATGTCCCGCAGATCCAGCTCCTCCGGAACGCCTGCAAACACATACCGGGTGTTCAGGGCCAGCGCCAGATCGCCGTCACGGAGGATAAGGCCGCACAGCTTGGCACTGCGGGAAGATGCCTCCAGCTTCTGTACCAGGTCGCGAAGCTGCGGTGTGACCTGATCGTCCGCCTCCCGGCCATCCGCCGTATGAGCGGCAAAGTGCTTCCGGAAGGCGGCAGGGGCGGTGATGTCGTCCTTCTTCCGCTCCTGGAACATGTCGTTCAGGGCGATGTCCAGCGCCGGGTCAGCAGATGGCCTTGCAGCGGACCACGATGCCGCGGAACAGCGTCTCGGTTCGGGTCATCCAGTTGTCGTTGTCGGGGCCGGATTTTTCCTCCACGGTGCGGCGCAGCTCCACGTTGGCCGCGGAGAACCGCAGCCCCTTGTGCTCACCCTCGTGAAAGTCTGTCACGGTACACTCCATAAAGGAGACCGCCGACAGCTTTGCCGCCTTCAAGTACGCCCGGTCGATGGGCAGTGTGGCTGGCTCCGGCTCCGGGCCGAAGGCTTTTGTCAGCTCCGTGCGGAAGAAGCCGCCCAGCTGCTGCTGCATCAGCGCTTTTTTCTTCTTCTGGGCGGGCTTTGCCACCAACAGGAACAGTGCCACACCGGGGAACGCCAAAGCGCAGACCAAAATGGGGTCACGCTGTATAAACATCGAAATACACCCGGCGATCACCAGCAAAACGCCCAGCAATATGCCGATGCTCTCCGTTCTCTGATAGTGTCCCAGCTTCTTTGACAGCTCCGCGTCCGTCATGCGCTCGATGCCGGACGTTTCAAAATCGTTTTGCTTCTTTTTCATTGCCGCTTCTCCTTTTAGTAGCAGAGACTGAAATACAGGCTGCTGTAAGGATCCACGGTATCAATATCCATGAGGGCGGCCTCGGGCGAAATGCTGTCAAGCTGCATGCGCTTGGCACTGTCCTTGTAGCTGCCCGGCTGCGCCTCGGCGGCAAAGACCAGACCGTCGTACTCCTCGGGAAGATAGACGGCGTAGCTCTTGGTCAGGACCTGCGCCCAGTCTCCCACGTTGTACTGCCAATCGGTCGAGTAGGCGAATTCAATGAGATAGCTGTTTCCCTGCCAGCTGACGGTGTGGAGATAATAGTTGTCACCGCGTTGGCTGTTGCCGTAGGCCGTTGCGGTGGTGAGCCACATGCCGGTGTAGAAGTCGTACAGCTCGCTGTCGGTATTGGTGATGTACTGCTCGGCGAAATACGGAATGGAGCTGTCCGGAATATAGCAGATGGCATCAAAGTGCAGCTCACGAATGCCGTCGTGGGTGTAGTCGCCGTTTTTTGTGATCTCCCAATAGCAGTCGCCGGTATTGTAGCTGTCGCCAAGACCTGAGTAGCTGCAAACGCCGTCTTCCAGCAGGAAGGTTCCCATCTCCGCGGCGGCGTTGATCGCAAGACCGTTTTGCGTGAAGTAGGGTTCGCCGGATTGGATTTCATCTGCCGGAAGGAGCGCGCCGTCGTCCGCACCGCCGCTGATGGCAACCGTGGAGAGATCCTCCCGGAACACATAGCGCTCGACCGGGTCCCAGATCCAGACCAGCTCAGTTTCATCGCCGTTTTCGTGGATAAAGCTTACCAGCACGTCGCTTTCGCCGTCGCCGTCGAGATCCTCAAGGAAAATGGCGTTGAAGGCCTGCTCCGCGTCGGGAATGTTCATGGGAAAGGACACACTGTCAAAGAGCACTTGCTCGGGAAGGTCGCGGTAGAAGGCCGCACTGCTCTCGCTCACTGTGACCAGCACGTCTACGCTTTCGCCGTCGTGGGTGATGGTGCCGCTTGCGGCCACCATGCCGCTGGTGCGCCAGTCCTCTCCCGCCACATCATCGGAATTGCCGCAGGCGGCAAGGCTCAGGCAGAGTGCCAGCGCCAGCGCAGAGGAAACGATATGCTTCCATCGAATTTTCATCATTCTTCCGTCCTTTCTATCACTCCATCAGGTAGTAAGAGCCTTCGTCGCCCCATACGAGAACGTCCTCGTCCAGTTCAAAGACCTTGTACGACACACCATCGTACATCGTGGAATCGGCGTAATAGGTGCTCGCCTCGTCCGTCGAATAGGAGAAGGTGCCGCAGTCCATTTCCGCGCTTTCAGCGCCGGACGCGCGCTGGTAAAAGCTCCAGTTGCCTCTGCCGTCGATGACGATATAGGTCTCAGCGGATAGGTCGCCGTCATAGTACCAGATGCCCTTGAATTCTGAAACGTTCCGCTGGCAGAGGTCGGAATCCCAGCTCCAATAGGAATTTGCATCGCCGTTCAGACGGCCGCTCCAGTCAGACACCTCGTCCTCCGGAAAATCGGGTGCATCGTCCTCTGTGAGACGGCCGCCGTCCTCATACCAGAGGTACTCCATTCCTTCGCCGGGATTAAAGTAGCCGTAGGCGGCGCAGTAGAGCTGACCGTCCTCCATGGCGATGCGGCTGCCGGAGTCGTCGAGATCGCTGTAAGCGTAGATGGCCTCCCACTCCGGCTCATAGCGGAGATAGCCTCCGTCCACCGCTTCGCCGCTGAGATACAGCGTCCAGTTGCCGTCTGAATCAAACTCCATGTAGTCGTAGTCGTTGTTCGCTTCTCCCAGCCAGATGCCCTCAAAATCGCTGAAGTCGTTCACGGTATCCTCGCTGACCCCGCCGCCCAGTCCATCGTTGGGGTCGTCCTGCAAGGAGGGATCTCCGCCGCAGGCCGTGCACAGCAGGCAGAGCAGCATCAGCCCCGCGAGAGCGTAGGATAATTTCTTTTTCATGTGATCGTCCTCCTTATTTTCCGCGCGTTACGCCATTTTCTGATAGAATTCAAAGTCACCCCAGCGCAGCGTGTCATGGTCGAGAAGGGTGAATTCATAGGCCACCTCGTCATACAGCTCGGAAACCGCGAGATACATCTCCTCGGAGTCCTCGGGGGCCAACTCGACGGTGCCGCTGTCCTCCGTGGTGGGGTCGCCGTCGCCGCCGGGCCGCTCCAGCAGCTCCCAGCCGCCGATTTCGTCAAACACAAGGATGCTGCGTGCGTCCCACTCGGCGTCCAGATACCATGTGCCCGCCATCGTCTCAAAATCGATGTCGCCGATGTTCTCGCCCGGCGCGTCGCCGGTCATCTGCGTGAAGGTGCCAAGCTCGGCCACATGCAGCGAGCCGACCTCGTCGAACCAGCTGCGGTAGGCCATGCCGTCGTGCTCATTGTAGAAATAGTCGTAGTCATAGTCCGGCACGAACTGGATGAAGCCGCTGGCGGTCACCTCTTCGTCCGAGTCGTACAGCGCAAAGCGAACCTCGTCGCCATCGTCGTTGGTGGCGGAGATCAGCGTGCCGCCGTCCTCACCCTTCCACGCACCGCCGTAGAGGTAGAGGTTCGACATCTGCTCGGAGTCTTTTACCAGCCCCTCGAAGGAATCGGGAACGCCGTATAAATTGTAGTCGCTGCCGTCATCACCATAGTCCTCGTTGCTCTCGCCGCAGGCGGCAAGGCTCAGGCACAGCACCAGCGCCAAAGCAAGATACATATATTTATTTAAGTGTTTCATCATTTTCTTCTCCTTTTTCAAATGAACTGCTTCAATGCTCCTGTTCCGCCATGGACAAGATTTCATCGTGGCTCAGCTCCACATCACCGAAGCGGACAAAGATGCCGTTGGTCACGGCGCTGTTCCACACCCGTGCATCTGCAAGCGGGCGAAACCGGATCTTATCGAGATAGGGCTTCATATCCAGCAGGAGCCGGCTTCCGGACACAAAATCAACTTGCAGCACATGATCGGGCAGCGGTGTGACGGCTGTGAGATACTTTCGATTCAAGTGCGCGCCCTCCTTTCTGTGAAAATAAAGATCCACCGTACAGACATTGTACGGTGGATCTTGTGGGAGAACCATTAACCAAAGGTTAGGTCTTTTGCCCGAACAGCCCGGCAAGCGCCTTTCGCTTGGTGCGGGTGTCGCCCTCAATATGAAGTTTTGAATAGATCTGATTGACATACTGCTTGACGCTGCCCTCGGAGAGATAGAGCTTTTCCGCGATCTCGCGGTTGCTCAGCCGCTGCGCTATCAGCTCTACGATCTCAAACTCCCGCGGTGTCAGTACATCGAAGGCAGCCGGGCGGACGCTTGCCGCGTTTCGCGCCCCTGCCGCCTCACCAAGTTTGGCGATTTTTTCGACCAGCTCTGTTTTGATCTCTCGCGCCAGCAGGGGCTTCAAATGTGCATAGTTTTCCACGAACGGCATCACGAAACCGTCCGGCGCAGCGTCGGAAAGCGCGTTTTTCAGCCACGCATGGGCTTCCTCAATTTTTCCCAATTGCGCATAGGCCGCCGCTGTCTGGATGCGGCTATGTATTGCTACTAATGCGTAGTGCATTGCCTCGCACACAGACAGCAGTTCGGAGCTGCGACCCGCCACTTTGGCATAGGCACCCTCAGCAAGATAGACCTGATTTTCGATCATTTCCATCATGGGTTTTCCCGGTGCGAGCATGTTGATATCGGAGAGGCGGTGCTGCGAGAAAATCTCCGGGATTTTGTCCGTTTCGCCGCGCAGGGCATGGTAGTAGGCGCTGGTAGCACTCCAGAGGTTGATCCACGAGGCGTCGTGATAGCGCAGAAGCTCCGCGTATCGCTCCGCAAAGGTATAGCGCTGCTCTACATCGGTATAAAGCGAGAGCCGCCGCGACAGAAAATCGCAGCAGAGCGCCATGTTGATCTGCCCATTGTCCTTCACCTGCGTGTAGGCACGTTCCAACTCGATATGTGCATCGGTGAAGCGCCCCTGACAGAACAACGCCTCGGCGCGCATGATGGTCTCCGCGCCCTGCCCGTGATGGTTGGTGACCTTGTAGTAGTGGGGCATGCACTCGTCCATCTCAAAAAGTTCGCTTTTGAGCGATCCCGGTGCGCGGTGGAACATCATCAGGACAGATGGCGAGCCGAAGGTCCAGCCGCCGCTCGACTGAATGCTGATGGCGGGGCGGGACATCTGCGCGCTGGCGCTGCGGTGCAGACGGCTCATGGCACTGATGTCGTTATAGCAGAGAAAGCTCAGAATGAGGTCGCACTCTCCCAGCAGGTTGCCGCGCTCTTCTTCGGACAGCTCCGGATGCTCCTCGATGGCCGTCAGCAGCAGGGTCTTCAGCTCCATCATTTTCGGAATCTGCCGCCATGTGAACATGCGGCGCATCAGCACCAGAATGGCGAAGGGGTGGGCCTTGAGCGTTTCGGCGGGGCATTTGTCCAGCGCTTCCAGTACGTCCTCCGGCTTGAGCGCGGCGAGCAAAATGCCCGCATCGCTGCGGATGACGCGCAGCAGCGCGTCGTAATTTTCACTCTTCCGGTAGGCGGCGATGGCATGGAGATACTGCCGGTGCTGCTCATACCACAGCCCGAAGCGCTCCCAATAGAGCTGCTGCGTTTCCGCCGACATCGCAAGAAAGCTGCGCTCGGCGCACTCCTTCATCATGTGGTGGAAGCGATAGGTCACGCCGTCCGGCAGACGCGCAACAAAGGCGTTCTGCTCGGTCAGCAGGGAGAGAATCTGCCCCGCGTCCGCATCACCCGTGATATGCTGCGCCATTTCGGCGCTAAATTCATCGGCAAGCCCCATGACCGCCAGAAACTCCCGCTGTTTTTGCGGCAGTGGGTCGATCATGGCGGCGGTAAAGGTGGAGTAGATGTCCGAATGACGGCTGGGCAGCACGCCGCGCTCGGAGAGCGTACGCAGACTCAGATACACGGCGGAAAACCAGCCCTCGCTCGAATAGAGAAGGCTCTCCACCTGCGCGTCGGAAAGCTCCGTGCCGCAGCGGTGGGCATAGACGGCAAGCTCCGTGTGGTTGAGGCGCAGCTGCTCCGTGCCGATCTGATAGACTCTTGCCCCCAGCCGCACCACCTCCGCCGCGGGCAGAAAGCGGTCGCGGCTTGCAACGATCAGATGCACGTTTGAAGGAAGCCTGTTTGCGAGCATACAGAGAAACAGCGAGGCGCGCTTGTCTGTGAGCAGGTGGAAATCGTCGATGAAGAGATAGCAGGGCGTATCATCTGCCAGCGCGTGGCAGAGATCGTCCACCAGCAGCCCACCGCCTGCGGCGTCCGTGGGGCAGGGATAGTCCCGCAGGAAGGGGAAGCCTGCGCGGGCGAACGCCTCCTGTACGCTTTTCCAGAAGATCGCAAGGTTATCGGAATATACGCTGACGCGGATGATGCGCAATGTCTCCGCCTTGGCGCGCTCAGCGAGATACCAGTTCACCGCCGTGGTCTTTCCGTAGCCCATGGGCGCGACCACGGTGGTCATGGCGCATCGGGAGATGGGCCGCAGACTTTCCTGAAGTCGCTCGGAGATGTAAATGGTGTTCAGATTCCACTTCGGTTTTGGCATGGCATCGTCCTCCAATGCGCTTTCACAGAGTTTTTTATCAAAAACTATTTTGGCTTAGATACAAGTATATCGGTTTTCTTTACAAGTGTAAACTGTCCATGCCCTTACCTGTGAAATTATTTTGCAGGCAGAGGATAAGCGAATAGAAAAAGAAACAGATACCTGCCTGCTCCTCGTGTAAAACTGTGCCAAGATAAAAAATCGAGTGGTCATAAGTGACGCTTCTTATGACCACTCGATATGGTGCGGGCATGGGGACTTGAACCCCAACGCCTTGCGGCACGAGAACCTAAATCTCGCATGTCTGCCAATTCCATCATGCCCGCAT
Source organism: Oscillibacter sp. (assembly GCA_003522105.1). Lineage (GTDB taxonomy): Bacteria > Bacillota > Clostridia > Oscillospirales > Oscillospiraceae > Hominicoprocola. The sequence continues at coordinate 19,204 of DPGF01000037.1, forward strand.
AATAAAATCACTATAACATATCTTTCTGCCTGCGGCAAGGAGAAAATTCGTTGCAATGTGTGCCTATCCGACTTATAATAAAGCGGCACGCGATCCATGCGTCGCGCGACACCAGAACCGGGAGGACTCCGCCGTGCAGAACGTTTGTCCTGATTATTATGAGCGCTTTCACTGCATCGCCGACCGCTGCCGCCACAACTGCTGCATCGGGTGGGAGATTGACGTGGACGAGGACGCCCTCGCTGCTTACCGCACTGTCGGCGGCGAGATGGGCGAACGCCTGCGCAGGAATATTGCAGAGGACGGCGATGCACCGCACTTTATCCTCGGCGAGGGCGAGCGTTGCCCGTTTTTGAACGAAAAAAACCTCTGTGACCTGATCCTTTACGGCGGGGAGGAGATGCTCTGCCAAATCTGCACCGACCACCCGCGCTACCGCAGCTTTTTTTCAGAGCGCACGGAGATCGGCGTGGGGCTTTGCTGTGAAGCGGCTGCGCGTCTCATCCTGACAAAGAAGGAGAAAACAGCGCTCGTCGTGACCGGCGAGGGGACGCTCGATGAAGAGGAGACGGCGCTGCTCGTGCTGCGAGAGAAGCTTTTTGATGCTGCGCAGGATCGGAGAGAGCCATTAAAGCGGCGAATGGAACGGATCTTGTCGCTCTGCGGCGCGCACATGCCGGATATTTCGTTTGTGCAGTGGGCGGACTGCTACCTTTCCCTCGAGCGAATGGACGAGAGTTGGACGGAGCTGCTCGCGTCGCTGCGCACGCATGCGGACGCACTACCGCTTGATGAGTTTGCCGCGCACATGAAAACACGTGAGACGGAATATGAGCAGCTTCTTGTTTATTTTATCTACCGCCACGTGCCGGAGGCCTTGGACGACGGGGATGTGAGCAGCAAGGCTGCGTTTGCCGTGGCATCGGTGAGGCTGCTTTTTGCGCTCGGTGCGCTGCACTTTTTGCTGCATGGCGACTTTACCGTGGAAGATCAGATCGCGCTGTGCAGGCTGTACAGCGCGGAGGTCGAGTATTCTGATGACAATATGGAGGCGCTGTTTGACGCGCTGATGTAAAAAATGCTGCCCGGCACTTGCTTGGGCAGCATTTTTTGCACCGTTTTGGTTGATTCTTATGTAAACCTATGCTATGATAGCAGCAGATTCGACAGACAGTGGGCAGTTTCGCCCGATTCCGGCAAAGGAGAGAATACGATGAAGCAGATCACACGAAACAGAAAGCCTCTGGCCGTGCTTTTGGCGCTGTGCCTTGCCATGCAGCTGTGCGTGCCCGCAGCAATGGCGAGCGGCCGCCTGATGCGCGCAGGGGATATGGCCATTGAGCAGATCGAAGAGGAAGAGGGCTTCCGCGCGGAGAAGTATTCCGCCGGCGGCAAGTGGTACATCGGCTACGGTACGGAGTGCGGCGAGGAGGATTTCCCGGATGGCGTTACGCGCGAAGAGGCAGAACTCCTGCTGATGAGCAAGGTCGAGCGCTACGAGGAAAAGCTCAACGACTTTTTTGACCGCTACGACGTCAGCCCTACGCAGGGGCAGTTCGATGCGCTCATCTGCTTCAGCTACAACTTCGGTACCGGCTGGATGAGCGGAACGAGCGCTCTCGTTAAGATCGCCCGCGGCGAGATTGACGCCACGCGCCTTGAGGTGGCGCAGGCGTTCGGCGAATGGTGCCACTCCGGCGGGCAGGCGCAGGCAGGCCTTGCCGATCGCCGACTGCAGGAGGCTGCCATTTTCCTTGATGACGATCCCCGTGCGGCAGAGGATGAGTTTGCCTACCTTATCATCAACAAGGAAAGCGGTGTATCCTACGAGACGGATTTTGCTGTTTATGAGATCGGTGAATCCTATGAGTCGTTCCCCAAGATGGAAAAGCTCGGTTACAGCTTTGCTGGCCTTATGACCAAGGACGGCAGAACCATTACGGAAAGCAGTACCGTGCGCGGCAGCGTAGTGGCGACGGCGCAGTGGACGGCCACCAGCTATACCGGCAGAACTTATAGCGATGTCAACCGATCCGACTGGTTTTATAACTATGTGATGGAGCTGAGTCAGCAGGGGATCGTCGGCGGCAACGACGACGGCACCTTTGCCCCCAACCGTGCCACGAGCACGGGCGAGATGCTCAAGCTTCTGCTGCTGGCAACGGGACACAAGGTGCAGTCTCCCGTCACGGAGCACTGGGCGAGCGGTTATGCGCTGTATGCCTACTCTATGGGCTTTGCCGCGCAGGCTTACAGTGATGCCCAGCTCGATCGCGGCATCAGTCGCTTGGATGTAGCGCGCTTTGCGGCCAAGGCGCTGGGCTATGGCGCGTCCAATGCGGCAACGCCCTTTGCCGATGTGAACGACGGTTACGTGACGGCGCTTTACGAAGCAGGCGTGTTCATCGGCACGAAGGTCGGCGACCTGTCGTACTTCTATCCGAACAGCAGCATCACGCGCGCGGAGGTGGCAACGATCGTTTACCGCATCTATCAGCTCAGCTCGCTCGACCAGAAGCAGAAGATCCATTATAAGGACTATACGCTTGATGTGCTCGAGGGTGTGCCGACGAATGCCTACAATCAGTCCGCATTCGTTAAGAACGGCAGCATCATGACCTACAATGATCCCAGCGTGCGCACACGCGTGGGTATCGACGTGTCGCAGTATCAGGGCGATGTGGACTGGGAAAGCGTAGCGCGCACGGAGGTCGACTTTGTCATCGCCCGCGTGGGTGGCCGCGGCTACACCGCGGGTGCGATCTACGAAGATACGAAATTTGATGAGTACGCCGACGGCGCAAGCCGCGCGGGACTTCAGGTGGGCGCTTACTTCTTCTCTCAGGCCATCAGCGTAGCGGAGGCGGAAGAGGAGGCATACTTTGTGCTCGATAAGCTCCGTGGACACAATATTACCGGCCCTGTCGTGTTCGACTGGGAGGTCATCGGTAAGAGCGAGGCGCGCACCTACGGCATTGAGACCGGTGTGCTCTGCGCTGCGGCGAAGGCCTTCTGCGAGATCATCGAGGACGCGGGCTACGATGCAATGATCTACATCACCGATTACGCGGGCTACGTCAAGTATGATCTCAGTAAGGTGATGGATTATCCGCTGTGGTATGCGCGCTACGATGTGAGCGCGCCGACGTTCTACTATGATTTTGACATGTGGCAGTATTCCTCCAAGGGAAGCGTGGACGGCATCAAGGGCAACGTCGACATGGATATCTGGTTCATCAAGTAAAAAAGCACGAAAGGCGATGACCCACAGTCATCGCCTTTCGTTGTTTCCTGCGCCTTGCAGAGGAAATGCTTGATTTTGACAGAGAATGCTACTATAATAATTTTCTAATTCCCTTATTTGCGATTCTGATGGATCAGGAGGATTTCTTATGGACAAAGCAAGAAAAAACGACGCCATTCACGCGGCAGCTGACCGCATGGCGGCAAACTACAAAAGCTCTCAGATCCCCATGTACGGCGACGCGCTGCGCATGCCCAGCCGCAGCGCGGTCATCGAGATCCTCCGCGACTGTCAAAAGCTCATTTTTCCGGTCTACTACGGCGACGGAGACCTGCTCAAGCTGCCGCCCGAGCAGTACAGTGCGCTTTTGATGGAACACATTCACGAAAAGCTCTTTCACCAGATCGCGCTGACGATGCCGGAATGCGAGGAAAACGACGACCTTGCCTATGAGATCAGCACGGCGCTCATTGCGCGCATGCCTGCCATTCAGGAGCTGCTGCTCAAGGATCTGTCCGCGAACTTTGAAGGCGACCCCGCGGCCTACAGCAAGGAAGAGGTACTGCTCTCCTACCCCGGCATGTTTGCTATCTTCGTTTACCGCATCGCGCACGAGCTGTATGAAAATAAAGTTGCGATGATCCCGCGCATGATGTCGGAATATGCCCACTCAAAGACCGGTATCGACATCAACCCCGGTGCGAAGATCGGAGAATACTTCTTCATCGACCACGGCACGGGCATCGTCGTCGGCGAGACGACGATCATCGGCAACAATGTCAAGCTCTATCAGGGCGCAACGCTCGGCGCGCTTTCTCCTGCGGGTATGGCGACCAATCCCAATGTCCGTCGTCACCCGAAGGTCGGCGATAATGTTGTCATCTACGCAAACTCCACGCTGCTCGGCGGCGCAACGGAGATCGGCGACAATGTCGTCATCGGCGGTAACGCATTTTTGACCTCGTCGGTCGAGCCGGATACGGTCGTCAGTGTGAAAAATCCAGAGATGACCTTCCGCGGCAAGCGGCATAAGAGAGAATGATCCTGACGGAAAACGCGCGCCTCCGCCTGCGGACGATGTGCCGCGACGATCTGGAGGAATTGTATGCCCTGCTTTCGGACGCTGAGGTGATGCGCTGGCTGGAGCCGCCGTTCAGCCGGACACAGACGGAAGATTTTTTGGAGCAGGCGGGACTTTCCGAGCCGCCGCTCGTTTACGCTGCGGAAAGCTCCGAGGGGGAATTTCTCGGCTATGCCATCTACCACGGCTACGATGAGCGCAGCTGCGAGCTTGGCTGGGTGCTCAAGCCTGCCTTTTGGCACAAGGGCTATGCGGACGAAATGACGGACCTTTTGGCCGCGCTTGCGCGGCTGGAGGGAAAGGATGCGGTGATCGAATGCGCCCCCGAACAGACGGCGAGCGCGCAGATCGCGCGCAGGCACTGCTTTTCGTATGAGGGCCGCGCGGGCGGCTGCGATGTTTACCGCCTGCGCTATAAAGAATAAGAAAGAGGGAGTTTCCCAAACCGGGAAGCTCCCTCTTTGTGCGTTTGCACTACATTGAGAAAAGAGAAAAAAGAAATGGTGACAAATTGAAAGTGCCTTACAGCAGCATAACGCCTGCTTCCTCGCAGGCCTTGCGCGTGGCTTCGTCCCACAGGGAGACCTGTACCTCGCCGATGTGCGCGGTGCCAATGAGCAGCATGCACAGGCGGCTCTGGCCGATGCCGCCGCCCATCGTCAGGGGCAGCTCGCCCGCAAGCAGCATCTTGTGGAAGGGAAGGGCGCGGCGGTCGTCGCAGCCGGCGATCGTCAGCTGGGAGTCAAGGGATTTGGGGTCGACACGAATGCCCATGGAGGAAATCTCAAAAGCATGGCCCAGAACGTCGTTCCAGTAGAGAATATCGCCGTTGAGCTCCCAATCGTCATAGTCGGGAGCGCGGCCGTCATGCTTGATGCCGGACTTTAAAATTTTGCCGATCTGCATCAGGAAGACGACACCCTTCTTCTTGCAGATCTCATCTTCGCGCTGCTTGGGCGTCAGGTCGGGATAGAGATCCTCAAGCTCCTGCGTGGTGATGAAGAAGACCTCACTGGGGAGCTTGGTGCGCAGGGAGGGGAAGGCGACGTTCAGCGCGCTGCTCGTCTCGCTGACAGCGGCGACGATATCGCGCACGGTGCGCTTGAGATAGGCAACGTTGCGGTCGTCCGCGGAGATGACCTTTTCCCAGTCCCACTGGTCCACGTAGACGGAGTGGAGGTTATCCACTTCCTCGTCGCGGCGAATGGCGTTCATATCGGTGAAGAGACCCTTGCCGACATTGAACTGGTAACGCTTGAGCGCAAGACGCTTCCACTTGGCAAGCGAGTGCACGACCTGTGCGTTGACGCCGACGTCGGGAATATCGAAGGAGACGGGGCGCTCAACGCCGTTGAGGTTGTCGTTCAGACCGGAGTTTTCATCCACGAACAGCGGAGCGGAAACCCGGCGAAGATTGAGGGCATTGCTCAGATTCACCTGGAAATTGCTCTTGATGAATTCAATGGCGCGCTGCATTTCATAAACAGACAGCGGGGTGTGGTAGTCCTGAGGGATCATGATGTTGCTCATACCGGTTTCACTCCTTACAAAGAATATGCGTTCATTATAATCAGTCATATTAAAAAGCACAATAGTGAAATTTTAAGTAGTTGAGCTTGCAAAATGAGAAATTTTTGTCGACATGGACAGCGATAAGGACAAACTTCATTCTTTTGCCCGTTGCAATCTGGGAACGTGCGTGTTAGACTGCACAATGAGATAAAATGCAGATAGGAGGCTCTTTTGTGAGAACACTCTTGAAAGGCGCGGATATTCTGCTGCGCAAGGAAGACGGATATGAAACGCTGCGCGGCGCCTGCCTCGGCATCGATGGAACGAAGATCGACTACATCGGCACGGAGCGGCCGCAAACGGCGTATGACCTTGAAAAGGATATGACAGGCAAGCTTCTTGCACCCGGACTCATCAACTGCCACAGCCACATCGCCATGACGCTCATGCGCGGCATCGGCAGCGGACTGCCGCTGCAGGACTGGCTTTTTAAGGCGATCTTCCCCATTGAGGACAGGCTCGTGCGGGAGGACATTGCCGCGGCGAGCCGCTTTGCGCTCCTTGAGATGATCGCGGGCGGCACGACGAGCTTTTCCGATATGTACTTTTTCCCGGAGGAGACCGTGTGGGCGGCGCAGGAGGCGGGCATCAAGGCGAATCTGAACCGCTGCGTGCAGTGCTTTGACGAAAACCAGACCGTGGAGCAGAACTCGCAGATCCCCGAGTCGCTCGCACTCTTTGAAAAATATCACGGCGCGGCGGACGGCCGCATCCGCATCGACTTTTCCGTCCATGCGGAATATACCTGCAAGAGCCATATCGTGAAGGCGTACAGTGAGCTCTGCCGCGAAAAGGGCGGGCGTATGCACATTCATCTCTCTGAGACCGCGCGCGAGCAGCGCGAGTGCATCGAGCGCTACGGCAAGACGCCGGCGGAGTGGTTTGAGTCCCTCGGTACGTTTGATTCTCCCACAGCGGCGGCGCACTGCGTCGCCGTGACGGAGCGCGACATGAACATTCTGAAGGCGCACGGCGTCAGCGTGATCCACAATCCTACGTCGAACCTGAAGCTCGGCAGCGGTTTTGCGCCCATTCGCGCCATGATGGACAAGGGCATCAACGTCACCCTCGGCACCGACGGCACGGCGAGCAACAATAACCTCAATATGTTCGAGGAGATGCACCTTGCCGAGATCATGCACGACGGCTACCACAACGACCCCACGCTCATCTCGACGCAGGAGGTGCTCGATATGGCGACGGTCAACGGCGCGAAGCTCCAGGGACGCGACGACACCGGCGTGCTCGCCATCGGCAAAAAGGCAGACATCATCGCCCTTGATCTATCAAAGCCCCATCTTTACCCTGATTTCGACACCCCCGCGCTCCTCACCTGCTCGGCGCAGGCAGGCGATGTGTGCATGACGATGGTGGACGGCAATATCTTATACGAAAACGGCGAATTCAAGACGCTCGACGAGGATAAAGTGCGCGCCGATATGCAGCGCGCCGTCGAGCGCTTATACAGAAAGTGAGAGAAATGAACATGGAAAGAGCCGATAAAGACCTTGCCTTTCTGCTGCGCTACGAAAACGTCGCGTGGTTCGAAAACGGCGAGGTGCGTATTTTAGACCGGCGCGTCTATCCTGCAAAGGTCGAATTTGTCACCTGCCGCACGCACGGCGAGGTCGCGCAGGCCATCACCGACATGGTGACGCAGAGCGCAGGTCCTTACACCGCCGTGCCGATGGGCATGGCGCTCGCGGCATGGGAATGCCGCGACAAAACGGCGGCAGAGCAGATGGAATATCTTAAAGCGGCAGCGTATACCATCTCCCACGCCCGCCCCACAACGCAAAAGCGAATGGGACTTCTTTGCGATATCTGCCTCAAGGAAGCTGAGCGCGCGCTTTTAGCGGGGGAGAATGTGGCCGAGAGCATCAAGAATAAGACGATCGAGCTCAACAATGTGCGCTATGAGCGCATGGCGAAGATCGGCTCGTACCTGGTCGATATGTTCCCTGACAACGGCACGGTGATGACGCACTGCTTTGCCGAGACGATCGTCGGCACGATGCTGCGCGAGTGCAGAAACCGCGGCAAGAATATCCGACTTTTCTGTCCCGAAACGCGCCCGTATTTTCAGGGCGCGCGCCTGACGGCCTCGGTCTGCCACGACATGGGCTTTGATGTGACGGTCATCTCCGACAATATGCCGGCGTTCGTCATGCAGAACGAGAAGGTCGACGTTTTCACCACGGCGGCGGACGCCATCTGCTGCGACGGGCATGTGGTCAACAAGGTCGGCACCTTCCAGAATGCCATCGTCGCCAAGTACATGGGCATTCCGTATTTTGTCACCGGCGCGCCCGACCAGGGGCACGACACGGTCGACAGTATCCACATCGAAATGCGAGACCCGAACTTTACGCTCCAGGCCATGGGCGTGCGCACGGCGATGGAGGGCGTGAAGGGCTACTATCCCGCCTTCGACATCACGCCTCCGCACCTCGTCTCGGGCGTTGTGACAGATCTTGGTATTTACTCTCCTTACGATCTGCACCGCTATTTTGAAAACGGCAGCATCGGCAAGGACAACTTGGTGATTTGAGATGGAACAGAATTTTAAATCTCTCCGGCAGGAGATCGTGGACAAATCGCTTGAGGCCTTCCGTCAGGGCCTCTTTTCCGGAACGAGCGGCAACATGAGCTGCCGCGTCGCCCCTGATGAAATGCTCATCACGCCGACCTCTGTGCGCTATGAAGCGCTGCGCGCGCAGGACATCGTGCGCATGAAGCTTGACGGCACGGTGGTCGAGGGCGCTTTGCAGCCGTCGAGCGAGTGGCGCATGCACGCGGCGGTCTACAAGGCATATCCGGAAACGAATGCCGTTTTCCACACGCATTCGCCCTATGCCACGGCCTTTGCTGTGGTGCGCAGGAGCATTCCGGCCGTTTTGATCGAAGCCCGTATTTTCCTGGGCGGCGACGTCCGCTGCGCGGACTATGCCACGCCCGGGACGAAAGAGGTGGGCATGAACGCCGTGCCCGCGCTTGCGGGGCGCGGCGGCTGCACGCTTGCCAACCACGGCGTGCTTGCCGTGGGGGAGGATCTTGCACAGGCCTATCTGCGCGCGGAATATATTGAAGATGTTGCCAAGATCTACACGTATGCAAAAGCCATCGGCGAGCCGGTGGTACTCAATACACTCTAAATTACCCTGCGCGTGGGCGCAGAAGGAGAACTGCCAATGAAAAGCTTTCTGAAAAAAGATAAACTCCTTGTGGTGCTGGCGCTGTTGGCACTGCTCGTTTCGCTCGTGCCGATCGCAAGGCGCGTGCAGACTGAGGAGAGCAACAAATATTACGACTGCGTCCTTGACTATGCGAGCCTGCGCGCCATGGCGCGCCAGTCCGAAATGAGCGAGGACGAGTGGCTTGACCTGTTCCGCTCGCTCGGCGTGGAAAAGGCGGCGCTCGGCGAGGCGAGCGCGCTCGACCTGCACCAGAGCGCGGCCATCCCCGTGCACGCGATGACCGTGAAAAAGGCGATGGAAAACTACGGCTGGGAGGATAGTTACCCCGCTGAGGTCGCGGCGTGGCTGCGCGAGAGCACCGATGTGAGCGATTGCCTCATCTGGACGGAGACTGCCGCGGGCTACGAGTGGATCCTCGACGCCTTCACCGCCCGCTTTGAAAATTTTGAAGCCAAGACCTATCTCGAAGGAGAGCACGGCTTTCTCTTCATTCAGCAGCAGAAAAACGGCATGAAGGGTGAAAAGCTGCTCGACCTGTGCCTCGGTATCTGGCCCGATATGGCGGAGCTGCTCGAGCGTCACGGCTACGAGATCATTCCGCGCACCGTGACGAAAAAGGACATGAACGGCACGCAGTTTGCGGCGGCTTATATCGATGTGCTCAAGCACTATGATGCACCCTACTTCATGAACAGCGGCAAGGAGCTTGTCGGCTACGAGAGCGACGAGGGTTGGGATATGCTCGTGCAGTATCTCAACGAGAGCGGCGCGAGCATCGCCATGATGGAGCAGAACGACCAGAGCCTCAATCTCACCTGGCCGGGCATTGAGGATCTGCTTGATGAAACGGGCTATCACGGCGTGCGCGTCTTCAACGAGTGGGCCTATATCCAGAACCGCTACCAGTACTGCGGCTACGAGGGCCCGGAAGAGATCACGAATACCTTTTTCCGCGCCATTGCCGAGCGCAACTGCAAGATCATCTACCTCAAAATGATCCTGGAGCCGGACAACGACGTGAGCTGGGACGCTGACGAGAAGGAATGGACCTACGTCACCGATCCTGCCGACTATGAAAAGATGCTCTCAGACCTTGATGCGCGCCTTGCGCCTCTCGGCTACACGCGCGGCACGGTGCCTGCGATGGAACTGAAAACACCGTCCACAGCACTGAGACTTGTTCAGAGCATCGGTACGGCGGCGCTGCTTGTGCTGCTCTTTGACCTCTTCTTCCGTATCGGCGCGCGCTGGCGCACGATCCTTCTGGTGGTCGGCGTGCTGGGCTTTGCAGCGCTCAGCGTTTTGAAGCCATCGCTCTTCCGCCTGCTGCTCTCGATGTCCGGCGGCATCGTGATGCCGTCGCTCGCAGCGGTGGGTCTGTGCCGCGAGCTGATGGAAAAGAGAAAGAGCGAGCCATACCTGCGATTCGGCAAGCTCCTCGGCTACACGCTCGGCGTTTCCGCTTTGACCATTCTGACCGCATTCTGCGGCTCGCTGCTTGCGACTTCCGCGCTCTCGCAGCTTTCCTATATGATCGAAATGGAGCTTTATCGCGGCGTGAAGATCATGCAGCTTATTCCCATCGGGCTCTTCATTCTTGCGTATCTCGTGGTATACGCCTATGAGGAAACGGGCGCGCGCAAGGCGGTGCTTGCCCATACGGGTACGCGCGGCGAAAAGGGACGCATCAAGCGCTTCAACACCTATTTTGCTGAGCTGATGAAAACTCCCATGCAGCTTGGCTGGTTCCTTGCAGTGGTCGTCATTGCGGTGGCGGCAGTCTTTATGCTGCTGGTATTTGTCTACTACATCTACCGCACCGGCAACTCTACCACCACGTCTGAAACGGAGCTTGCCTTCCGCAACTTCCTTGAAAATGCGCTCATCGCCCGCCCGCGCACGAAGGAAATGATCATCGGCTGGCCAATGCTGATGCTCTTTATCTGGTCGCTGCGCCGCGGAATGAAATTCCTGCCCATGGTTTTCGGCATGGGTATGAGCATCGGCCTTGTCAGCGTGGTCAATACCTTCCTGCACATTCGCACGCCGTTTCTGCTCAGCCTGCTGCGCACCGGTTGGGGCGTGCTCTTCGGCCTTCTCATCGGCCTTGCGGCCGTTGTGATCGCGGAACTTGTCTACCGCCTTGTGCGCAGGGTCTGCGGGGTGGAGAATGGTTAACATTCTGATCTCGGGCTATTACGGCTTTGATAACATCGGCGATGAGTCCATTCTGCGCACGCTTGTCTCCTCGCTGCGCGAGCACATTCCCGATTGTTCGCTCACGGTGCTCTCGCACAACCCTACCTCCACGCGCGAAAAGTACGGCGTCGAGGCGGTGGAGCGCATGTCGCCGATGGCGATTCTGCGTGCGGTGAAAAAGTGCGATATGCTCATCTCCGGCGGCGGAAGCCTTTTGCAGGACGTGACGAGCAGCAAGAGTCTGCACTATTACCTCTCGATCATCCGCTGCGCGCAGTTTTTCCGCAAAAAAGTTTTTATTTACTCCCAGGGCATCGGCCCCATCGACCGGCCGGGCAACCGCCGTGCCGCGGCGAAGGCACTTAAAAAAGCGGACGGCATCGTTGTGCGCGACGAGCGCTCGGCGCTGCTGCTGGAGGAGATCGGCATTGCGCGGGAAAAAGTCGTCATCACGGCCGATCCCGTCATCCGCATGAAAAAGCCGGATAAAGACGTCGGCGCGGAGATTTTGCGGAAAGCGGGCGTTTCGCTCGGCGGGCGGTTGACGATCGGCTGGGCCATTCGTGAAAAGGATAAGGACGGGCGCTTCGTTGCGGAGATCCTGAAGTCCATTCGGTGGCTCAAGGAGACGTATAACGCCCAGTCCGTGCTCATCCCGTTCCACTATGAAGAGGACGGGGAGGTCTGCCGGCACATCGCCGCGCAGCTGCCAGACGACACAGCGGTGTCGCTCAATGAAAAATACCTTTCGGAGGATATGCTCTCCATCATTGGCAATATGGATCTGCTCGTGGGCGTGCGCCTGCATTCTCTCATCTATGCCGCCATTATGGGTGTGCCGCTCATCGGTGTTTCCTATGATCCAAAGTGTACGGCGTTTTTGAACTCTGTTGGCCTTGACAAGCTGAGTACGCGAGACGGATTCACCGCCGAGCAATTCGAGCCGGAGGCCAAGCGTGTGCTTGAAACGGGCAGAGAGCAGGTGCAGTGTGTGGAAACGCACATGGCGGAGCTTTCCCGTAAACTCGACACCAATGAGAAATTGATCTGTGAGATCATGGGAAAATCAAGGAAGGATACCATGCAGGACCCTCAGAAAAACACGGAAAAGAAGGAAAAATCTGGCGTGCGCACGGCGGGGGCGATCAGCTTTGTCTTTTTATTGACGCTGTTTGCCAAGCTTCTCGGCGTGGTGCGCGAAATGATGCAGGCCAACATCTTCGGTACCGGCGTGGACGCGGACCTCTATACCGCGTCCTATAACTCAACGCTCTACCTCTTCACGACGATGTGCTACGCGCTGTGCATCGCGGCGGTGCCGATCCTGACGAAGGAATTCGCTGCCGACCGCAAACGCGGCGAACGCGCTGCCAACAACCTGATGACCATCACGCTGCTCTCTTCGCTCGCGGCGGTCGTTTTATGGCAGGTTTTTGCCTCGACGCCGCTCGTCGGCGCGATCTGGGACCTTGACGCTGCCGAGCTGCCCCGCCTTGCAAGCTATATCCGCATCATGGCCTGTGCGCTGCCGGTCGTGGCGGCGGCCTACCTGAATGTTGCCATCTTCCAGGCGACCGACCACTACGAATTGCAGGGCAGCATGAGCATTCCGTACAATGCTTTCCTCGCCGTCTTTCTTGTGACGCTGGGGGCGAAGTGGGGCATCAAGGGCGTCGTCATTGCAAGCTCGTGCGCATGGCTTTTGCAGCTCGGTATGAGCGTTCCGTATGCAAAGAAGGAACACTACCTCTACCGCCCGCTGCTCGACCGCAAGGCGGATTATGTCGGCACGTACTTCAAGACCGCGCTCGTCACGGTGCTCACAACGTCGGTATTTCTCTTCTGCTACCTCATCGACACCGCCACTGCCACCGCACTCAACGACAGCGCGGTCAGCGCGTTCTACTATGCCGACAAGCTCTTTACTCCGCTGACGACGAGCGTTCTCTACAGCATCAGCGCAGTCATGTTCCCGCGCTTCAACCGCGAGTTCACGAAGGAGGACGCGAAGGGCTATCTCGGCTACATCTGGAACGTGACGGAGAATACGCTGCTCTTTATCCTGCCGGTCTGTGCGATGATGTGCGCCTTCGGCACGGACATTATCCGCGTGATCTTTGAAAGCGGCAGCTTCACTGCCGAATCGACCGAGATGACAGGCAGCATCTTCGCCCGCTACGCGCTCGGTATGAGCGCCTTTGCCGTGCTCGACCTCTTGAACAAGGCCTACTACGCGATGAAAAAGACGCTGGTGCCGCTGCTCATCAACCTCGGTGTGCTGGTACTGAACATTGTTTTGAACCGCGTCTTTTACACGGATACCGGTGTTGCCGCGGCGACGTCTCTTGCCCTGACCATCGGCGCGGTCGCCATGACGATCCAGCTCTTCCGCGGCACGAAGATCGTGCGCCTTGTCCCGCTCCTCAAGGGACTTGCCGCCACGGCGGCAATGGCGCTCGTGCTCTCCGGTGGGCACGCGCTGCTTGTCACGGCGGACGACAGCAAGCTGATGCTTATCGTCAAGTGCGGTCTTACGGGCGTCGTGGGCTGCGTCGTCTATGTGGCGGTCAGCATGGTCCTCAAGCAGACCATCATCACGGACACACTGAAGAAATTCAAGAAATAAGAAGCGGGAGGGACTGATATGCTGTCCTTTGTCAACGATTATTCCGAGGGCGCTCATCCGAAAATTTTAGAGCGCCTGAATGGGACCAATTTTGAGCAGCTCGCAGGCTACGGCTCTGACTGTTACTGCGAGCAGGCCAAAGAGAAGATCTGTGCTGCCATTGGCTGCCCGGAGGCAGAGATCTTCTTCCTCGTCGGCGGTACGCAGACCAATCAGGTCGTGCTCGATGCGCTGCTGCGCGCTTACGACGGCGTGATCGCCGCCGAGAGCGGCCATGTCAACGTTCACGAGGCCGGCACCATCGAGCATGGCGGACACAAGGTGCTTGCGCTGGGGCACCGGAACGGCAAGCTCTCGGCGGAAACAGTGCGGGAGTATGTGGAGACCTTCTACGCCGACGGGAACTATACCCACATGGTCTTTCCCGGTGCGGTGTACATTTCGCACCCGACGGAGTACGGCACGCTCTACACAAAGGCGGAGCTTGCCGCGCTGCACGAGGTCTGCGCGGCGTACCGCATTCCGCTCTTCCTTGACGGCGCGCGCCTCGGCTATGGGCTTGCCGCCGCCGGAACGGACGTGACCCTGCGCGACATTGCCGCGCTGACGGACGTTTTCTACATCGGCGGAACGAAGGTCGGCGCGCTGTGCGGTGAGGCAGTTGTGTTCCCGCACAGCGGAATGCCTGCGAACTTCCTCACCATCGCAAAGCAGCACGGCGCATTGCTTGCCAAGGGAAGGCTTCTCGGCGTACAGTTCGATACGCTCTTCACCGGCGGACTCTATGAGGAAATCAGCCGCAACGCCATCGAGACGGCGGATCGCATCCGTGCGGCGCTGCGCGAGAAGGGTTATCGCCTCTTTTGCGAGAACCCGACGAACCAGATCTTCGTCGTGCTGGAAAACAAGAAGATCAAGGAGCTGGAGCGGCAGGTCGCAATGGGCTTTACGGAGAAGTTTGACGATACCCACACGGTCATGCGCATCTGCACCTCCTGGGCGACGCGCAGCGAGGACGTGGACGCGCTCATCGCGCTGCTGTGAGCAGAGCGGAGAGAAGATAAGAAAAAAGCGCTTTTGCGGTACACCGCAAAAGCGCTTTTTTAAAGAGAAGTGTTACTGCTGGCGTTTTTTGAAGGTGAGATACCCTTCAAGCATCAGGCTCGCGGCCACGGCGTCGACGGTTTTCTTGCGTTCCTTCGCGCGCTTGCCGTTGCCAAGCAAAATGTTGTGCGCATCGACGGTCGTGCGCCGCTCGTCCCAGAGCGTGACGGGAAGCGACGTGGCCTCGCGCAGCAGCTCTGCAAAGCCCTCGGCTTTTTCTGCGCGTGGGCCGCGCGTGCCGTCCATGTTGAGCGGGTGACCGAGCACCAGCTCGCTTACTTCGTGTTCAGAGATGAGCGGCAGCAGCTTTTCGATGACTGCCTCGGGCCGGTAGGCGGTGATGACGGTCGAAAAGCCTGTGAGCGTCAGCGTGCGGTCGGAGATGGCGACGCCGGTGTGCGCGTCACCGTAGTCGATGGCCATGATTTTCATAGAATATGCCTCCTGCAAAAGCGTTTCTTTGGCTTGAAGCATACAGGATTTTTGCGGAAAAAGCAAGGGCGGGACGGGGAAGAGCCGTGCCGCGGCGGGAAAATGAGAGGCAAGCGCGCTGCAAGGAGCGAAAAACAGAGGGAAAGAACACAAAAACTGCAAATTTTTCTGCAAGATCGTGCAAAAAGTGCTTGACGGACGAATGGAGCTTGTGTTATCATCGTACTTACCTGTGAAAGAGGGCTTTCTTTTTGCGCGCATTTGCTTCTCGGCACGCAAGGAAAAGCGCCCCTTTAATTTGAAAGCAGGGAGGCAATCGCCAGTTCCGATCTGTTTGGAACTGAGTAAATAAGGAGGTGCCGTTAGATGCGCATTAAGATCACGCTCAGATGCAACGAGTGCAAGCAGAGAAACTACAACACGATGAAGAACAAGAAGAACACCCCGGACAAGCTCGAGCTGAACAAGTACTGCCCCTTCTGCAAGAAGCACACCGTCCACACTGAAACTAAGTAATTAGGAAAGGCTGTTGAAACATGGCAGAAGAAAAGAAGAAGAAGGACCGCTCCAAGTGGTTCCGTGAAATGAGAAGCGAACTGAAGAAGGTCGTATGGCCCAACGCATCCACCACGGCGAAGAACACCGGCACTGTGCTGCTGTGCTCCCTTGTCGTCGGCGCCTGCATCTGGCTGTTCGACTATGTGGCCGTTTCCGCAGTTCACCTGCTGATCGGTCTCGCGGGCTGACAGGAGAGCAGTCATGGCTGATAATGCTAAGTGGTATGTCGCGCATACCTACTCCGGCTATGAAAACGCAGTCAAGACCGCCATCGAAAAGTTCGTCGCCAACCGTCATCTGGAGGACATGATCCTCGACATTCAGGTTCCGCTGGAGACCGTCACGGAAGTGACCGACTCGGGCGATGTGAAGGAAGTCGAACGCAAGGTCTTCCCGGGCTATGTGCTCGTCAAGATGATTATGACGGACGACACCTGGCATCTGATCCGCAACATTCGCGGCGTGACCGGCTTTGTCGGCACGGCGAACAATGAACCCATTCCTCTGACGGAAGAGGAAGTCCTGGCGCTTGGCATGGAACGGCGAGAGATCGTCGTGCGCTACAATGTCGGCGATCAGGTCAAGATCACCGACGGTCCGCTTTCGTCCTTCCTCGGCACGGTCGAAGAGATCGACGCAGAGAAGAACAAGGTGTGCGTGGTCGTGTCCATGTTCGGACGCGAAACGCCGGTCGAGCTGGAGCTCGATCAGGTCGAGGTCGTAGAACCGTAATCACCGC
>DPGF01000037.1:36316-36492 GCA_003522105.1 Oscillibacter sp.
GGTCAGCACGGCGTCAACATCGCTGCGTTCACCAAGGAATTCAACGAGCGCACCAAGAACGACATGGGTCTTATCATCCCCGTTGTCATCACGGTGTATGCCGACCGTTCCTTCTCCTTCGTCACCAAGACTCCTCCCGCTGCCGTCCTCATCAAGAAGGAATGCAACATCGAGTC
>DPGF01000037.1:36789-37012 GCA_003522105.1 Oscillibacter sp.
GAGTCCGCGATGAGCATGATCGCCGGTACCGCACGCTCCATGGGCGTTGTCGTCGAAGAATAAGGAGGGTGTGAACAATGTTTAGAGGTAAAAAGTATCAGGACGCTGCAAAGCAGATCGAAAAGAACACTCAGTATGACGCCGCAGAGGGCTTCGGCCTGATCTGCAAGACCGCTTCCGCGAAGTTCGACGAGACCGTCGAGCTGCACGTCAAGCTGGGCGT
>DPGF01000037.1:37270-38711 GCA_003522105.1 Oscillibacter sp.
AAGGCCGAGGCTGCCAAGGCTGCCGGCGCTGACTATGTCGGCGAGATGGACCTCGTCGAGAAGATCCAGAAGGAAAACTGGTTCGACTTTGACGTTGTCATTGCTTCCCCCGACATGATGGGTGTTGTCGGTCGTCTCGGTAAGGTGCTCGGTCCTAAGGGCCTGATGCCGTCCCCGAAGGCCGGTACCGTCACCCCCGATGTTGCCAAGGCTGTTCAGGAGTCTAAGGCTGGTAAGGTCGAGTATCGTCTCGACAAGACCAACATCATCCACTGCCCCATCGGCAAGGTTTCCTTCGGCCCCGAGAAGCTCACCGAGAACTTCAATGCTCTCATGGGCGCGATCATCAAGGCCAAGCCCGCCGCTGCCAAGGGCCAGTATATCAAGTCCTGCGTCGCGGCTTCCACCATGGGCCCCGGCGTCAAGATGAACGCTGCGAAGCTCTAAGAAACTTGAAAAAGCTCGTCAGGGCTTTTGAAAAGGATTGCTTTTCGCAAAAATCAATATTTGGGGTTGACAATTCTGCCAGCCTTGGATATACTGTCAGAGCGTTCCAAAGACAGCAGGTGAGGCTTGCCTCATAAATCCTGCCGAGGATGGCAAACATTTTATGATTGCTTTACCGTCCTCATGTCACGCATGAGGACGGTTTCCTTTTTAGAACGCCTCTTTCCCCTGGCACGCGCGGCGTGCCGCAAAATCCAATGGAGGTGAACTCAAGAAATGCCTAACGCAAAAGTTCTGTCTGAAAAGCAGGCGATCGTGGCCTCTCTGACCGAGAAGCTGCAGGGTGCGGCTGCCGGCGTTATCGTTGACTACAAGGGCATCACCGTTGCAGAGGATACCGCTCTGCGCGCTGAGTGCCGTAAGAACGACGTCGAGTATGCAGTTGTCAAGAACACCCTGCTCCGCTTTGCTTTCAACAACGTCGGCCTCAATGAGCTCGATGATCAGCTGAACGGTACCACGTCTCTTGCCATCGCTGCCGATCCCGTCGCTCCCGCGCGCGTGATCGCTGACTTTGCCAAGAAGCTCAACGGTAAGTTCGAGATCAAGGGCGGCTTCATGGAAGGCAAGGTCGTCGACATGGCCACCATCAATGCGCTGGCCTCTATCCCCGCACTGCCCGTGCTGCAGGCTCAGGTTCTGGGCACCATGTTGGCTCCCATTTCCGGCCTCGCCTGCGTCCTCAAGCAGATCGCCGAGAAGAACGGCGCTCCCGCCGAGGAAGCTCCCGCCGCAGAATAATCGTCTGCACCCAACAATTCACTTAAAACAAATATCTTAAAAATTGGAGGATCATTACAATGAGCGAGAAAGTTACCGCTATGATCGAAGAAATCAAGGGCCTTACCGTCCTGGAGCTCTCTGAGCTCGTCCACGCTCTCGAGGAAGAGTTCGGCGTTTCCGCCGCTGCTATGGCTGCTCCCGCTGCCGGCGG
>DPGF01000076.1 GCA_003522105.1 Oscillibacter sp.
CTCGTCGCGCTGGTGGCAGTGATAGATGTCACCGCTGACGCCGGAGAGACCGACCGCCTTGCCGCCGAGCTTGTTGATGAAGCCGACGAGCTCGGTGTTCACCTGACCGACGAGCACCATCTCGACAACACGCATGATGTCGGCAGAGGTGTAGCGCAGACCGTCGATGAATTCGACGGGAATGTCGAGCTTTTCGAGCATCTTGTTGATGCCGGGGCCGCCGCCGTGGCTCAGCACCGGCTTCATGCCGAGGAGCTTGAGCAGCACCACGTCGTGCATGACGGCGTCCTTGAGCTCTTCGTTGATCATAGCGTTGCCGCCGTACTTGATGACGATGATCTTGCCCTGATATTTCTGCAGGTAAGGCATCGCCTCCATCAGAGTTTCGACCTTGTTTGCGATATCGCTCATGGGTGTGCCCTCCTTCGAAAATTAGGTGCGGTAGTCGCCGTTGATCTTGACGTAATCGTAAGTGAGGTCGCAGCCCCAGGCCTTGGCCTCGCCGTCGCCCTGATAGAAGCGGACGATAACGGTGATGTCATGCTCGGTGAGCACCTTCTTGGCGAGCTCTTCGCTGAAGTCGGCGCCGAAGCCGTCCTTCATGACCTGCACCTCGCCGGCAGCGCTCTTGATGATGCAGTCGGCACGGGTCGGGTCAACGTCTGCGCCCGAGTAACCGGCAGCGGCCATGATGCGGCCCCAGTTGGCGTCGCGGCCAAAGACGGCAGCCTTGAAGAGCATGGAGCCCGCGATGGACTTGGCGACCAGGCGTGCGTCGTGCTCAGTGGGAAGGCCATAGGCCTCGACTTCGATGAGGTGGGTCGCGCCTTCGCCGTCGGAAGCGACGCGGCGAGCCATATCGGTGCAGATGGCGAGAACGAGGTCGGCCATCGCCTTCTTGTCTTCCTCGGTCTTGATCTCAACGCCGGAGGCGCCGTTGGCGAGCAGGAAGATGGAGTCGTTGGTAGAGGTGTCGCCGTCGACGGTGCACATGTTGAAGCTCTTATCCACTGCTGCGGAGAGCATCTTCTGAAGATCCGCGGGGTCAGCCTTGGCATCGGTCGTCACATAGACGAGCATGGTCGCCATATTGGGGTGGATCATGCCCGAGCCCTTGGCCATCGCGCCAATCTTCACCGTGCCGGTGGAGAGCTCCAGCTCATAGGCGCACTCCTTGCGGACGGTATCGGTGGTCATGATGGCGTAAGCAGCCTCGGAACCGTTCTCCTTGGCGAGCTTGCCGGGAATGATCTCGCGGATGCCCTGGAGCACCTTGTCGACCGGAAGTCTCTGGCCGATGACGCCGGTGGAGCAGACGAACACTTCGTCCTCGCCGAGGCCAAGGAGCTTTTCCGCCTCGCGCTCAACGGTGCGGGCGTCTTCGATGCCCTGCTTGCCGGTAGCGGCGTTGGCATTGCCGGAGTTGATGACGACAGCACGAGCCTTGCCCTTTTTCAGGATCTCACGGTCGAGAATGACCGGAGCGGCGCAGAACTTGTTCGTGGTGAAGCAGGCCGCGCAGGAGCAGGGCAGATCAGAGTAAAGGACGGCGACGTCGGGCTTCTTGTTCTCACGCTTTTTGATGGCGGTATAGGTAGCACCTGCGGTGAAGCCCTGCGGCGTGGTCACGCCGCCCTCGATCTTTTTCAGATTGGACATGTGGGGGATCTCCTCTCTTATATGTTAGTTTAACAGCACTTTTGCCAAAATCGGGCCGAAACTCGTCGAACCGGAAATTACGGATACATCGGGGGCATCATGAGGCCGGTGGTCTCGGGCAGGCCCATGATGAGGTTCATGTTCTGAATGGCCTGGCCGGCAGCGCCCTTGCCGATATTGTCGATCACAGAGGAGACGATCAGGCGGTGGGTGCGGGCGTCAAAGGTCGGGGTCATCTCGCAGAAGTTCGTGCCGTAGACCCACTTGGTCTGGACGGGCATGCTGGCCGGGAAGACCTTGACGAAGGGCTCGTCCTTGTAGAACTCCTTGTACATCTCGTAGACTTCCTCGTTGGTGTAGTCCTTGTCGCAGGTGGCATAGATGGTGACCTCGATACCGCGAACCTGGGGCAGGAGATGCGGCTGGAAGTTGATGTACTGCCAGGTCTCGGGCTTCATCAGATCCTTGCCGGTGATGTAGGCGATGTTCTGCTCGATCTCGGGCGTGTGGCGGTGGCCGCCGCCGAGGGCGTAAGCGCAGAAGTTGTTCTCCGCCTCAGTGAGGAGCTTGTTGAGGGCGGGACGGCGGCCTGCGCCGGTGTAGCCGCTCTTGGCATCGATGACGATGGTATTGTCAACGATGTGACCGGCCTTGAGCATCGGCTGAAGGCCGAGGGTGGAGGCGGTGGGATAGCAGCCGGGGTTGGCGATGAGCTTCTTGCCCTTGGCAAGATTACGCATGACCTCAGGGATGCAGTAAACAGCGTCGTGGGTCATCTTGGCGTCGGGGTGCTTCTGGCCGTACCACTTCTCCCAGACGTCGACATCGCGGAAGCGGATATCGGCGCCGATATCGATGATGGCGCAGTCCTCAGCAAGCACGATCTCCGCCCACTTGGCCACGTCGCCAGAGGGGACCTGGATCATGATGACATCGCTCTTCTTCGCGGTCTCGCGGACGTTCTCCTCCGTGAGGTCCATGATGACCTGATCATAGAAGCCGCGCAGAGCGGGATGATGCGTGGAGATGGCATCGCCGGCGCCGTAGGTATCGAGCACGTTGACAAGCTCGCCCTCGGGATGGTTGACCATCATGCGGAGCACTTCGCCGCAAACATAACCGGTAGCACCGATGCAGGAATAATGGATCATGTCTGTTTTCCTCCTTGTTGATTCGACATTTTGTCTGACAATTTTGTACTGCTTGGAAAATCCCGTGTGTAGCCATTGAATTTTCTTTGGTGATATTGTATAATTCAAAAGCAGTTTTGAAAAGCGAATATATTTTTATATGCGCATTCCAAAATGGAATCTTTGAGACATTGTTGATTATTGAGGGCATTTATAATGAGTATTCGTAAATATATTGCCTATCTCCGCACTGTGGAGACCGGCAGCATCACACAGGCGGCCAACGAACTGGGCTACACGCAGTCCGCTGTGAGCAAAATGATCTCGGATCTGGAGCAGGACTGGCAGGTCAAGCTCCTCACGCGCAACCACTCCGGCATCGAGATCTCCTCCGACGGCATGGTGCTCCTACCCACGATCCGCGAGATCGTCAAGGACTACGAGGACCTCAACTTTGCCGTGTCCGAGCTGCATGGCGTGCAGTCCGGCACGCTGCGCCTCGGGTGCTTTACAAGCCTTGCCATCAGCCTGCTGCCGGAAATTCTGAAGGACTTCCACCAGACGTACCCCAACATTCAGATCCAGCTGATGACTGGCGAGTATTATGAAATTTCCGAATGGCTGCGCCGCGGCGCGATCGACTGCGGCTTTCTTGCCATCCCCGCCTCAAACGACTTTGAGACGACGCCCATCCTGCACGACACGATGGTCGCCATTCTCCCAAAGGATCACCCGATGGCGGGCGCGTCCGTCTTCCCGCTCGAGCAGCTGCCGCACGAGAACTTCGTGCGCCTGATGGAGATCGAAGACTACGAATTCAACCGCCTGCTCGACCAGTGCAATATCCACCCCGAGGTCACCTACGACACGACGAGCGACTTCGCGCTCTTGTCCATGGTCGAGGCGGGACTCGGTGTGAGCATCGTGCACAGCCTGCTCATCAAGCCCGAGCGCTATCATGTCGCCGTGCTGCCGCTCAATGTCAAGCAGTCGCGCGAGATCGGCATTGCGGTCAAAAAGGGCTTCCTGCCCTCGACCATCACGCAGCTCTTCCTTCAGCACGTGATCGACTACACGCGCAGCATCGACGAGAACAGTGCCAGACGGTGATGGAACTGTCAATTTTGGGGAAAACTCGTCTTTCCAACCGCAGGTTGGAACAAACAGCCGTCGGTTCAACCACCGCGCCATTGCCAAACCGGCCTCCCGCCCCTATACTGAGCCCATACCGGTGACCCAAAAAGGCCATGGCCGAACACACAGGGCAAAGAAAACTGAGCACACGAAAGAGAGGTTAGACAATTGGAAGAACTGACAATGGGCGCGCGTATCTCGGCGCACCGCAAAAATAAAGGACTCACGCAGGAGGCACTGGCAAACACTCTCGGCGTGAGCAATCAGGCCGTTTCCAAATGGGAGAGCGATGTCTGCTGTCCCGACATCGCGCTGCTGCCGCAGCTTGTCGACGCGCTGGAGATGACGCTCGATGAGCTCTTCGGCCGCGAGAGCAAGGCGGCCATCGCAAACGATCAAATCCTGCCCGTGGCGGCGGAACTGCCGTGGGAAGATGACGACAGCATCCACGCCGTGCTCTTTCAGGGGCACCGGCTGCTCCAGCCGAAGGAGGGCAGCCTCTTCCGCCGTGATAAATACGACGAAATCCGCAAGAGCGTCGAGCTGCACTTTTCCGGCACGGCACAGGATATTTACAGTGACTTTTCCGTCGTCTGTACGAATTCGATGATTCAAGGAAGTGTGAGAGCCGGCGACGGCGTCACCTGCACCGATGTTGGCGGCGATGTATCCGCAGGAGACAGCGTGACCTGCGGCAGCGTCGGCGGCGACGTGCAGGCAGGCGATGGCGTCACCTGCTCCGGCAACGTCATGGGCAATGTCCGTGCGGGCGACAGCGTCAGCTGCGGCAATGTCGGCGGCGACGTGTCCGCAAGCGACAGCGTGCGCTGCGGCGATGTGCAGGGCAACGTCCGCGCAAGCGACAGTGTGCATTGCAGTACCGTCGTCGGCGATGTGAACGCCGACAGCGTCCGCTTCACAAAGGACGGTAAAGGCTTTTCCTTCACCACCCGCTGAAGCAGCGCAAAAGCGCGGCACCCTGACCGGCGTCGCGCTTTTTTCCTTGTCATCCCCCGCCTTTTGTGCTACGATATGCTTGAGAAAGAAAAAGGTGGGAGCATCATGGAAAATACCTTCAAGAGTTCCGTCTTCGGCGGCTTCAACCGCGATGACGTAATCCGCTATATCGAAAAAACCGCGCTCGAGAGCAAGCAGCAGATTGAGTCTCTCGAGCAGGAGAGCGACGGCCTTTGCCGCGAGAATGCAGAGCTTCGCGATAAGCTTGCCGCCGCCGAGCGCGAGCGTGACAAGCTCGCAGAGTCCTACGACACTGCGTCCGGCGCGCAGGAAGCTCTCAAAAAAGGGCTGACCGCCGCGCAGGAGACCATCACCGAGCTGCGCACGCAGCTTGAAGAGAGCGCACAGCGAGCCGCCTTCGCGCAGAAGGAGCACGAGCGCCTGCGCGAGGCGCAGAAGGCCGAGCACGAGCGTGAGATGCAGAAACTGCAAGCAGAACTTGAGACGCTGCGCGCACAGGCCGAAGAATACGGCCGCGTGAAGGCGCACATCGCCGACATTGAGCTTTCCGCCCGCGAGCGGGCCGACGCGCTCGACGCCGCCACGCGCGCCAAATTGCAATCGCACATCGCCGCCTGCACGCAGCAGTGCGCGCGGGTGCTTGCAACGCTCGGCAATACCTGTGAGAGCGTTTCGACCGTGCTGCGCCACGCAGACGCCGCCGTGTCGCAGCTGCCCGGCGCGTTCACCACGCTGGAAGGCCAGCTCGACGAGCTCAAGAAGTTCGAGCAGTAACAAAAAGCAAAGAAGGAGTGCGTTCCCGACGGGAACGCACTCCTTCTTTATGATAAAGCTGCGTACTGGTCAAAAAGCTCTGCAAATTCTTCTAAACGGTCGCGCAGGTCATCGCCCGCCGCAGTGCGGAAATAGAGCACCTCTCCCCCGCGGCGCAGAATGAGAAACTGCGTATCTCCGGAGGTATTTTCCGCGTAGTACGCCTCGTCAAAGCCGTCAATCGAAAGCGTCTGCGCACCGTCTTCCATAAAATAGTCTCGCAGCTCATGTGTCAAGGGCGTTGCCAGCACAGAGATACGCGGGGCGTAGAAAAGTCTACCTCTGTGCTCAGCTGCTCCCAGTCGTCAATCATTCCCGCATACGGCGTTTCGCCGACAGAATACACATGCCCGCCGAGCGGCGTCGAAAGATCGCGCTGATAGCACCAGTCAAACGGATCGCCGCCGAGCTCTTCGGCGCGAAGATAGGGCAGCGTCGGCTCGTCATACGCTTCGCTGTAAGGTGAGCCGCTCCCCACTGAAACGATCAGCATGAGCGGCAGCACGCTCATCACGATGGCGAACAGCCGGTTCAACCTCGCCCAGCGGTTGCGCTGCATCTTTTCCGTGCGCTCGCACGCCTCCATCGCGCGCTTGAGCGTCCACATCTCGTTTCTCTCCTTTGCCTCGCTCAGGATACCGAGGATACTGCCTAAGATAATGGACACAAACTGAATGACCTCGCTCTTTTCCATCGTGAGGAACGACATCACCGGGAGACTCAAGGCACTAAAAAGGAAATAGACGAGCCAGATGTCCACCACCAGGAAGATCATCGGCAGGAAATAGCTGCGGCGCAGCTTTTTGCGCAGCCGCCGGTAGCCGTAGCTATCCGTGCAGGGGCGCGGCGAGGGCGCACGCGCACTCATACCTCCGCGCCAGATATAAAAGATGCCGTCCTTCGTCCGGCAGACATAGTCCCAGCCCATCTGGGCGCGTGTTTCGCGTGTCCGCTTGTCGGGGTCGGCATCGTCCAGCGCAGGTTCGAGGTGATAGCGGCATTCGCACGGCTCACCGATCACAAATTCATCTCCGCGCAGGAGCAGCTTACCCTCCGCCGCGCGCTCGGAAAGCCACTGCTCGATGCCGCGCGGATCGTAGGCGCTGACCTTGAAGTGAATGCTCTTGGTCTTGGGCTCGTCGGCTTCGGCCGCCGTGGTCTCGTTCTTCTCCGGAAACTCCGTTGCTTCGCGCAGGTTTTCGTCCATCTGCGTCCACTCCCCCCCTTTTTCTCTATGCAGAGTATAGGGGAGCGCGCGGATTTTTTCAAGCACGTTCAGCGAGCATTGGGAAAAAGTGCGCGCAAGTTTAGTGTTACATCGCAAAAAGGCAGGAAGTTCCTGCCTTTTTGCGCTTCACAGCAGGATCGGCTGAAGCTGTCTCCCCGCCATCGCCGCCTCGAGCGTCGGCATGATCTTGCGGAAATCCGCAATGAGCGATGTGGGCTTTTCCGCAGCATTATCCTGCCCGAAGGGGACAAAGTAGTAGTTTTTTCGGTTCAGGAGCGTGGCGATGTTCGCGGCGCTCGCGGAAAGGCCATCGTTCGTCGCCAGCGCGAGCACGACGGGTTTGCCGTTTCGCAGATGTCCCTTTGCCGCCATCGTTACCGGCCCGTCCGTGATGCCGTTGGCAAGTTTTGCAAGCGTATTGCCCGTGCAGGGCGCGATGACGAGCGCCTCCATCGCCCCCTGTGGGCCGAGAGGCTCCGCCTCCACGATATTCCGCACAGCACGGCGCCCCGCGACAGCCTCCACGCGCGTCACAAAGTCCTCCGCCGTGCCGAAGCGCGTCGAATACTTCGCCGCGTTTTCCGACAGAATCGGCACGATCTCGTGCTCGCGCGCGATGTCCTCGTAAATTTTCAGCAGCCCGGGGTGGTTGCAGAACGAGCCGCAAAAAGCAAATCCAATTTTCATGTATCCTCCTCCATGAGTCGCGTCAGCGTTTTTTGAATGGCACGCGCCGCTGTCTCCGGCGCAACGCGCCCCGGCAGTCCCGGCGCGCGCAGATAGGAAAGGCGCAGTCTTTCCACCGCGTCCATGTCAAAGCCGCTCGCACCCGCAAGCTCGATGAGCAGGCAGTCTCGCGGCAGCTCTGAGAGCAGCGCCTCGTCCAGCACCCGATGCGGCACGGTGTTGAACACCACGCGGAATACCCCCAGCGTACCGGAAAGCCGGTTTGTGTGCAGCGGCGCATAGCCGAAGGCGTCGATCCACGCAAGGTCGGAACGCTTGCGCGCACTGACGCTCACCTTCGCCCCCAGCGCGTGCAGGTCGTGCGCAAGCACCTTTCCGATGCGGCCAAAGCCCACGACAAGGCAGGGCGTACCATGCAGCGTGACGCTTGTATGCTTCATCGCCGTTTCGATCGCGCCCTCCGCCGTTGGGACGGCGTTGCGCACGCTCAGCTCCTCTACGGCAAAATAGTCCGTGATGTGCAGCCCCAGCGCGTCCGCGAGCGCCATCGCCTCCCCGCTCACGTTTCCGGCAAAGATCCGATGCTCCGGCCGCAGTGCGCGAAAAAGGCGTTCGGTCGTCAGCTCCGTGCCGCTTAAGTATCCGTTTTTCTCCATTGGCAGCGGCAGGACAATGACCTGCGCCTTCAGCGCATCGCACAGCGCCTGTGGGTTCGGCGCGCTGGAAAGCTCCCACGAGCAGACCTCGTACCCATCCGCCGCCATCATCTGCGCGAGCAGGCGCATCCGCGCATCGCCGCCCAGGAATGCTATCGTCTGATCCATCTCATTCCCCCTTTTCCATAAAGGGTATGCGCGATGCGGCCGGAAGTTTCCTCTCTGCGTGTCGTCCGTGCATTTGCGCCTGCACCCGTGAGGCGCAAAAAAGGAGCCGTTTCCGATTTGGAAACGGCTCCCCGCTCTGTTTAGTTTTCCTCCGGCAGCAGGATACGAATGGTCGTCCCCTTGCCCTCCTCGCTTTGAAG
Source organism: Oscillibacter sp. (assembly GCA_003522105.1). Taxonomy (GTDB): domain Bacteria; phylum Bacillota; class Clostridia; order Oscillospirales; family Oscillospiraceae; genus Hominicoprocola. The sequence continues at coordinate 8,654 of DPGF01000076.1, forward strand.
CTCCACCGTGCCGCGGTGATACTGCACGGCGTGCTTGACGATGGAAAGGCCGAGTCCCGTACCGCCGCTTGCCTTCGAGTGGCTCTTGTCCACGCGGTAAAAGCGCTCGAAAATGCGCTCCTGATGCTCCGGTGCAATGCCGATGCCCGTGTCGGAGACGGAGACGACCGCCTTGCCGTCCTGTTCGCCGACGGTCATCTTCACGCTGCCGCCCTCAACATTATATTTTATGGCGTTGTCGCAGAGGTTGTAGATGACCTCGTACAAAAGCCGCCGTACTCCGTCAAGGCAGACCGTCTTTCCCTCGACGGTGACAGAGACGTTTTTCTCCGCCGCCGCGGTTTTGAGATCGTCCGCCGCCTCCTGCGTCAGCTGTAACAAATCGACCGTTTCGCGCGGCATGACATCGCCCTCGTCGAGCTGCGACAGGCGAATGATATCGCCGATGAGCGTGACAAGGCGCTGCGCCTCCTTGCGGATATGCCCGATAAAGCGGGGAACGTCCTCCTGCTTCACCATACCGTTTTCCAGCAGTTCCGCGCTGCCGATGATGCCCTGAAGCGGGGTTTTGAGCTCGTGGGAAACATTCGCCGTAAATTCCCGGCGCGTCTGCTCCGCCGTTTCGCGCTCGGTAATGTCAAACGCCAGCAGCACCGCACCCACCGCCGCGCCGATGCGGCTGACATCGAACTGCCAGATCCTGCCGCCGCGCTCCACACGCGCTTCACTGTGGCCTTCCTCCATGGCGTCCTGAATGGCAAGACTCACATCATGGCTGCGGTCGATGGTCAAAAAGTCCTGCCCGATACAGCTTTCGTCTGCGCCAAAAAGCTTTTCCGCCGCTGGGTTGATGCTCAGCACGCGCTCCTTCTCATCAAGCAGCACAAGGCCCTCGCGCATGCTGCCGGTGATCTGCGAGAATTCCGTCTGCTGGCGCTGCAGCTCGTCCATCTGCTCGTCGATCTGCCGGTGCTGGCGGTTGATGCGCCCAAGCAGCGGAGCAAGCTCCTCGTAGGCGTCGTTTTCAAGCGGGTGCTCAAGGTCAAGTTCATTGAGCGGTCTCACAATACGGCGCGAGAGACTTTTCGCCAGAACGCCGGAGAGGATCAGCGCCACGATCAGCACCACAAGAATGGGCTGTATCATGCCGACAAGCAGTACGCCTGCCGTCGCGCGGCTGATGGAAATGCGCAGAACGCTCCCATCTGAGAGCTTTTGCGCGCTGTACATCGTTTTTTGCAGCAGCGTGGAGGAATAGCGCGAGCTTTCGCCCTCGCCGTATTCGAACGCACGCTTCACCTCTTCGCGGTCGGCGTGATTCTCAAGGCTCTCCGCATCGGTCTCCGTGTCGAAGATCACCGCGCCGTCCGGCGCGATCCATGTCAGGCGATAGTGTCCGGAGGAGAGTTTTTCGAGATAGTCCGTCCCGTTTGCCTCCACAGCGGCAGCAGCAAGCGCCAGTTCATCATGCAGCTGCTTTTTTTCGACGCTGCCGAAATATTCGTACAGGCAGCCCATGATGACGAGCAAGCTCGCCAGCAGCACCGTTCCGGCCACCGCCAGAATGGAACGGAAGATTTTTTTGGTCATGCCTTTCCCTCCATGCGGTAGCCCACGCCGCGCACGGTCTCGATCTTTTCACCGTAAGTGCCGAGCTTCTGCCGCAGCGTACGAATGTGCATATCTACCGTGCGCGTCTCGCCGCAGTAGTCGATCCCCCACACATCGGCCATCAGCTGGTCGCGCGAAAACGCCGTGCCGGGATGCGAGAGGAACAGCCGCAGCAGTTCGAACTCCTTATAAGTCAGCGTGATGTTTTCGCCGTCCGCCGTGACGGTGCGGCTCTCCTCGTCCAGAACAAGTCCACCCAGGCGACGCTGCTGTGGCACGCTCTTGGCTCCGCAGCGCCGCAGCACCGCCTTGACGCAGGAGACCAGCTCCATCACGCCGAACGGCTTGACAAGGTAGTAGTCCGCGCCCAGATCAAGGCCGCGGATCTTATCGTACTCCGCGCCCTTGGCCGTCGCCATGACGACCGGGATATCGGAAAGCCCACTGTCCGCGCGCATGCGGCGCAGCAGCTCCATTCCGTCGATGCCGGGAAGCATCACGTCCAGCACGACCAGTTCCGGTCTTTCCGTGCGCAGCGCCTCCCAGAACGACGTGCCGTCTTCAAAGCCTCTTGCTTCAAAGCCGGTCGATTGCAGGGCATATACCTCAATATCGCGAATGCTGGCGTCATCTTCCACGCACCAGATCATCGTTCACCCCTCCTTATGTTCTCCTGTCACAGAGAAAATGACCCACTCGGCGATGTTCACCGCATGGTCGCCGATGCGTTCAAAGTACTTGGCGATCATCAAAAGGTCGAGCGCAAATTCACCGTCGGTGGGATCCTGCGCAATGCGCTCGATGAGTCCCTTCTTCACGCGGGTGAAATAATCGTCCACCACATCATCTTCGGCGATGACCTGCTCGGCAAGCGCCGTATTCTGCCGGACGTAGGCGTCCACGCTTTCCGTTACCATTTTAATGGTGGAGCGCGCCATTTCCCGCAGCAGCGCGCTGTTTTCCGCACCGCGCCCACCGAGGAAGGTGACAATCTCGGCAATATCCTCGGCCTGATCGCCGATGCGTTCCATATCCGTGATCATTTTGAGCGCCGCCGAGATCTGGCGCAGATCCTTTGCAACAGGCTGCTGCTGCAAAAGGAGCTTTAAGCACAGCGATTCGATCTCGCGCTCCTTGCGGTCGATCTCCTCATCGAGCGGCGCAACGCGCGCAGCCAGTTCCGTGCTCCCTTCAGTGAGTGATTGCGCCGAAAGCGCGATGACCTCCTCGCACAGCGCGCCCATTTCAATCAGCTCGCGGTTGAGCAGCGCAAGCTGTTCATCAAACCGGCTTCTCATCAGCCAAACCTCCCCGTGATGTAGTCTTCCGTCCGCTTGTCCTGCGGCTGGGAGAAGAGCTTTTCCGTCTCGCCGTACTCCACAAGCTCGCCGAGCAGGAAAAACGCCGTGTGATCGGAAATACGCACCGCCTGCTGCATATTGTGCGTAACGATGACGATGGTATAACGATCCTTGAGCTCCATGGCGAGTTCCTCGATCTTCGAAGTCGAAATGGGATCGAGCGCGCTCGTCGGCTCGTCCATCAGCAGCACCTCCGGCTCGACTGCAAGCGCGCGGGCGATGCACAGTCTCTGCTGCTGGCCGCCGGAAAGACCCAGCGCATTCTTTTTAAGACGGTCTTTGACCTCGTCCCAGATGGCCGCCCCGCGCAGCGACTGCTCCACGATCTCATCGAGCTTGGCTCTGCTCTTCACGCCGTGCGTGCGCGGGCCGTAGGCGATGTTGTCGTAAATACTCATGGGGAAGGGGTTGGGCTTTTGAAAGACCATTCCCACCTGACGGCGCAGCTCGCTCACATCGACGGACGGTTCAAAAATATCCTCACCCTTATATTTGATGCTTCCCGTGATCTTCACATCGGGGATCAGGTCGTTCATGCGGTCAAGCGTTTTGAGAAACGTCGATTTGCCGCAGCCGCTCGGGCCGATGAGCGCCGTGATGCTCTTTTCGGGAATTTCGATATTGATATCCTTGAGTGCCTGATGGCTCCCGTACCACAGGCACAGATCCTGCACAGAAAGGATACTGTTCATCGTTCTCTTTCCTCTTTCAATACGTCTTCAAAGGCGAGACTGTACCAATGTGCCTCGCCGCGTTTTACTGTTTTCTGCACGCAGTCGTCGCAGAATTTTGCTGCATCTTCGAGTGCGCGCGGCATCGTTTTGCCATTCATCAGTGCGCCGCAGAGGGCAGAGGCGAACACATCGCCCGTGCTGTGCAGCGTCTGCGGAATGCAGGGTCTGAAAATTTCCGTATATTCCCCGTCCAGACGCGCACAGTAGCCGATCTCCTCGCCGCGGCGAACACCGGTGATGATAACATTCTCCACGGGGAGCTTTTCAAGCAGTTCATTCACGTCCGTGTCCATCGAGCAGCCTGCAAGGAGCGCCGCCTCCGTGTGGTTGGGCGTGATGAGCCGGGCCGCCTTGCAGAGCGTGCGCATCGCCTGCACGTATTCCTCCGAAAAGCAGCCGTAGAGCGCGCCGTTGTCGCCCAGCACCGGGTCGACAACGATCAAGGTGTCCTCGCCGCCAAAATCGCGCAGGAAGCTTTCCGCAAATCGGATCTGCTCCGCCGAGGCGAAAAAGCCGGTGCAGATGCCGTCGAATTTGACGTCAAGTTTCTTCCAGTGTGCGGCAAAGGCCTTCATCTCGTCCGTCATGTCCCGCATGACGTAATCGCCGAAGCCGCTTGCCGTATGTGTGGATAAAATCACCGTCGGCAGCGGAACGGTCTCCACCCCGCAGGCAGAGAGAATGGGCATGGCAACGCTCAGCGAGCACTTGCCGAAGCACGACAGATCGTTTAACAGCGCCATGCGCTTCATACCGCTTCCGTTGACGGGTCGAATCATTGTTGTTTCCTCCTGAAATAGCTGCCGACGAGTGCCGCGGCCAGATTAATGAGCATGGTCAGCAGCATCAAGATGGCTGCGATGGCGAACACCAGTCCCGTATCGCTCGACTCCTTGGCGTAAAAATAAAGTGCCACGGTGAGCGTCGCACCCGCGTTGTGCAGCCCCTCCCAGAAGCCATAAAGCATGTGCGCAGAGCCCGCCGTAAAGAGCAGCGCCGCCGATTCGCCGAGAATGCGGCCGACCGACAGAATGCAGCCGGTCACAACGCCGTCCACGCAGCTTGGCAGCACCACCGTGCGAATGGTGCGCCATTTGCCCGCTCCAAGGCCGAAGGCACCCTCGCGGTAGCTCTGCGGCACGGTTTTGAGACTCTCCTGCGTGGTGCGCATGATGGTCGGCAGGTTCATGATCGTAAGCGTCAGCGCGCCGGCAAGAAGCGACGTGCCGTTTTTGCAGAAGATCAGCATACCGACCAGGCCGTAGATGATCGAGGGGATACCCGAAAGCGTTTCCGACGCATATTCGATGGCGGAGACAAGCTTTTTATTCGCGGCGTATTCGTTCAAATAGATCGCCGCGCCCACGCCGAGCGGCAGCACGATCAAAAGCGTTGCAATGACGATATAAAGCGTGCTCAGAATGTCCGGCAGGATGCCGACGCGGTTTGCAAGATAGCTTGGCGCGGTGGAGAGCATCTCCCATGTGATGTTTGGAATACCATTGCCCAATATATATCCAATCATAAACAGAACGAGCGCACAAGTCAATACTGCCGCGGCTCCCATGAGCGCATGCATCAGGATAATATAGGCCCTGCGGCGGGCCGAAGCACGGGCTTTGAGCATTCAGTCTCCCTCCTTGTTGCGCTTTAAAAAGAAATTCAACGCCGCATTGATGAGCATGATGAAAAGATACAGCACAAGCGCGATGGAAAAGAGCGCCTGACGCTGCAAGCCGGAGGAATAAGACATCTCGCTTGCAACGGCCGTGGTGAGAAATCGGACGCTTTCAAAAAGCGAGGGCATGTTCGGCGCGTTGCCCGAGACCATCATCACCGCCATCGCTTCGCCGATGGCGCGGCCGACGCCGAGCACGACCGCCGCGGCGATGCCGCTTTTCGCCGCCGGAACGGAGACGCGAAAATAGGTCTCGATCGGCGTTGCGCCCAGTGCGAGCGAGGCGTCCTCGTACTCCTTCGGCACCGCGTCGAGCGCGGTGACGCTCACCTTGATGATCGACGGCAGGATCATCACCGCCAGCACGAGGATCGCCGCAAGCAGGCTCGCGCCATCAGGCAGATGAAGGGTCTTGCGAATGGCGGGCACCAGCACCAGCATGCCGACCAGACCGTAAACCACCGACGGGATCCCCGCAAGCAGGCTCACCGCGCTGTTGAGCGCACGCTTCACGCCCTTGGGCGCGACCTTGGAAAGGTATACCGCCGTCAGAAAGCCAATGGGCACGCCGAGGACGATCGCACCCGCCGTGCCGTATACGCTCGTAAGAATGAAGGGCAGGATCCCGTAATGCGGCTGTGCCGCCGTGGACTCCCACACCTTCCCCGTCAGAAACGCGCCAAGGCCGATCTTCCGGATGGCAGGAATGCCGGAAATCACGAGATAGACCGTGATGAGCAGCACGCAGCCCACCGTGATGAGGCCGAGAACGAGAAACATACCGTGAATGACGGCCTCCCATATTTTCTTCTTCTGTGCCATAAGTCGTTTCCTCTTTACCCGGTCAGGGAGGCGGTTTTCACCGCCTCCCTTCAGATGGTTCACTGTTAGTTTGCTGCGACTGCACCGGCATTGGCAATGATATCGGCAACCTCAGGGGAGATCGCGTAATCGAAGAAGGCCTGCGCCGCGGGGGAAAGCTCGGTGCCTTCCTTCGTCACAAGGACGAAGGGACGCTGCACAACATAGCTGCCGTCCTTGACCGTTGCCTCGGTCGCCTTCACGCCGCCGACGGTCAGCGCCTTGACGCTCTCACCCACTGCGGAGAGGGAGGCATAGCCGATGGCATTGGGGTTCTGGGACACGGTGTTGATGACGTCGCCCGTGGAAGTCAGCTCCTGACGGTAAGCACAGGCGTCCTTGGTGCCGGTGATGGACTCAAAGCCGTCGCGCGTGCCGGAGCCTGCCTCGCGGCCAATAAGTACGATCTCGGCGTCATCGCCGCCGACGTCCTTCCAGTTGGTGATCTCGCCAGTGTAGATCTTGGCGATGGTATCCACGTCAAGGTCGGAAACGGGGTTCTCGGGACTCACGACAATGGCGATGCCGTCGTAGGCAAGCACGGTCTCCACAAGGCCGGAGGCCTTTTCATCGTCCTTGAGCGCACGGCTCGAAAGGCCGATGTCGCAGCGTCCCTCGGTAACGGCCTGAATGCCGCTGCCCGAACCGGTGGGGTTGTAGGTGAACTTCACGTCCTTGTTGGCGGCCATGAAGGATTCGCCGAGGGAGTTGATGACCTTTTCCATCGAGGTGGAGCCGTCGGTCGAAACGGTGCCGGAGAGCGCCGCGGTGGTGCCGCCTTCCTCGCCCTTGTTGTCATCAGAGGCATTGTCCTTGCTGCCGCAGGCGGTCAGCAGACTCAGCGCCATGACGGCAGTCAGTGCAAGAGTAAAAAACTTTTTCATTTAAAATACTTCCTTTCATTTTTTCATGGATCTTTTTCCTTGCTACAGTTGCCATCATAAAAGCAGGTTGTAAAATCAAAAAGTCCGCTTTTGTAAAATCACTGTAAAAGGAAAAAAAGGACGTTTCCCAATAGAAAACGTCCTTTTTTGAGCAAATCTTTTCTCTTTACGTCCAATAGCTGAAATTCGTGATCTCATATTCTGCCGTGCGTTCGCCCGCGGCGTCGTAGGCCGAGAGCACAAAGCGGTCATACTCCCCGTCGCTGCGCGGCTTTTCGTCCAACCGATAGGTGCCGAGGAAATACCGCCGCCCGCCATCTTCGATCAGCTCGTCCACGGGGTAGACGCATCGCGTCTGATAAACATAATCCTGCATCTCCCCGTCCCACTTGTCCCGGCGCATCTGACAGATCTCCACGCGTGCAACGCTGCTGTCGTCGATGCGCCCGAACAATTCCAGCGTACCCTGTCCGCCGTGCGGCCACCGGCTGCACCCGCCAGCTTGAAAGGGTTCCCCGTCCGAGCAGTCGAGCAAGGTGCCGTTTGCTTCCTGCCAGAGGAGGCCATGACGATCGACTTCCGCGCACAAAAGTGCATTCTCTCCCGCCATCAGGTAATACCGCCGCCCCGCCTGCGTGCCGCAGGACGCCACAACGTGCGTTTCCTCATAGATGCCGTGGAACTCTTCCAGCATGTGTACCGCCATCATCGGCGTAAGCTTGGCGTCTGCAAGGAAGAGATACAGCGCCGCCACGCAGAGCATCACCGCAGCGGCGCGCACCGCGCGGCGCAGACGAGAGGGCTTCCGTTTAATTTTTTTCATGTCTGCACCACCCTCTCCGGCAGCGGGATCTCCACCTCAATGCGCTCGCCAAGACGGTCATAGATGAGCGTTATATAAGTATCGTCCGCCGCAATGGGTACGTAATGCTCCGCAGTATGCACCCAGAGCGTACCGCTACAGCCGCCACAGCTCGAATACCCATACTCACTGCCTTCAAAAAACACCTCGCCGCGCTGATTCTCCAGCCGCAGCTCCTGCAGCAGCCGCTTGTAAACGACACCACCCGGAATGCGGTCGTAGCCTCTCATCTGCACCACGGCAAGCTGCGCGCCCCGGATCTGATCATACGCTATGCCCGTAGAGACCCTGTCCACGCATACAATATCGTTTCCGATGGGAATTTGCACATTCAGTGTCTCGCTGCCCCACAGCTCGATCCAGTGAAATCTCTGCTCACGTGTCCGGTAGCGGTCGCTGTCGGAAAAGCGCGGCGACTTGACCATCTCATTTGCGATCAGCACGCACAGCACCGCCGTTACCGTGACCATCAGATAGCGTGCGAGCACCAGCCACCACCCGCGATAGCAGTGGCGCAGCGCCTTGCCTGTCTCCTCGGGATCTCCCATCAGCATCACCGCGCGTTCGCCGGCCTCGTCTTCCCCGTAACCGAGCGCCGTCAGCGCCTCGGCATGATCCTCGATATGTCCGGAAAGCTCAGCGCGCAGATCGCGTGCCTCGCCGCTCGTCAGTCGTCCGACCTGCGCGAGCACGCGGTCACAATACTCGTTTCTATCCATAGCCTCACCCTTTTACGCAAAGTGCAGCACGGCGTTCACCGCCCCGGAATACTCCCGCCAAGATGCTTCCTCTTCCGTGAGCGCTGCGCGCCCGGCGCGCGTGAGGTGATAGTATTTGCGCACGCGGCCTGTAGGCGCAGTCTTTTCATAGGCCTCCACATAGCCCTCACGCTCCATGCCGTGCAGCACGGGGTAGAGCGTCCCCTCCTTCATTTCGAACACATTGCTGGAGCGGCGCGCCAGCTCCAGAATGATCTGATAGCCGTACATATCCTCGCCCGCGAGCAGCTTGAGCAGCAGAAGCTGCGTGTGGTCAATGCTCTTTTTCTTCATCTCGCACCTCCTGTAATACATAGAGTCTCTATGCTTGTAGTATACATAGAATATCGAGGTATGTCAATCCCAATTGTAAACACTTGTTCATTTTCTTAACAAACCCTGAACTTTACCTCTTGCACATTCGCGGCCTATAATTAAAATGATAACTTGCAAATCGGCGGGACTCTTTCACCGCCCCATCGCATCGACATGAAAAGAGGGGTTCCCAATGAAAACATATCAGGCTGGCATCGACGTAGGCTCCACCACGGTGAAGCTCGTTGTTCTGGACGAAAACGAAAACATGATCTTCGGGCAGTATCAGCGCCATCTTTCCCACACGCAGCGCGCGCTGTCCGACCTGCTCAAGCAGGCGCACAAGGTGCTCGGTGAATGTGCGCTTTCTCTGCGCGCCACGGGTTCCGGTGCGATCAACCTTGCCAAGGCGCTCGGCGTGCCCTTCGTGCAGGAGGTCGTGGCCGTAGCGCAGGCGCTGGAGCGCGCCGCGCCGCAGGTAGACGTTGCCATTGAGCTCGGCGGCGAGGACGCCAAGATCATTTACTTCAAAGGCGGGCTGGAGGAGCGCATGAACGGCGTCTGCGCCGGCGGCACCGGCTCGTTCATCGACCAGATGGCCGCTCTTTTGCAGACCGACGCCTCGGGGCTTGACCGCGAGGCCGCGCACTATCAGCAGATCTATCCCATCGCCGCGCGCTGCGGCGTATTCGCCAAGACGGACATTCAGCCCCTCATCAACGAGGGCGCGACGAAAGCCGACCTCGCCGCCTCGATCTTTCAGGCGGTCGTCAACCAGACGATCTCGGGTCTTGCCTGCGGCAAGCCGATCCGCGGTCACGTTGCATTCTTGGGCGGGCCGCTGCACTTCCTTCCCCAGCTCAAGGCCGCGTTCATCCGTACGCTGAAGCTGACGGACGAAACGACCATTGACCCCAAAAATTCCCATCTCTTTGCTGCCACGGGCGCGGCCATCGACGAAACGCCCGCCGAGGCGCAGCCGCTCAGCATGCTCATCAGGCGGCTTGACAGCGGCGTGCAGATGGACTTTGAACTAAAGCGCCTGCCGGCGCTCTTTGCAGATGAAGCTGATTTGGAAGCCTTCCGCGCGCGTCATCACACGGCAGTTGTGCCGCGCGGCGACCTCGCCGCCTACGAGGGCGACTGCTTCCTCGGCTTCGACGCAGGCTCGACCACGACGAAGCTCGCGCTCGTCGGCACGCAGGGCGAGCTGCTCTATTCGTTCTACGCGAACAATCAGGGCAATCCCATCAAGACTGCCATGCAGGCGGTACATACGCTGCGCGAGGCGATGCCCGCGGGCGCGCGCATCGCGCGCTCCTGCTCCACTGGCTACGGAGAAACGCTGCTCAAGTCCGCCTTCTCGCTCGATGAGGGCGAAGTAGAGACCATCGCCCACTGCACCGCCGCGTCGTTTTTCGACCCAAAGGTCGACTGCGTGCTCGACATCGGCGGGCAGGACATGAAGTGCATCAAGCTCAAGGACGGCGCGGTGGACACGGTGCTCTTAAACGAGGCCTGCTCGTCCGGCTGCGGCTCATTCCTTGAAAACTTTGCCAACTCCCTTGGCATGACGGCACAGGAGTTCGCGCACGAGGCGCTCTTTGCCAAGGCTCCTGTCGACCTCGGCACGCGCTGCACCGTATTTATGAACTCCAACGTCAAGCAGGCGCAGAAGGAGGGCGCGAGCGTATCCGACATCTCTGCCGGTCTCGCCTACTCCGTCATCAAAAACGCGCTCTACAAGGTCATCAAGCTTTCCGACGCGAGCGAGCTTGGCTCGCACGTCGTCGTGCAGGGCGGCACGTTCTTCAATGAGGCCGTGCTGCGCGCATTTGAGCGCATCTCCGGCGCGCAGGTAACCTGCCCCGACATTGCGGGCATCATGGGCGCATTCGGCGCGGCGCTGCTCGCGCGCGACCGCTACCACGGTCAGAAAACCACGATGCTGCCGCTCGAAGAGATCGAGCAGCTCACCTACAAGACCTCTGCCGCGCGCTGCCAGGGCTGCCAGAACCACTGCATGCTCACGGTCAGCATCTTCCCCGGCGGGCGGCGTCATGTGAGCGGCAACCGCTGCGAAAAGGCGCTGCGTGGCGAAAACGCCGCCAAAAGCGGTGAAAATCTCTTTGCCTACAAGCGCGAGCGCATGTTTGCCTATCCCCCGCTCGAGAAGGAAAACGCGCCGCGCGGAGAGATCGGCATTCCGCGCGTGCTGAACATGTATGAAAACTATCCGTTCTGGGCAACGTTCTTCCGCGATCTGGGCTTCCGCGTCATTCTCTCCCCGTTCTCCACGCGCGCGATCTACGAGCTGGGCATGGAGAGCATCCCGTCGGAGTCGGAGTGCTATCCCGCCAAGCTCGCGCATGGCCACGCCCAGTGGCTCATCGACCGGGGCGTAAAGACCATCTTCCACCCCTGCGTGTTCTATGAGCATCAGGAGGTTCCCGGTGCGCAGAACCACTACAACTGCCCCATCGTCGTCTCCTATCCCGAGAACATCAAGAATAACGTCGAAGCCGTGACCGACGGCTCCGTGCGCTACCTCCACCCCTTCCTTGCCTTTACGAACGAGAAGGTCGCAGCCGACCGTCTCGCGCAATTCTGCAAGGAAACGTGGAACATCCCCGAGCGGGAAACGCGCCGCGCCGCGCACCTTGCGTGGGAAGAGCAGCAAAAGGCAAAGGCCGACGTTCGCGCCGCGGGCGCAAAGGCGCTCGCCGACATGGAGAAAAACGGCGGCAGCGGCATCGTTCTTGCGGGCCGCCCCTACCACGTTGACCCTGAGATCAACCACGGCATTCCCGAGCTCATCGCGGCCTACGGCCTCACGGTGCTGACCGAGGACTGCCTGCCCATCGATTTTACCCCCAAGCGCCCCGTGCGCGTGAACGACCAGTGGGTCTATCATTCGCGGCTCTACACGGCGGCGGAATTCGTCTGCGGGCGCGACGATCTTGAGCTCATTCAGCTCAATTCCTTCGGCTGCGGACTCGACGCTGTCACGACTGACGAGGTCTGCGAGCTTTTAGAGCAGGGCGACAAGCTCTACACCTGCCTCAAGATCGACGAGGTCAACAACCTCGGCGCGGTGCGCATCCGCATTCGTTCGCTGCTTGCCGCCGTCGCCATGCGGCGTGAGCGCGGCATTCATTCGACTGCGCACGTCAAGCCCTATGAGCGCGTGTACTACACCAAGGAGATGCAGCGCGAGCGCTATACCATTCTCGCCCCCCAGATGAGCCCCATTCATTTCGATCTTCTGGAGCCCATCTTCCGTCACTACGGCTACAATTTTGAGGTGCTGCAAAACGACAACCGCAACGCCATCGACGTCGGCCTCAAATACGTCAACAACGACGCCTGCTTCCCCTCGATCACAGCAGTCGGTCAGCTAATGGAGGCTGTGACCTCCGGCCGCTACGACACCGACCATCTCGCCCTCATCATGTCGCAGACCGGCGGCTGCTGCCGCGCGAGCAACTACATCGCCTTCATCCGCCGCGCACTCAAGAAGGCGGGTCTCGAGCATATCCCCGTCATCTCGCTCAACGCCAACGGCATGGAAACGAACGAGGGCTTCCGCATCTCCCCCGCGCTGCTGCTCACGGCGGCACGCGGCATCGTGCTCGGCGATGTGCTGATGCGCTGTTTGTACCGCGTGCGGCCCTACGAGCTTGAAAAGGGCAGCGCAAATGCGCTGCACCACAAGTGGCGCGACATCTGCATCGAGTCCCTCACGAGCGCGCACCCGAAGTACAGCTACGCGCAGCTTTGCCGCGGCATCGTGGAAGATTTTGACGCCTTCCCCATCGACGAGACGCTGAGAAAGCCGCGCGTCGGCGTTGTCGGCGAGATCCTCGTCAAATACATGCCCCTTGCCAACAACCACGTTGTCGACCTTTTGGAGCGCGAGGGTGCAGAGGCGGTCGTTCCCGATCTTCTCGATTTCTTTGCCGCCACCATCTATGAGCAGGACTTCAAGCACACCCACCTTGGAAAGGGGTGGACTGCTTCGGCCAGCGCCAAGCTCGGCATTCCGGCACTTCAGCGCATGCGCCGGCCTGCCATTGAGGCGCTCAAAGCCAGCAAGCGCTTTACCCCGCCCATGGCCATCGGTCATGTCGCCGAGCTTGCCAAGCCCTTCCTCTCGATCGGCAATCAGTACGGTGAGGGTTGGTTCCTCGCCGGCGAAATGGCAGAGCTCATCACCTCCGGCACGCCGAACATCGTCTGCATTCAGCCCTTTGCGTGCTTGCCGAATCATGTCGTCGGCAAGGGCGTCATCAAGGCGCTGCGCGCGGCCTATCCCGGTGCGAACATCGTCGCCGTGGACTACGACCCCGGCGCGAGCGAGGTCAACCAGCTCAACCGCATCAAGCTGATGCTCACCGCGGCGCAGCGTGCGCTGCACACACAGCAGCCAAGCGCGCCGAAAGAACCGCCGCAGCAGCCCTCGTCCCCGTCCATCAGCCTGCCGCATCCCAAGGTCGCCATGCTGTGAGCGCAGAAAACGGGTGAAATTGAAAAATAGGCTTGCTTTTCGCGTCTTTCTATGGTACTATAAATACCTGTGAATATAGCGTGATCTCACGTTCAACAACTTGGAGGTTTTCACCATGACTTTACTCGTTACGATTCTTCAGCTTCTCTGCGGTCTCATTGTCATCGGCATCGTTCTCTTCCAGAGCGGCAAGTCCGCCGGTTTAAGCGGTGCGATCGGCGGCGTGGCCGATTCTTTCATGGCCAAGAACAAGGCCAAGAGCACTGATGCCCGTCTTGCGCGCGCCACCAAGTGGGTCGGTGCTGCGTTCATCGTCCTGACGCTCGTGCTCAACATGCTGTAAGAGCAAACAAATCCAACGAAAAAGGGTGTGGAAAGCATTGCTTTCCACACCCTTTTTTCTATCGTTGCCAAGGCTCTCCCGCACATCTCTTCGATCGCCTCAGTTGGCGTTTCAAAGATGATAAAAAGCCCTTTTGTATGGCTTCGCGATCTGCCATACAAAAGGGCTTTTTACTTACGGTTCAGTGACCTGCAAGCAGCGCCTGCCGATCTTGTCGGTCGATTAGACCAGCTCGATCATAGCGGTCTCAGCAGCGTCGCCGCGGCGAACGCCGGTGCGAACGATGCGGGTATAACCGCCGTTGCGCTCAGCATAGCCGGGAGCGATCTCCTTGAACAGCTTCTTGCAGACATCCTCGCGGGTGATGAAGCTCATCGCCTGGCGGTAAGCTGCCAGATCGCCCTTCTTGCCGAGGGTGATCATCTTCTCAGCCATGGGCTTGATTTCCTTGGCGCGGGTGACCGTGGTCTCCATCTTGCCGTTATCCAGGAAATCGGTGACCTGCTGACGGAGCATCGCCATACGCTGATCGGTAGTCTTACCGAGCTTACGAGTTCCGGGCATAGTGGTTTTCCTCCTTGTAAGGATAAGTTGTCGGCCGTCGTTCTACGCGTGGGCGTAGGGTGCCGGTCTTAGTTGTTGTCTTCGCTGGCGAGGGACAGGCCCATCATGGCCAGCTTGTTGATGACCTCTTCGAGACTCTTGCGGCCGAGGTTTCTCACCTTCATCATATCGTCCTCGGTCTTGGAAATCAGATCCTCGACCGTGTTGATATTGGCACGCTTGAGGCAGTTGAAGCTGCGCACGCTGAGATCGAGCTCCTCGATCGTCAGCTCGAGCACCTTGTCGCGCTGCGCCTCGGCCTTCTCCACGACGGTGGACTTGCTGCCCATCGCGTCGGAAAGGTCGGTGAAGAGCGAGAAGTGATCGCAGAGGATCTTGGCGCCGAGAGAGACGGCGTCACGCGGACTGATGGTGCCATCGGTCCAGACCTCAAGCGTCAGCTTGTCGAAGTCGGTCATGTTGCCCACGCGGGTGTTTTCCACGGTGTAGTTGACCTTGTACACGGGCGTGTAGATCGAGTCAAC
>DPGF01000132.1 GCA_003522105.1 Oscillibacter sp.
GGGAACGTTGCGCCGCCCATACCGACGATACCGGCCTGCTTGACCATTTCGACCATTTCCTCAACGCTCAGCGCGTCGGGGTCGGCGGGGGCTTTCACCTCTTCGCTCAGCTCGTCTTTAAAGTCATTGTCGATCACAACGGACATGACCTTGCCGCCCATGGAATAGGGACGGGGCTCCACCGCGGCAACCGTACCGGATACGCTTGCGTGAATGGGAGCGCCGAGACCTTTGAATTCGCCGATCTTCTGTCCGAGCTTGACATAGTCGCCCTTGGAGACCGTCGGGGTGCAGGGTGCGCCGAAGTGCATCGACATGGGGATCACCACCTGAGCAGGTGCTTGGAGCTGCTCGATGGCCTTTTCATTGGTAGCAGCCTTCATATCATTGGGATGAACGCCGCCAAAGAAAGCTTGTGCCATAGTCTTCACCTCATCTTTATACTGCCAGAACAGTGGAAACACTGCTCCATAATCGGACTGATTATACAACCATTCCTTTCCGTTGTCCAGAAAATATTCTGCCCCGGCAGCATTTTCCTCTATATTTTATCAGGTTTCGCCATTATTTTCAGGCAAAAACAGCGTTTTGCCATACACTTTTCCCCTGTGCGCAACTTACCGGTGACAGATCCCCTCTCCCGCTCCTTGACGGGCTTCCCCGCCGATGCTATAATAAAATATTATCTTTTTCCATTCTTTTCCCGCATGTTTAACACTTGCCCGTCCGCTTTTTTTGCGGACAAGAAAGGAGCTCCCCTATGCCTCTCCAGCTCGACTCCCGCGCGATCAAGGCCGAAGCGCGCTCGCTTCTGCACACCGGCGAGGTCAATCCCTTCAAGCTGACGCTGTTCTACCTTCTTATCTCCCTCGTGCTCGATGCGGTCAATGCCAGCGTGAGCTATACCATCGAGTCGGCAGGCGGCTTCACAGTGCTTTCGTTCAGCTTTGTGAGCATTCTGATCGGGCTTGTCTCGCTCGTTCTGAACGCGGGCTACTTTTGCTACTGCTTCGGCATTCTGCGCCGCGAGCAAATGCCGTATGATAGCCTGTTCGACGCCTTCCCCTTCGCCGGAAAGGTCATTCTCCTGTCCATCGTCGAGGGTATCTTCATCTTTCTCTGGTCGATGCTTTTCGTCATTCCCGGCATTGTCGCGGCCTACCGCTACTCGTTTGCCATGCTGAACCTGTGCGAAAACCCGGATCTTGGCGTGATGGAGGCGCTTGATTTAAGCAAGCGGCAGACGAACGGCTACAAGATGCAGCTCTTTCTTCTCCAGCTCAGCTTCATCGGCTATCAGCTCGCCGCCGCGCTCATCGCCGTACTCTATGAATACGCCATCATCCGCTTTCTCCCCGATTCGCTGCCCGGCGTCCTGCTCGGCACGCTGATCTACTCCGTACTCGCCGCCGGTGTGGGCGTTTACCTGACGCCATATCTGAATCTTTCCATCTGCCGCTTCTATCTGCTTGCCACCGGCAATCAGGCAGGCGGCGCCGAACCGCCCCACACTGACCCGTGGGATACGCAGTTCTGACAAATCCGAAAAAGAGGGATCCCTCCTTGCGGGGGGATCCCTCTTTCCTGTTCTCTTATTTCAGCACGTACACGGTCTTGATGCCGAGCAGCGCGCAAAGCTTGGTCTTTTCGGCAATGTCCGTTTCGCTCTCGTACCAGACAACAGTCGTCGAGCCGTCCTTCTCCTTGTAAATGAGATAGGAACTGTCGAAGCGGCCGGAGCGCGCCTTCTGCACATCGCTGCTGCTCAAATAGGCGCTCAGTTCCTCCTGTGAAAGCGTGCGCAGCTCACCCGCCTTGACGCCTTTCACCGTCTGCGCCGCGGGGACGGCGTTGATGGTCACGCTGCCGCCCCTGCCCGCCTTGACCGCCGCATCGTAGACCTGCTCCACCGCCGCGCGCGGAGAAAGCGGCACCGCGCCGCTCGTACCCGTCAGGCTCTCGGCCAGCACCGCGCCGGCGGGCGCGGCAGATACCGCCGTCACACCGACTTTCGTCTTGAGCCCCTGATAGGCGCGCAGCAGCACCGCCGCGGCCTGTTCGCGCGTCGTGTCGCTCTTCGGGGCAAAGGCTGCCGCATTCATGCCCGTCACAAGTCCCATGCGCCAGGCGAGCGTAATGTAGCCGGGATTGGTCGTCACATCGGTGAACGGGCACTCGTCCTGCACCGTTCCGGAGAGCGTGCTGTAGCCCAGCGCGCGGACGGTCATCGCGGCCATCTCTTCGCGCGTGATGGCGTCGTTCGGGCGGCAGGTCGTGCTGTGGCCGGGAAAGACGTCATGCTCGCTCGCGGTCTCGATGGCGCTAAAGTACCACTTTTTCGTGTCCTGATTGTCCGTGAAGCTGCCCTTTTCAGGCGTGACGGTCTTCCAGCCCATCAGGCGGCACAGCGCCGCGGCATAAGCCGCGCGCGTCATCTTCTGCCCGAGGCCGAATTTGCCGTTTCCGATGCCCTGAAGCAAATTGTACTGTTTGCACTGCGCGATGCTCTCCGCCGCCCAGTGCTTGTCCGGCACGTCGGAATAGCCCGATTTGTTGGCGGCAAGCGCGAGCGTCGTGGTCATCACGAGAGCAAGAAGCAGCGCCGTCAGGCGCACTGCGATCTGTTTCATTGTTATTTTCCCCCTTTTGGGTAATCTTTCTGCCGTATTGTAGCACAAAGTCGCGTGAATAGTCAAATTCCCTCTTTACCTTTGCAGAGGACTTTGTTAAAATAATAGATTGTATTAGTATGATGAGGTAGTATTGTCTGAGATAGTATGCCCCATATTTTTCAAAAAGAAAGAAGGTGAGCCGAACCATGAAGTACGAGCACTGGCAGATCCCCGCCGCGCCGGAGGACGCCATCAAGACCCTGATGGACGCGGGATACCCCTATCTCGTTTCATCGGTGCTGGCAGCGCGCGGCGTGCAGACGAGTGAACAGGCCGCCGAAGCGCTCGAGCGTGAAGCGTCGCTCACCTGTTCGCCGTTTTTGATGAAGGACATGGACAAAGCCGTATCCCGCATCTCGAAGGCACTGGAAAGCGGCGAAAAGATCGCCGTCTTTGGCGACTATGATGTGGACGGCATCACCTCCACCTGCCTTCTCACCGATTATCTCCGCTCCCGCGGCGCGGATGTGACCCTGCATATCCCCCGCCGCATCGAAGAGGGCTACGGTCTCGGATGCGACGCCATCCGCACCCTTTCCGAGTCCGGCGTCACGCTGATCGTCACGGTCGACTGCGGCATCACGGGCGTTGATGAGACCGCCTACGCCGCAACGCTCGGCGTCGACCTCGTCATCACCGACCATCACGAGTGCAAAGAGCAGCTCCCCGCCGCCGTGGCCGTTGTCGACCCCCACCGGCCGGACTGCCCGTATCCGTTCAAGCATTTGGCGGGCGTGGGCGTGGCGCTTAAGCTCGTTTTAGCCCTTGGCGAAGGGCGCGAAGCGCCCCTTTTCGCGCGCTACTGCACACTTGCCGCCATCGGCACCATCGCAGACGTTATGCGCATGGAGGGCGAGAACCGCACCATCGTGCAGTGCGGTCTCGAGGGGATCGACCGCAGCGACTTCATCGGCCTGCACGCGCTGCTGCGCGAGGCGGGGCTCACGTCGCGTCCCATCTCGTCGATCCAGATCGGCTTTGTGCTGGCCCCGCGCATCAACGCCGCCGGGCGCATGGGCCGGGCCGAGCTTGCCGCAGAGCTTCTGCTCACCGACGATCCCGCCCGCGCGGAAAAACTTGCGCGCGAGCTGTGCGAACTCAACCGTGAGCGGCAGAGCGTGGAGCAGGACATCTTCCGCCGCGCCATCGAGCAGATGGAGTCTCTGCCCGAGAGCGAGCGCAGCGCGCTCGTGCTTTCGAGCGAGGACTGGCATCAGGGCGTTGTGGGCATTGTGGCCTCCCGCCTTTCCGAAAAATTCTCCTGCCCAAGCTTTATGATCCACCTCTCCGGCGGCTCCGGTAAGGGCTCGTGCCGCAGCTACGGCGGCTTCAACCTCTTCAACGCGCTTGAAGCCTGCTCCGATCTTCTGGTGAGCTTCGGCGGGCATGAGCTGGCCGCGGGCTTCACCATCGAGGAGAAAAACATCCCCGCCTTCCGCACGCGCATGAATCAGTATGTGCGCGCCCACACGGGCGAGCATGCGCCGGTGTCGCTGCTTGACGTGGACGTTGACTTGCAGCACCCCTCGCTCATCACGCTTGAGGAGGTCGAGGCACTCTCGCTCCTCGAGCCCTACGGCGCGGGCAACAACCGCCCCGTTTTCTGCCTGCGCGGGGCAACGCTTGAAAGCGTGCAGGGCGTGGGCCAGAACCGGCACTTAAAATTGAAACTGCAGAAAAGCCGCGTCAATTTCGACGGCATTTTCTTCTCCGTCACCGCCGACGAGTGCGGCGTGTGCGCGGGTATGCGCGTGGATGCGGCGTTCTACTTGCAGGTGAACGAGTTCCGCTCCCAGCGCTCCATTCAGCTCCAGCTCATCGACCTGCGCCCCTCGCTCGATCCCAGCGGCCGCGAGAATGAGGCGCTTTCCCTCTGCCGCACGGTGCTGGACGGCGGCTCGCTCTCCCCGCGCGACGCGGCGCGTGCGCTCCCTTCGCGCGATCAGTTCGTGCGCGCCTGGCGCATTTTAGAGCGCGAGGTGGGCGGCAGCGGCGTCAGCGCCCCCATGCTGCCGCTGCTTAGAAAGCTCAGCGCGGAAATGGTCGGCGCGGAAACCTTTTTGCGCACGGCGATGTGCTTGCAGGTCTTTGCCGAGCGCGGACTTTTGATCATTGAACACGAGGATACGACCCTCACCCTTCGCCTGACGGCGGACGGGAAAAAGGTAGAGCTTGACAAAAGCCCCTATCTCTCCGCCCTGCACGGCTTTCTTTCATAACCAAAGGAGATGATTCGGATATGACAGCACAGGACAAAGCGTTAAAAGAGAATACCGCGTCTTCTCCCCTTCCCATCGTCGCTCCCGGCACCTGCGTGGAGACCGGCGAGCAGGCAAAACTCGTGCTCGGCATGTACGACCATCTGGTCGAGACGGTGCGCGAGTATAATCCCAGCGCTGACTTCCCCCAGATCGACAAGGCCTTCCGCTATGCCGACACCCATCACAACGGCCAGCTCCGCAAGGACGGCTCGCCGTTTGTCACCCATCCGCTCGCCGTTGCGCAGATCATCGCCGAGGAGCTGCGGCTGGACTCTGAGTCCATCGAGGCCGCCCTCATGCACGACTGCATCGAGGATACCTCCGCCACGTATGCCGAGATCGCCAAGGAGTTCTCTCCCGCGGTGGCGGATCTTGTCGAGGGCGTTTCCAAGCTGACGCGCGTGCAGTACGCCAGCAAGGAAGAAGAGCAGATGGAGAACCTGCGCAAGATGCTCATGGCCATGGCCAAGGACATCCGCGTCATTCTCATCAAGCTTGCCGACCGCACGCACAACATGCGCACCATGGAGTATCAGACGGCCGAAAAGCAGCGTCAGAAGTCGCTTGAAACGATGGAGATCTACGCCCCCATTGCTCACCGTCTCGGTATGCAGCGCATCAAGTGGGAGCTTGAGGATCTGTCGCTCAAATATCTCGACCCCGTCGGTTACACGGAGATCACCCAGTCGCTTGAAAAAAAGCAGCGCGAGCACGAGTCTTTCATGGAGCGCGTGCAGGCGCAGATCGAAGCGCGCCTCAAAGAGCAGCACGTTCCCTATCTCAGGGTCTACGGGCGCATGAAGCACCCCTACAGCATCTACCGCAAGATGTACGCGCAGAATAAGACGATGGACGAGGTGCTCGACCTCTTCGCTTTCCGCGTCATCGTCGACACCGTGGCAGACTGCTACAACGTGCTCGGCATCATTCACGACCTGTACCGCCCGATCCTCGGCCGCTTCAAGGACTATATCGGCACGCCCAAGCCGAACATGTACCAGTCGCTCCACACCACGGTCATCGGCGCGGACGGTATCCCCTTCGAGGTGCAGATCCGCACCGAGGAGATGCACGAGATCGCCGAATACGGCGTTGCCGCGCACTGGAAGTATAAGCAGGGCATCTCCGGCAACGCAGGCGAGCACAACTACGAATGGGTACGCCGCCTTCTCGAAAACCAGGAGAACACCGACGCCGAGGAATTCGTCCACACGCTCAAGGTCGACATGTTCGCCGACGAGGTCTTTGTCTTCTCCCCGCGCGGCGATGTGACAAACCTCCCCGCCGGTGCAACGCCCATCGACTTCGCCTACTCCATCCACTCCGCCATCGGCAACCGCATGACGGGCGCAAAGGTCAACGGCCGCATCGCTCCGCTCGACTATCAGCTCAAAAACGGCGACATCGTCGAGATCCTGACCTCCAAGAGCGCGCACGGCCCCAGCCGCGACTGGCTCAAGATCGCCAAGTCCAGCGAGGCGCGCAGCAAGATCCGCCAGTGGTTCAAGAAGGAGCGCCGCGAAGAGAACATCATCAACGGCCGCATGTCGTTCGAGGCCGAGCTCAAGCACCTCGGCATTCCGATGAGCGACGTGCTCGGCACGGATCTGGAAGCCGCGCTGCTCAAGAAAACGTCCTTCGGCTCGATGGACGAGATGTACGCCGCCATCGGCTACGGCGGCTTCTCCGCGCAGAAGGCCGTCAACCGCATCCACGATGAGATCATCAAGCTCGAAAAGCAGCGCCAGGCCGAGCGCGCCGCCACGGTGCCGGTGGACAATTCCGGCGCGACGCGCCCCGCCATTCCCAAGCGCACAAAGAGCGAGCAGGGCATCGTGGTCGAGGGGCTTTCGAACTGCCTTGTCAAATTCTCCAAGTGCTGCACCCCCGTTCCCGGCGATAAGATCGTCGGCTTCATCACACGCGGCTACGGCGTGTCCGTTCACCGCTGCGACTGTCCCAACGCCGCACCCGAGCGCAGAAAGCCTGAGGAGCGCGGCCGCTGGATCAAGGTCAGCTGGGGCACGGACGTCAAGGAGTCCTATCAGACCGCGCTCGATATCTATGCCAAGGATCGCCTCGACCTCGTGCTCGACGTTTCCGCCGCGCTCTCGACCTCGCAGACGCGCGTGGCGTCCCTCAACGCGACGACGACCTCTGACGGGTTTGCCGTCATTCACCTCAACATCTTCATTTCCGACGCGAACCACCTCGCCGCCGTCATGCGCAAGCTCCACCAGATCAGCGGCGTGATGAAGGTGGATCGTCCCGCGGGCTAACAACACTTCCCCCTTTCACGGGGCAAAAAAGGAGAACTACCATGCGAGCAGTACTGACCAAGGTAAAGCATGCCTCCGTCACGATCGACGGAGAAGTCAAAGGTAAGATCGGCAAAGGCTTTTTGATCCTGCTGGGTGTCGCTCCCGACGATACGGAGGAAAAATGCCGCAAAATGGCGGACAAGCTCTGCTCGCTGCGCATTTTTGACGACGAGAACGACAAGATCAACCTCTCGCTCGACGATGTGGGCGGGGAGCTGCTCATCATCTCGCAGTTCACGCTCTACGGCAACTGCCGCAAGGGCCGCCGTCCCGAATTTTTAAGCGCCGCACGCCCTGAAATTGCGATCCCGATGTATGAAAAGTTCGTGGCCATCTGCCGCGAGAAGGGCTACCACGTCGAAACCGGCGAATTCGGCGCCTACATGGAGGTCGAATCGCTCAACGACGGGCCGTTCACGCTGATCGTGGACTCCGCCGATCTGGACGCACCGAAAAAGCAGTAAAGAAAGGGGAATTTCCGATGAAAGTCATCACCACCGTTGTCGGCTCTTTGCAGACGAATTGCTACCTGCTCATCGACGAGGAGACCAAGCGCGCCGCGCTCATCGACCCGGGCGACGAAGCGGAAAAGCTGCTTGCGCTCGTCGAGCGCGAGGGCGTCACGCTCCAGTACATTCTGCTGACGCACGGCCACCGCGACCATACGCTCGCCGTGCCCGCGCTCAAAAAGGCGCTGCCGGACGTTCCCGTTTACATCGGCGAGGCAGACGCCCATTCCACCGGCATCTATCACTACCCGATGGCCGACCTCGTCCCCGACCTCAAATTCTACGGCGAGGGCGATACGCTCCCGCTCGGCACGCTCACGATCAAGGTGCTCGCCACCCCCGGCCACACGCTCGGCGGCGTCACGCTGCTCGCCGGCGATGCGATGTTCCCCGGCGACACGCTCTTTGCAGGCTCGATGGGCCGCACCGACCTTCCCGGCGGCAACGACGCACAGATGCTTCTCTCCCTGCGCCGCCTCGGCGAGCTGAAGGAGGACTACACCGTCTACCCCGGCCACATGAACACTACGACCCTGGCGCGCGAAAAGGCCATGAATCCGTATCTGCGCCAGGCACTGCGATAAAGGACTTGTTCACATGAAAGTTGAGCTCATTGGGCATGATGAAAAATACGCGCTGGAGCAGAGCCTGCTCACGCTCTTCCCCGGCGAAAAGCCCGTCTACGGCACGGTCGATGAAACGGCCGACGCGCACTGGGTGCGCGTGACGCTCACCGAAGAGGACGAGCGCGTGCAGGTGACGACGGAGCTTGGCATCGACGGCCGCTCCGCCGCCCACAGCTACGATTATCCTCTCTCCGGCACGGACTATGAAAAAGAAGGCCAGCGCCGCCATGCCGTCGGCATCAGCTTTTTCGGTGCGGCGAAGGACCTTCTCGGCATCTCCCCCGCGTGGGGAAGCCTGACGGGCGTGCGCCCGGCAAAGGTCGCGCTCTCGCTGATCCGCGAGGGCGGAAAGGCGAAAGCCGAGCGGGAGCTTCAGGAGCTTTACTGCGTGCAGCCCGCCCGCGCCCGCCTTGCCATCGAGGCGGCGGACGCCGGCATCCGCGCGGCGGCGGAGCTGGAGCCGAACGACATTTCACTCTATGTCGGCATTCCCTTCTGCCCCACGCGCTGCGCCTATTGCAGCTTCGTCGCCCAGAGCGTGGAAAAGTCCTTCTCGCTCGTCGAGCCGTACCTTGAGGCGCTCTTTGACGAGATCACCGCCGCGGGGCAGCTCGTGCGCGAGATGGGGCTGAACATCAAGTCCTTCTACATGGGCGGCGGCACGCCGACCACGCTGACGGCCAATCAAATGGATCGCCTCCTCACAAAGCTTGAGCAGAATTTTGACTTTGCGGGTCTCGCCGAGCTGACGATCGAGGCGGGCCGCCCCGACACGATCGACGAAGAAAAGCTGCGCGTGCTGCGCGCGCACAACACCACGCGCGTTTCCATCAACCCCCAGACGATGGAGGATAACGTGCTTGCGGCCATCGGCCGCCGCCACATGGCGGACGATATTCGCCGCGCCATGGAGCAGGTGCGCGCCGCGGGCTTCCCGCACGTCAACATGGATCTCATCGCGGGTCTTCCCGAGGATACGCCCGCGGGCTTTGCAAGGAGCCTTGACGAGGTTATCTCCATGGGCGCGGACAACATCACGGTGCACACCTTGTCCCTCAAAAAGGGCAGCCGCATCACGCTTGAGGGAAGCCGCATTCCCGGCGCGGAGGAAGTTGCCGAAATGCTGGACTATGCCGACCCCACGCTGCGTAAGAATGGTTTTGCCCCCTATTACCTCTACCGCCAGAAGTACATGTCCGGCAGCTTTGAAAACGTTGGCTGGACGAAGCCCGGCGGCACAGGACTTTACAACATCTACATCATGGAAGAGCTGCACTCCATTCTCTCGCTCGGCGCGGGCGGCTCGACCAAGATGGTCGGCGGCGGGCAGATCCGCCGCGCGTTCAACGCAAAGTATCCGCGTGAATACATCGACCGGCCGGAAAAGCGCCGCGCGAATCTGATGGACTTCGCCCGCTTTTACGCCGAACAAGGAGAATGACGACCATGATTTATAATTCTTCACGCTCCCATTACCTGTCGGCAGATCTTGTCAAGCCGCACTTCACCTACGACGATTACTGCGAGAGCGCGGACGTGATCGCCTCTCACCTCGGTTCTTTTCGCCCCGAGGTGCTGCTCGTGCTCGGCAGCGGCCTCGGCTTTCTCGGCGATCAGGTCGAAGATCCCATCTTTATGCACTATGCCGACATTCCGCACTTCCACGCCTCCACCGCGCCGGGACACGAGGGCCGCTTCGTCTTCGGAACGCTTTGCGGCAAGCGCGTCGCGGTCATGCAGGGCAGAATGCACTGCTACGAGGGCTACACCATGGAGGACGCTGCCTACGCCGTTCGCGTCATTCGCTTGCTTGGCGCGAAGACGATGATCGTGACGAACGCCGCGGGCGCTGTGAACACAGACTATCAGGCGGGCGACCTCATGCTCATCTCCGACCACATCAAGCTCTTCGACTTTGGCCCGCTCTGGGGGCCGAACATCGAGGAATTCGGCACGCGCTTCCCCGATATGTCCAATGTCTACTCCCCGCGCCTGCGTGCCCTTGCCAAAGAGGTCGCGCGTGAGCAGGAGCTCACGCTGCAGGAAGGCGTTTACATGTACTTCCCCGGCCCGCAGTTCGAAACGCCCGCCGAGGTGCGCGCCGCGCGCATTCTGGGCGCGGACGCCGTGGGCATGTCCACCGCGCCGGAGGCCATTGCCGCCGCGCACTGCGGCTATGAGATCCTCGGCGTGACGCTCTGCGCCAACATGGCCGCGGGCGTTCTCCCCCAGCCGCTCTCGGGCGAGGAGGTCAACGAAATGGCAGAGCAGTCCGCCCCGCATTTCTCCTCTCTTATCCTCGGCTGCCTTGAGCGGCTGTAAGGCTTCGCAACTCTTTGGAACAAAAGGTCGTATTTTCTATGGCTACCGAAAAAAAGCAATCTTTTCTTGGCGGCGCAGCGGTGCTGGCATTCGGCATCATGGCCGTCAAGGTCATCGGCGCGGTGTTTAAGATTCCGCTGCGCAACATTCTCGGCGAGGGTGGAAGCGCAGACTTTTCCAACGCCTACAACATCTATGCAACGATGCTGACCATCTCGACCGCGGGTCTCCCCGTCGCGCTCTCCAAGCTTGTGAGCGAGGCTTACGCGCGCGGCCGCACGCGGCAGGCGCAGCGCACCTTCAACCTCTCTCTGACCGTTTTTCTGCTGTTGGGGCTCGTCTCGTTTTCGCTGATGTGGTGGGGCAACGACTATCTCGCCTCCCTTCTCAACAACCCCCGCGCGGCCTACGGCATCCGTGCGCTCGCGCCCGCGGTGGTGTGCGTGGGGTGCCTGTCCGCCTTCCGCGGCTACGCGCAGGGCCGGCAGTATATGACGCCCACGGCCGTCTCGCAGATCCTGGAGGCATTGTGCAAGCTCGTCTTCGGTCTCGCGCTCTCGCTGTGGCTTTTGAAGATCGGTCAGCCGGACTACATCGCCGCGGCAGGCGCCATCGGCGGCGTGACCATCGGCACCATTCTCTCGCTCGTCTACATGGCGGCTAACTATCTGCGCCACCGTCCCGCCCTGCAAAGCGGCGAGCGCTGCGCGTCGGGCCGCGCGATCGTGCGCCGCCTGCTGGCGCTGGCCATTCCCATCACCATCGCCTCGTCGATGGTGTCCATCATCACGCTGATCGACACCTCGCTCGTGCAGGGACAGCTCCAGAACGCGCTGGGCTACTCGCTCGATGAGACCCGCGCGCTCTACGGCAACTATTCCGCCTGCATGGATCTCTACAACCTGCCTTCTTCGCTGATGGTCGCGCTCACGGCCTCGGTCATTCCGGCAGTCTCCGCCTCCATCACGCAGCACAACGAAAAGCAGACCGCGCGCATCGTGCGCTCGTCCTTCCGCGTCACGGCGCTGCTCGCCTTCCCGATGGGGCTTGGCCTGTGGTCGCTCAGCGGCCCTATTTTCCGTCTCTTTTATCCCCGCTACGACGGTGCGCTCGGCGGACAGCTCCTCTCGGTGCTCGGCATCGCGAGCATCTTCGTCTGCCTGATGCTCATCACAAACTCCATTCTGCAATCCTACGGGCGGGTGAATGTTCCCATCTTCACCATGCTCATCGGCGGCGTTGTGAAGATCGTGCTCAACTATAACCTCACGGCCGTCCCGTCCATCAATATCCACGGCGCGCCCATCGGCACGCTCGTGTGCTTTGCGCTCACAGCCATTTTAAACCTCATCGCTGTTTCGCGCGTCGCAGCCTTCCATCTCAATTATCCCGGCTACTTCCTGCGCCCGCTGCTGGCCTCCCTTGCGATGGCCTTCTCCGCGCGCGGCGTGTATGCGCTCTGCGCGCACTTTCTTCTTTCCGAGGATAGCGGCAGAACGATCATGCTCGTCTGCGTGGGTGCGGCGATCGCGGTGGCCGTCGTCGTATACGCTGTACTTGTCCTTGCGCTGCGGATCGTCACGCGCGATGATCTCGCGCTGCTGCCCAAGGGCGAAAAGCTCGCCCGCGTTCTTCATGTGCGCTAAAAAAGCCTGAAAAATCAAGGAATTTCCGAGAAATGCCTTGCAATGGGAGGGAATGTATGATAAATTATCCTGAGAAAGCTGTCTACACATATGACGATCTCGTCAATGTGCTGCGCATTCTGCGCGCACCGGACGGCTGCCCGTGGGATCGCGAGCAGACGCATCAGTCCAACCGCCGCAACTTCTTAGAAGAGGCTTACGAGGCTGCCGAGGCTTTCGATCTCGACGATCCGGAGCTGATGGAGGAAGAGCTCGGCGATATGCTGATGCAGGTGCTCTTCAATATCCACATGGAAGAGGAAGCCGGCCGCTTCACGACCGACGATGTGACCGACCATGTGGTACGCAAGCTCATCTTCCGTCACCCGCACGTGTTTGCAAGCGGCAAGGCGGACAGCAGCGATGAAGTGCTTGTCAACTGGGACAAGCTCAAGCGGCAGGAAAAGGGCCAGCGCACCACGGCAGACGCCATGGATTCCGTCGCGCGTTCGCTCCCCGCGCTCTGGCGGGCGGACAAGCTTCAGAGCAAGGCAGCAAAAGCGGGCTTTGAATTCCCCGATGTTTCCGGCGCGCTCGATAAGCTCGACGAGGAAACGCAGGAGCTGCGTGCTGCCGTGGAAACCGGCACCAATTTCGAAGAAGAGCTTGGCGATGTGCTCTTTGCCGCCGTCAAGGTCGGCCGCTTCTGCGGCGTCGATCCCGAGGCCGCGCTTGAAAAGACCTGCGAAAAATTCATTGCGCGCTTCCGCAAGGTAGAGCAGGCGGCCGATGCCCGCGGAGAATCGCTCTCCTCTCTGCCGCTCGAAGAGCTGACAGCCCTCTGGAACGCCGCCAAGAATCAGACCCGATGACCAAAAGCAAAACTGCTTTTTGCTCATATAACCCCGGAAGCTCCGCTTCCGGATACTTTTCAGGAGGATCTAACGATGAACAAGACTGAACTCATTGCTGCCGTGGCAGAAAAAGCCAGCATTTCCAAGAAGGAGTCCGAGGTCGTGATCAATGCCGCCCTCGAAACCATTATCGACTCCCTGAAGAATGACGAAAAGGTTCAGCTCGTCGGCTTCGGCTCTTT
>DPGF01000105.1:0-1755 GCA_003522105.1 Oscillibacter sp.
ATGCGGATTTGGATTTAACAGGTGTTGCGTGGAAACCGATTGGCAGCGTCTTTGACGGCGACGGAAATCTGCTGCACTACTTCAGCGGCAAATTTTACGGAAACGGACATACGATTTCCAATTTAGATTTTTCCGAAAACTATGGAAAGGCAGAGTATCCGGTTTTCGGATTTTTCAGCGTGGCTTACGGCGCTGAAATTTCCGGTTTGACAATTCAAGGCAAGCTGGATGTGTCCAATTCAGGGTATGTCTTTTTTGGAACAGTTGCGGGCGTTGCAGAAAACAGCAAAATTTCTGACTGCGTTTCGGATGTATCGTTCACGGATACAAACACATATGTCAACGGCACTGCGGCTTTGTGCGGATATGCGATAAATAGCACGATTGAACACTGCCAAAACAAGGGGAATTTTTCAATAACGACGGATACTACCTCTTTGCAGATGGGCGGTATCGTAGGTCTTGCTGAAAACAGTACCGTACAGTATTGCGCCAATACAGGCGATATGACCTCTTGGACACCCCATACCGGCGGAATTGTTGGGCAGTTGTATCAAGGCTCAAAGATTATCAATTGTTATTCCACCGGGAAAATGGTTCCTCTTGGCAAAGGCACTACGGATTTCGGCGGCATTGCAGGCACTGTTTGGGCAGGTGCAGAAATCAAACATTGTTATTTCGCTGGTGAAATGGATTTATCTCAATATACTGCCACTACACCTTATAAGCGTTTGGGCGGACTTGTTGGCAAGGTTGAATCCGGCACACCTGTTTTTGAGAACAACTACTATACCGCAACGGAAAATGTTGCTTCCTGTGGCACTTCCACTTTTGCCGCTGGCACCGCAGAAGCCATTGATTCCATGAAAACCCAGGAATTTTACGACAAGCTCACCCAGAACGGCGGCGACTACCGCTTCAACCCGAACGGTACGCCGCTTCTTCCCGGGCCTAAGTATACCGTTACGTTTACGGTGTCCCCTGCCGAACTGACCAATGTAATCATCAAAGTGGACGGTCAGGTAGTAACAAACCCCGCCAATTTGGAGGCAGGTACTTATCAAGCCGAAGTCAGCGCAGATAATTGCGAGGTTTTCAATTCCAATATTACGATTACGGCTGATACAGCAACTCATACGCAGACCATTGCAATGACTTATTTACCGGTTGATTACTACGAACCCACCTACCCCGTGACCACCCCCGACAAGACGGAAAACGGCACAGTGACAGCAAACCGCCGCTACGCCGAGCGTGGTGATACCGTGACAATCACCGTCAAGCCGGACGATGGTTTCAAACTGGATGACCTCACCGTGACCGACAAGAATGGTAAGGAACTGAAACTGACTGACAAGGGTAACGGCAAATATACCTTTACCATGCCCGCCAGCAAGGTCGAGGTTAATGCTACCTTTGTCAAGGAAGTTGAGACAAGCCCGTTCAGCGATGTGTCCACCAGCGCCTATTACTATGAGGCTGTGAAGTGGGCGCAGGAAAAGGGCATCACCGGCGGTATCGGCAACGGCCTCTTTGGGCCGAACCAGCCTTGCACCCGCGCACAGATCGTCACCTTCCTGTGGCGTGCTGCCGGTTCTCCCGAACCCAAGAGCAGCGCAATGCCCTTTGAGGATGTGGCAGCAGACGCTTACTATTACGATGCAGTCCTGTGGGCCGTGGAGAATGGCATTACCGCCGGCACAACCGCAGCCACCTTCGCGCCTAACGCAACCTGCACCCGTGCCCAGATCGTCA
>DPGF01000105.1:1820-2124 GCA_003522105.1 Oscillibacter sp.
CTGCCGGTTCTCCCGAACCCAAGGCTATGAGCAGTTTCGCCGATGTGTCCACTGATGCCTATTATGCAAAGGCGGTTGCATGGGCGGTAGAAAACGGTATCACCACAGGAACGGGCGATGGCAAATTCAGTCCTGACGCCACCTGCACCCGTGCCCAGAGCGTGACTTTCCTGTTCCGTGCCATTGGTAAGCTGGTCGATAGCAAGGCAGAGTTCAGCGATGTTCTTACCGATAGCTACTATGCAAATGCGGTGGCGTGGGCCGTGGTAAATGGCGTGACCAACGGCATTGGTGATGGCCTGTT
>DPGF01000105.1:2404-9724 GCA_003522105.1 Oscillibacter sp.
CGGGAGCCTCTATTGAGGCTCCCTGCCTTTCTCTGTATATCATGGAGCATGATAGCAATCAACTATGAACACATCTCCATGCGCACATTTCTCAATCCGCAAAATACTCGGGCCTGCCTATCGAGGTGAAGCCGATCTTCCCAGTCACCACCACATTATTCGCGCCACTGGCGCAGTGGATGATCATGATATTACCGCCGCTGTCAAAGCCGCAAACAATACCGACATGGCTGTCACCCGGATAAAAGACAAGGTCTCCCGGCTGGGCGTCACTCCAAGCAATAGGCGTACAGTAGCTGTGCTGCGCGGTGGCCCCGCCGCCATGCCCAATGACGTATTGTCCGCCGCTCTGGTTGTAGAATACCCAATCCACCATTCCCGAACAATCCAGTCCGAAGGGCCGCACAGTGCCGGTGGTGGAGCTGCCCTCGGCTGTGACCTCCATCGGCATTCCCCAGCGGGAGTCCCAGCCAATTACCAAAGATTTTCCTCCCCAAAAATAATGGACTCTGCCCAAGAGCTGATATGCTGTCAGCACAACTTCTCTGCGTGCCTCGCTGAGATCGGCGGGGAGGTTTTCCATGATCTTCGCTACCTCGTCGGGACTCAGCTCAATGTCCTGGTAGCTGCCGGTGAGCGCCGCGAATAGTTCCTGATACTCTGGCTGCATGAGTTCTTCCAGCAGCTTTCGCTGATCTGCGTTGAATCGGTACTCATCCGCCATCTGCAGGTAATCCTTTACCGTGACGGTGATGCGCAGGATGACGGTGTCACCCTCATCTTCACCGCCCGAGACAGTCTCGAGATGGTAGGAGATCGCGTTCATGTCCCAGAAGATTTCACGAAGGATCTCCATTTTTTCTTCGGTCAGCGTAGCGACCTCATCCGGCGAAGCGTTGTCCGTGGTGGTCCGCACAGCATAAACAGCCAGCACATCCCGCCAGTTCGCCACCATAGCGGCACTGCCCGCGTTGTCCATATCCAGTTCGTCATAGGAGTTCTCCGCCTTGATCTGCTCGATCCGAGCGGCGAACTCGCCGTTCAATACGCTGACAGCTTCCGGCATGGTGTAGCCGGTACCGCTGTCCTCTCCGGAGAAAAAGATCCCAAAAGGCGACACGATCAGAAGTCCAATCAGGCAAATCACCAGCACCATGGCTACAGCTGTGCTCCCACCAGCCGCTATTGCCGCAAGCAAGTTTTGGGCAGCGGCAATGATGGAGCGCAGCGCGCAGCCCGCCGCCTGTGCGGTTTTCTGCACCGCGGTTTCTGCCATTTTTGTCGTCTGTTGCCGCAGGGCCATCTGCATGGCTGCTTCTCTGGCAACATAATTCCCAACCGTAGCCGCATGGGCGGTGGAGGAGCGCACAGCCTGTTCGGCGGACTGCACGGCAGATTTGCCACCTTCACGGACTTTCGGCATGATCCCTGCGGCGTGCTCCGGTGCTTTCGGTTCGGGGATCCGATGCTTCTTCGGCGGCTGGATGCTGCCGCGCTCTTTGATTCTGCCCCTGCTGGTTGGCTTGAAACCTTCCGTACGCAGCGAATCTCCACGCAGATCATCCTGGTGCCGGAACCGCCGCTCTGCCCGCCTGCGCTGCGCCTGCTGGCGGGACGCTTTGCGGCCCTGCTCTTGAATGAATGTCTGCTGGCCCTGCCGCTGCGACTCAGGCGCTGACGTTACAGCGGTCTCGCCCTGTGCGCTGATATAGGCATTCTTCGTCTTGACTGCCTGCTTCATAGCCGCCTGCCGTGCCTGCTCCCGCACTGGCGGTGAGGGCGCTCTTGCCCTCGCCGCGTCAGTCTCTCTGGTGCGGATGACAGGCGGCACGTCGCTGTTGGAGCTGGGGGCAGAGGCGTCACCCTGGGGTGACGCGCTCTGCTCCGTGTTTTTCTTCTTGCGCTGCTTCAGCAGTTCCTTTTCGGCGCGGTGCAGGCCACTGGCGGCGGTGTCCTCAATGGCGTCGCCGCCATATTCATCCCGCCGCCCCTGCTGGGCGGTATCCCGGAGCTGAGTCCGCAGACGCTCCGAGCCGTCATCCAACACCTTGCGCAAAAGCTCCTTTGGAGCGGATACAGCTTTCTCTTTGACACGCTCACCCAGCGCCAGTTTTTCTTTAATTTTCTCCATGGGCTATCACGCAGCCAGATCCGAGGGCTTTGTGGTCATCAAGCGGTAGAGCCTGTTCTTGGGGAAATGATCCACAAAAGGCACGATAGCGCTTCCGCACTTGATGAGCCCACGCCCGGAGTCCACATTGGTGATGTAGGAGAGCTGATTATCCGAGATGTTCAGCAGGCGCGCCAGTTCCTCCCGGTCTGTAGCCGCCTGGTTCAGCATGATGAGGAATTCACTGTTTGCCAGCATGGTGCGGGCCGTGTGGGACTGCAGCAGGTCCTCGATATTCTGGCTGATTCCCGTTCCGCAAGCCTGATACTTTCTCATACGTTTCCACAGGGTGAAGAGGAAATTGGCGCTGTACTCATGCTGGAACAGCAGGTAGATCTCATCAATATAGATCCAGGTGTTGCGCTTCAGCCCACGGTTGCGGATGATGCGGTTGAAGATGCTGTCCAGCACCACCAGCATCCCCACCGGCAGGAGCTGCTTGCCAAGGTCTCGGATATCGTAGCAGAGGATACGGGCATTGGTGTCCACATTGGTGGGCTTGGCGAAGGTGTTGAGACTGCCGTCTGTAAACAGCTCAATGGCCAGCGCCACATCCTGTGCTTCCTTTTCCGGCTGGCGGAGCAGCTCGGCGTGGAAGTCCTGCAAGGTGGGGACCGCGCCGTGATAGCCGCTGCGGATATAGTCCCGGTACACCTGCGCGGTGCAGCGGTCGATGACGGATTTTTCCTTGGCAGACAGCTTGCCCGCCCCAATGAGCTGTTCACAGAGGGAGAGCAGGAACTCGGATTTCAGCACCACGGGGTTCTCTCCGTCCCCATAGCCCTGCTCCATATCCATGGCGTTGATATGGTTGGGAGATGTGGCGGAGATGTTGATGACCTGGCCGCCCAGTCCTTCGATGAGGGGGCGGTACTCCGACTCCGGATCGATGACGATGATATCGTCCTGCGTGGACAGCGCCAGTGACACCATCTCCTTCTTGGCGCTGAAGGATTTACCGGAGCCGGAGACGCCCAGAATGAATGCGTTGCCGTTGAGAAGCTGCCTGCGGTCCGCCACGATGAGATTTTTGCTGATGGCGTTCTGCCCGTAGTACACGCCGCCACGGTCCCAGATCTCCTGGGCCTTAAAGGGCATGAGGACAGCCAGCGCTTCCGTGGTCAGAGTACGCAGAGCATCGATGCGGCGCAGGCCCAGCGGCAGCGCCGTCACCAGCCCGTCCGCCTGCTGCCAGTTCAGTGTCGTGAGCTGACAGAGGTGCTTGCGGGCAACGGACTGGAGCGTTTCCGTATCACTGTCCAGTTCTTCCTTGCTGTCTGCCAGATGCACCAGCGTCACCACGGCAAACATCATCCGCTGGTCGCGGGTGGTGAGATCGTCCAGCATCTCACGGGTCTCCTTGCGCTGCTGCTCCAGATCGTAGGGGACAACGGCAGAAAAGTTATTGTTAGCGTTCTGCCGGCGCTGCCAGTTGGTCACATTGGTCTCCACACCCAGCAGGCGATTCTGCATCTCCCGCACCGCCTCATCGGTAGGAACAGGGATGATGTCAATGGACAGCATGAGACTGCGGTTCAGGCTGGTAAGCTCATTGATCATGGAATCCTTGATGTAGCTGGCATACTCCTTCAAAAAAAGCACCCGGCCATATTTACCGCCCATGATAAAATGATCCTTTTTGAATTCCATGCTGTCCGGGCAGATGGCGTCCTTGAAGGAGCGTCCGTTCTTCATGCTCTCCCGGAGGTCAAAGCGGAACTCGCTTTCCTCGCCCACACGGTAGAAATCATGCAGGATGTGGAGACGGTCTGCCGCATCCAGTTCCTCGCAGCGAGAGTCCATGTGGTTCAGACGGGAAGAGGCGTCATGGACCGTGCGGTCAAAAAACGCGCGGGCTTCCTCCACATTTTTCTTGTGGACGGACAGTGTGATGTAGCGCTCCTGCACCACACTGTTGGATGAGTCCGTTACCTTATCCAGCAGCATGGCGTTGTATTCCTTACGCCCGCCGTCCAGATCATCTCCCTTGGGCGGGATGAGGATCTCCTGCTCAAAATTGCGCCGGTCCAGGCGCTTATTGTTGATGGTGATCTTCGTGGTGGAGCCGGTGTCCAGTGCGTTCAGCAGCTCGGAATAGCTGAGAAACATGGCTGTCTTATCCTCTTTCGAGGCAATGGCATAATTGATGTCGCTAAAACGCAGTGTTTTAGAATACTTGCTGCCAAATTGAAAGACCCCATCCGGCCAGATGCGGCGGATGGGGATGATGTCCTGTACAGATTTCGGAACCGTAAATCTTTCTTTGTCCTGCTTCAGTGTATTTTGCAGAGTTTTAATCAAGTTTGAGAGCCTCCTTTATCGTTGAATTTTCCAGAGCTTTGGCGTATATGTTGTCCGATTTGAACACGAGCCTGCGGGGAAACAGGAATTCAGAGCGGATATACGCGAGCAGAAAGCGTTCCAGCGTCATGCCGTTATACTGAAAAAAGCCGCCCATGGCAAAGGGAAAGGCTGCAAGCACGCAGACCCAGCCGATCTCCCCATTTCTCAGCACAGGGCGCAGGCCGAAATATACGCCCACTGCCACGGCGACCGCCAGCAGTGCGAACAGCAACTGCCGTAGGGACAGGCCGAAGAATAGACTCTCCTGGTAATTTCGTACTTCTTTGTTGATGCGGACCTCCAATAGATCACCTCCAAGTTTTTTCTGAGTTTTGCTGAACAGACTCTTGCTTTGTCTGTGCAGTCATGGTACTATGCCACAAACTCGATGAAGGAGGTCGTGACACATGATCGCTTTTCTGATGATCGCCGGGCTTGGCGTCCTGGCGCTTCTCTCCCGGCTGGCCGCGCTGACGCGGATGACCATCCCGCTTTTGTACACCGTGTCCATGCTGACGGTGTTCCACGGCTGGTATCGCACCCATACCGTGCTGGCAGACCGCATCCTGTTCGCTCTTGTAGGGCTGGTGGTGCTGTCCTGGCTGCTTTCGCTGATCCGCTTTGTCTGCGATCTTGTTATGCAGGCACGGGATGACGCTGCCGCTATGGAGTATTTCTCCTACCGTGTTCGCAAAGCACGGGAGAACGGCGAAGACACCGTCAGCACAGAGGGTCTGTGGCGCTGAATCAGCCAAGGCCCATCAGCTCCCGGATGATGCGGTCGCTCATCTTGATCGCGCCTACCAGCACCAGCATATTGAAGATCAGCTCACCCACATAGTTCCATACGATGGTGGCTGCCGCCAGCGTATCGTCCGCGATGGCGGGCGGGGACGAGGCAAAGGCAGAGAAGATCACACAGGCCAATACGATGACACAGCCCTCCAGACAGATGGCGGCATAGCTTTTCAAAAAGGCTACGCCGATACTGCTGGAGGGCTGCCCCGCAAAGCTGGCCAGCGGGATGGGTGCGATGGCCGTTGCGATATAGAGCTTAAAAAAGCGGCTATATACCGTCAGTATCATGACAAGGGAGAGTACCCAGATAAAGAGCGAGCCCAGCAGCGTCACCGCCCAAAGGGGGATGGAGTCAATAAAGCCCACATCCTCGATGACACTCACCAGTTCATCCGGTAATGTGGTGGCAGACATCGCCGTCAGCCCGGAGGAATCCATGATGGTCGTCACCATGCCCTGGGCAACACGAAACGCGCCGGTCATCAGCTCCATGCCCCACGACACCGCCGCCTGCGCCAGCACAAAGCGGATGAAGCATTTGAAGGCCACCTCCGGCTTCTTCATCTCGGTGAAGCTGCCGCAGGTCTTGACCACGCCCATTACGAAAAACAGCACCAACAGCGCATACCCCACAGCTTTTAATCCATCGTTGATATTCACGATGACATTCCAGACACCGCCGCCCTTGAAATTCTCCGGCGATGTGGTGATGAGCTGCCAGATCTCCTCCAGTCTGCCGTTCCACATCTCCAGCGCAGAGTTCAGGTTGTCAATGATCCAGTTTCCACTTCCCATTCAAAATCACCTCCTGCGGGAAGAAATAAGGGGCGCAGTCTAAACGCTGCTCCCCTTATTCGATTTTCAACCGGTGATAAGGGTAAGGATTTCCTTGGTAAAGGTGATCACAATGCCGCCTGCTACGGTGAGCATACCGTTGGCTCGCTGGGATGGATCATGGCTCTTGAGAGACAGACCCACCTGCAGGATGCCGAAGCCCAGCAGAATAAGGCCAATGGCGCGGATCAGCGAGAAAATGAAATCAGACAGGTTGTTGACCACCGTCAGCGGGTCATCTGCCGCCAGCGCAGGCACTGCGGTGGCGACCAGAAGCAGAGTAACGCAGGCAAACACGGAATAGACGCGCTTTGCCTTTCTCTCGAAATTTTTGTTGTTCAAATCATGTTTCATGCTGCAGCATTCTCCTTTTCATTGTCAAATTCAATCTGGAACAGCGGCTTTCCCGGAATGGGAGGTTTCACCGTTCCGTGGTGGATGTAGGGCGGCCCGCCGCCGTCCATCGTATAGCGGATGGCAGGATGCTCCATGAGCTCATACTTTTCGTCCATCACCGGCCGTGTACCGCGGATGAACAGAATACAATACCGGTTATCCAGCATCCGCACCTCGTCCGGCGTCAGCAGTTCTCTGCCGCTCATCTGGAAGTTAGTGGAGTAAGACCCGGACCGCCCTTTGGTCTGCCCGTGGGTCTTGGTGTCAATGGTGGACTTACCCAACGCCTCAGAAATGTACTTGTGAGTGCTTGCCTCGTTGCCGCCCAGATAGAGCAGCGTGTCCGAGTTGCCGGGGATGGTTTCCCAGGAATCCTTATACAGCTCCTTAATCTGCGCCATGTTCTGGATGATGGTGCTGCAGGAGATATTGCGGGAGCGCATGGTCGCAAGCTCCCGCGGCAGCCCCGGCAGATTGACCGATGGCGCTTCATCCAAGATGAAATGCACATGGCAGGGCAAGGCCCCATGGTGGATCTGGTCGGCGCAGTA
This sequence comes from Oscillibacter sp., assembly GCA_003522105.1. Lineage (GTDB taxonomy): Bacteria > Bacillota > Clostridia > Oscillospirales > Oscillospiraceae > Hominicoprocola. The sequence continues at coordinate 9,497 of DPGF01000105.1, forward strand.
GTACAGTGTTTGGAATATCTGGGAGTACAGCAGGCTGACGAGGAAGTTGAAGGTCGTGTCATTATCCGGGATCACGGCATACAGAGCGCGCTTTCGCTCTCCCAGGGTATACAAGTCCATGTCATCATGGTCGGTGACAGCTTTGATCTGCGGCAGATTGAAGGGCGCCAGCCGCACAGCGGCACTCACCAAAATGCTTTTCGCTGTCTTGCCAGAGACGAAAAGTCA
>DPGF01000009.1 GCA_003522105.1 Oscillibacter sp.
GTCACCCCGATGCTGATCGAGGCCTTCAAGGCCGCAAAGGCGAGCAAGTAAGACAATTTCAAAAAAGAAGGGCATCGTTTTGCGATGCCCTTCTTTTTGATTTTTTGCAGGCCGCTGCGCGCAGAAATCAACCGCCGCAGGCGGTCGATTTCCACACTTGCGGCCTGAGAAGTGTAATTTCCAACGCACATGTCGTTGGAAATTACGATTAAAATTATTTCGCGCCTATGGGCGCGAAACTCTGCGAAGCTTTTTGCCGAGTCAGCGTCTGCGACACGTGTTTTGACAAAATTTACGTCTGCTTTCTTTTCCTTTTGCGCGCATACTAACGCATGGGTATCGCGGGAGATAAACGTAAGGAGAAATGCAGCAATGAAGCAGACCCTTGCCACGCTTTTGGTGACGGTGCTGCTGCTCGTCTCACTCGTCGGCTGCGGCGAGAAGAAGGGCAACAACACCGTTACTCCGCCGCCCGCCGCGACTGACCATGACACGGCGGACAACAGCAGGAAAAGCCATGATACGCCCGGCACCGACCGCCGTAATGCCGCCGCCCGCGCCAGCGGCCGCAGCCGCTATTTCAACAGCGCCAAGAGCGATCTTCGCTACCGGCAGATGCTCTCGAACGGCCGTGTCCACGACGCAGACGGCTTTTTGTTCGACGGCGAGAACACGCATTACAACACCCTGCGGTGAAAGAGCAGCGGGAGCTTACTGCTCCCGCTCTTTTTTGCTGTATTGACGAACGGAAAACGCGCCGATATAATGGATCTAAAAGAAAGGAAGTGCCGCCCTATGGATCGTGATCTTCGCGTCGTCCTCTCCGCCCGCGTGTTTTCTGACCAGAAATGCTTTGGCCCCGGCGTTTCGCAGCTTTTGAAGCGCGTGGACGAGCTGCATTCCCTGCGCGCGGCGGCCATGTCCATGTCCATGGCCTACTCCAAGGCGTGGACGGTCGTTCGCAATGCGGAAAACGGCCTGGGGTTTCACCTGCTGCTGTCCAACACGGGCGGCAGGAACGGCGGCGGCGCGGCGCTGACAGACGAGGCACGGCTGATGCTCGCCGCCTACGATGAATACTGCGAGAAGCTGCGCGCCTATGGCGAGAAGCTCTTTGAAGAGACCTTTGCCTTTTACGACGACATTCCCAAGCGGGAAGTGCATAAAAAGGAGGAACGGCATGAGTGACAAGCTTTGCGTCTGCGGACATGAAATGAAGCCTCAGGGGAAGCAGACTCTTGAGATGAACGGATCAAGCCTCGGTTCGAATCTCTGGACGGATCACGTTCCGGTCGAAGTGTACATCTGCTCGTGGTGCGGCCGCATGGCGTTTTTTGAGCCGGAAGATATCCGTGAAAGACGCTTTCAGGACGCCTGCGAAAAAATGACGATAGACGACCTGCGCGCGATCATGGAAGGCGAGCAGCCGCCGCTTTTGCAGAAAAAGGCGGGGGAACGCCTTGAAGAGCTGGAGTCGATCGAGCGTTACAAGGCGGAGCAGAAGCAAAAAGAGGAGGAAAGGCGTGCAAAGCGCAAAAAACTCTTTTCGGGCATTCTCGGCAGAGACGAGGACGACGGCAAGCCGCCCAAAAACCGCCCGCCCGAATTCTGATGAAATTTCTGTAAAGGTGCGCACATTGTGCGCACTTTTCGCTTGACAAACGCGCGCGGCGGGTGTACACTCCCATCATCAAAATGGCTTGGATAGGGAAGAAACCGGAGTTCGCCGCCAAGAGAGGGACGCATTTGGTGCAAGCGTCCTGCGTGCAGAGCCGGCAGTACCACCCTTGAGCCGCCCGCGAAACAAGCGGGACGGGATCGCCCGTTACAGCGGACACAAGCGGCGCGCAACGCGCAAGCAGGGTGGAACCGTGGAGTATTTCAATGCTTCACCCCTGATACAATCGGGGGTGGAGCTTTTTTGCACCCTCAAAGAACAATGGAGGTAACATACAATGTCCGAAGAAGTCAAGATCAACGAAGAAAACCAGTTCACGTTTGAAAATCCCGAGTACCGTAAGACCTATTGGCATACCTGCTCCCACGTGCTGGCGCAGGCCGTCAAGCGCCTCTGGCCCGAGGTGAAGCTTGCCATCGGCCCGAGCATCGACAACGGTTTCTATTATGACCTGCTCGCCCCGTTCTCCTTCACGCCGGAGAACCTCAGCGAGATCGAGGCGGAGATGCGCAAGATCTGCAAGGAAAAGCTCAAGCTCGAGCGCTTTGAGCTGCCGCGCGCCGAGGCCATCAAGTTTATGGAGGAAAAGGACGAGCCCTTTAAGGTCGAGCTCATCAACGACCTGCCCGAGGACGCGACCATCAGCTTCTATAAGCAGGGCGAGTTCACCGACCTCTGCGCAGGCCCCCACCTCGACTCCACCGGCCGCATCAAGGGCAACGGCATCAAGCTGACCGCCTGCAACGCCGCCTACTGGCGCGGCGACTCGAACCGCGAGGTGCTCCAGCGCATCTACGGCGTCGCTTTCCCGAAGAAGGAAGAGCTGGACGCCTACCTCAAAGAGCGCGAGGAGGCCGTCAAGCGCGACCACAACAAGCTCGGCCGCGAGCTGGAGTACTTCACCACCGTCGACTGCATCGGTCAGGGTCTGCCCGTGCTGCTGCCCAAGGGCGCGCGCGTGGTGCAGGTGCTGCAGCGCTGGGTCGAGGACGTGGAGCAGAAGCGCGGCTACCTTCTCACCAAGACCCCGCTCATGGCCAAGCGTGACCTTTACAAGATCTCCGGTCACTGGGATCACTACCTTGACGGTATGTTCATTCTCGGCGATCCGTATGATGAAACGAAGGAGTGCTTTGCACTCCGTCCGATGACCTGCCCGTTCCAGTATCAGGTGTATCTGAACCGTCAGCGTTCCTACCGCGACCTGCCGATGCGCCTGGGCGAGACCTCGACGCTCTTCCGCAACGAGGACTCCGGCGAGATGCACGGCCTCATCCGCGTGCGCCAGTTCACCATTTCCGAAGGCCACCTTGTCCTGCGCCCCGACCAGCTCGAAGAGGAGTTCAAGGGCTGTCTCGACCTTGCCAAGTACTGCCTCGGCACCGTCGGCCTTCTCGATAAGTGCACCTTCCGTTTCTCCCAGTGGGATCCCGCGAACCCGAACAACAAGTATGAGGGTACGGCAGAGCAGTGGGAGCACGCCCAGAGCGTGATGGAGCGTATCCTCAAGGATCTCGACGTCAACTACACCGTCGGCATTGACGAGGCTGCCTTCTACGGCCCCAAGCTCGACATTCAGTATAAGAACGTCTACGGCAAGGAGGATACCCTCGTCACCATTCAGATCGACATGCTGCTTGCTGAGCGCTTCGGCATGTACTACATCGACGAAAATGGCGAGAAGAAGCTGCCGTACATCATCCACCGCACTTCTCTCGGCTGCTACGAGCGCACGCTTGCTTACCTCATCGAGGAGTACGCCGGCGCACTGCCGACGTGGATGGCGCCCGAGCAGGTGCGCTTCCTGCCCGTCACCGACCGCGCTGCCGACTACTGCGCCGAGCAGGCGAGAACGCTCGAAAACGCGGGCTTCCGCGTGGAGGTCGACTACCGCAACGAGAAGATCGGCCGCAAGATCCGCGACGCGCAGATGGAGAAGGTGCCCTACATGGTGGTCGTGGGCGACCGCGACATGGAGAACGGCACCGTGTCTCCGCGCCACCGCGCGGACGGCGATCTTGGCGCGATGAGCATGGACGCGTTCGCCGCGCTGCTCAAGCAGGTTGTGGACAACAAGGAAAAGAAATAAAAACCGCGCTAAAATTGCATAATCAGCAAAGAAAACTTTCATTTTGCAGGGCGGCCGGCGGCCGCCCTGTTTTTTGTCCATGCTTTAAAAATTGCGGTATGAGAAGGGCTGTGGGACACACCGGACGCTGTGAAACGAAAAGGATGATGGATTTTTGTGCAAATGGAACAAAATTGAAAAATCTATTGCAATAACTCTGTCATTCAGTTATAATAAGCATGCCCGAAAGGGACAAGAATAAATCCGGAATTCAACGCTTCCCAGTGCAGGTGATCCGAGGCGCCCCCACGCAGCGGGACACATGCCGGTGAAGCGGCGAATGCCGGGAGAATCAAAAAGGAGATTGCGTATGAAAAAGTTCTTAGCTCTGATCCTCTCTCTCGCGATGGTGTTCGCACTGGTCGCCTGCGGCGGCGAGAAGACGGATGACAACCAGAATAATGATGGCGATACCAGCAGCCCCGTTTCCATCACTCTGGCAACCGGCGGTACCTCCGGTACCTACTATGCTGTCGGCGGCGTTCTCAAGACCGTCCTCGGCGACAAGCTGACCCTTTCCACCCTCAATGTTGAGTCCACCGGCGCTTCTGTTGCAAACGTCAACATGATCACCGACGGCGAGGCTCAGATGGCCATTCTCCAGTCCGACGTTATCAACTACGCGCACGAGGGCACCAACTCCTTCGACGGCGCTCCCGAGACCGACGCTCTGTGGGTTGCCGGTATCTACAACGAGACCGTTCAGATCCTTGCCAAGCCCGGCATCAACACCGTTGCCGACCTCAAGGGCAAGACCGTCTGCGTTGGTGACGTTGGTTCCGGTACCGAGATCAACGCCTGGCAGGTGCTCGGCGCTGCGGGTCTTACCAAGGACGACGTCAATGCGGTGAACGGCTCCTTCCAGGATGGCGTTGACCAGCTCAAGGACGGCAAGATCGATGCCGCCTTCACCGTCGCCGGTGCTCCCACCACTGCTATCGTCGACTACGCCACCACCAACACCCTCAACCTCATCTCCCTCACTGACGAAGAGCTCGCCGCCATTCAGGAGGCCTATCCGTTCCTGATCCGTGACGACCTGCCCTCCACCACCTATACCGGCATGACCGGCGATGTCGTCTGCGTCGCCATTCAGGCTACTCTCGTTGCTTCCAAGGATTTGAGCGAGGACGTCGTTTATGAGCTCCTCAAGGCCATGTTCGACAACAAGGACGCTCTGACCGAAGGCCACGCCAAGTTCGGCTTCCTCGATCCCGAGGCTGCCTCTGCCGGCGCGACTGTCCCCATGCATCCCGGTGCTGAGAAGTACTACAAGGAAGTTGGCGTCCTGTAAGCAGGATCGCTACCGTGTATTGACGTGAATTCACATCTGCGGAAATACATAATTGCGGCCGCTGCAATAATAGTGATTATTGCAGCGGCCGTCGTGGTTCTTCCTCGCTCCGGCTACTACCTGACCCTGCGCAACCGCGACACCGGCGAGGTCTACGCCCGGTATAAAATGGGCGAGGGAGACCGGTTCTCCGTTACCTTTATCCATTCCGTGAACAAATATCCCCTGACCGATACCTACGAGATCGAAAACAAAACGATCTACGTGGAAGAAACGACCTACTGCTCCTTCGGAGCGGGCGTGCAGACGGAGCTCAACCCCGGTGAAACGCTCTCCAAGGTCTACATTGACCGTCCTGACTATCAGGGCTGGGCAATGGTCATCGGTAATATCCATCAAGACCGGACAAACGTCGGTTACATTGTCGGCACGGTCTCCGACCATGTGCTCAATGTGAACGGCGAGGATGTCAGTCTGCGTGATTTGTGTGGAAAAAACGCGCCTGTGCGTTTTAACTATGAGTTCTGGCTCGTTTGAGCGCACGGACGCTCTCAAATAGAAAAAGGAGGAAATTGCATCATGGCTGAAAATGAAAAGCTCAACAACGCTGCAGTCAACAGCGACGTCGGCACCATGGAAGACGTCGATGCGATCATGAAAAAGTACGACCGTGAGTCGAACACGCGTATCTGGGAGGGAACTCCCCGCAAGATCCTGCGTATCCTTACGGCACTGTTCGGTATTTTCCTGATCGTGATGAACATGTGGATCAAGATGGACGAGCGTGCGCGCCGCCCGCTCTTCCTCGGTCTGGTCATCATTCTCGTGTTCATCTACTACCCCATCAAGAAGGGCTCTCAGAAGGTCAACTACATGCCGTGGTACGATATTGTCATGGCGGCAGTCGGCGCGTTCTGTTTCTTCTTCTACCCCTTAAATCTTGAAAAAATCGTGTCTGCCGGTACCCGTATCCAGAAGACCTTTGTCGTGCAGATCGGCGGCGTTTCGATTCCCCTTCTGATCGTATTTGCAATCATCGGCACTTTGATCCTCGTCGAGTGCTGCCGCCGCGTGGTCGGTATGCCGATCATCTGCGTGGCGACGGTGTTCGTGCTCTACGCCTTCTTCGGCGCGGGCAAGGACTTAAAGACCGTTATGTATAACCTCTTCTACACCACCACCGGTATCCTCGGCACCCCGATCGGCGTCTGCTCGACCTACATCGCGCTGTTCGTCATCTTCGGCGCCTTCCTGGAGGCCACGGGTGTTGCAAACTTCTTCATCGACTGCGCGAACGCGCTGGTCGGCTGGGCGTCCGGCGGTCCTGCAAAGGTCGCGGTCGTTTCCTCTGCCCTCTGCGGCATGGTCTCCGGTTCCTCCGTCGGTAACACCGTGACCACCGGTTCCGTCACCATCCCGATGATGAAGAAGACCGGTTATCCCCCGGAGTTTGCCGGCGCGGTCGAGGCTGCATCTTCCACCGGCGGTCAGATCATGCCCCCGATCATGGGCGCTGCGGCGTTCCTGATGGCGGAAATGGTCGGCGTTCCCTATGCAAAGATCATCGTGCGTGCGATCCTGCCCGCATTCCTGTACTTCCTCGGCATCTTCCTCGGCGTGCACTTCAAGGCCAAGAAGCTCGGCCTCAAGGGCCTGCCCCGCGAAGAGCTCCCCAAGTGGAAGCTCCTGCTCCCGCAGATCTACCTCATCCTCCCGCTGGTCGTTCTGGTCTACATGATCATGATCGGCTTTACGATGGCCACCGCCGCCGTGTACGCGACCCTTTACTGCGTGGTCGTCGCCATGATCAGCCGTGAAGAGGGCAAGAAGAAGCTCGTCATGGCGATCCCCCTGATCCCGCTTCTGTTCATGACCCTCATGAGCCGCAGCTTCGAGCCGGGCACCTTCATGGGCGAGAAGGGCAGCACGCTCTGCCTTGCCATCGCCTTCGTGCTGCTGGTTATCAACTACGCCATCAGCAAGCCCAACGTCAAGAGCCTGCCCACCATCATCGACGCATTTGAAAACGGCGGCAAGAACTGCCTGAGCGTCGGTATCGCCTGCGGTATGGCTGGTATCATCGCCGGCGTCGTCACCATGACCGGTCTCGGCCAGGTGCTCATCGGCGCGATCGTCGGTCTGTCCAACGGTCACCTGATCATCGCTCTCGTGCTGACGATGCTCTGCTGCATCGTGCTCGGCATGGGCGTTCCCACCACCGCGAACTACATCATCATGGCCACCACCTGCGCGCCGATCCTTGCCTCCGGCATGGGTCTCAACCTGATGGCTGCCCACATGTTCTGCTTCTACTTCGGTATCGTCGCAGACATCACCCCGCCCGTTGCGCTGGCCGCCTACGCCGGTTCCGCCATCGCCAAGGCTCCCCCGATGAAGACCGCCTGGAACGCGACCCGTCTTGCCATCGCGGCGTTCATCATTCCCTACATCTTTGCTTACAACAACGCACTGATCTTCGTTGGCAGCGACGTCAAGTTCCTGAGCGTTGCCTCCATCGTCATCTCCGCGACCCTCGGTATGGCGTCTATCGCCTCCGGCCTGATGGGCTACCTGATCCGGGATATGAAGTGGATCAGCCGCATCGCGCTGGTCGCCGGCGGCCTGCTGATGGTCATCCCCGGCACGGTCACCGACCTTGCGGGTCTTGCGGTGCTGGTCGTCGTCCTCGTTCTCCAGCGTATCGAGAACAAGAAGGACAAGGCGGCCGCGTCCGTGTAACGCAAAGCATATCAATTTAAAAAGAGGCCGCTTCGGCGGCCTCTTTTTTTGCATGCGCGCCGGTTTTCACGCATAGGCTGGAAGCGACGGGAGGTTTTGCACATGCCCAGAATTTATTTGAGCCCCTCCACACAGGATTGGAACCCGTATGCCGACGGCAGCGGCAGCGAGGAATACTGGATGAATCTGCTCGCCGATGCGCTCGAGCCGTATCTCTACGCCAACACCATCGCCTTTGTGCGCAATACGCCGGAGATGACTGCCGCGTCCTCCATCGCGCAGGCGAACAGCCTCGGCGGGTTTGACTTTTACCTTGCCCTGCACTCCAACGCCTCGGGGGAGGGGCAGGCGGGGAAGAACCGCGGCATCATCGTCTTTTACTATCCCACAAGCAGCGACGGAAAGCGTGCCGCCGATCTTTTCGCCGCGCAGCTCAAAAAAGTCTACCCGCTGCCGGAGCTTGTCACAACGCAGGCGACCACGGCGCTCGGCGAGGTGCGGCGGCCGAAGTATCCGGCCAATCTCATCGAGCTTGGCTATCACGACAACTACGACGATCTGCGCTGGATCGAAAACCATCTCGATGCCGCCGCGCAGGCGATCGCGCGGGGGCTGACAGAGTATTTCGGCCTGCCGTTTCTCTACCCGCAGCTTGTGCGCACCGGTATCGTGACGACCGAGGGCGCGCCGCTGCGTCTGCGCAGCACGCCCGGTATCGACGGCACGATCATCGCCGAGATCCCGAACGGCGCAAGCGTGCAGATCTACGGAAGCTTTCAGGGCTGGTACTCCGTTGGCTACGGCGGGCAGCTCGGCTACGCGGCGCAAGCGTACATCGCGGAGTGACGGGCGCGATTTTATGACAGGCTCCGCCTGCGAGTTTTGCTTGACAGTACGTCATAAAAAGTTTACAATATACGATGGATTTATGGAAGGGAGAGAAGGGGAATCTCCCATTTATTGATCAAAAACAACACACAGGAGGAATCGCATGATCAGCAATCTCTACGCTGCGCTCATCGCGGCGGGGACGCTCGTCATTGGCATTCTTCTTGGTATTTGGATTCGCAAGAGAGCCGCTAAGCGCGCCGAGGAGAAGATCTCCAACGCCGATGAAGAGGCTCTTCGTATTGTCAATGAAGCGATCAAGAGCGCCGAAAGCAAGAAACGCGAAGTTATGTTGGAAGCAAAGGAAGATATCCTGCGCTCCAGAAACGAATACGAGAAGGAAGTCAAGGAACGCCGCGCCGAGCAGCAGAAGCAGGAGCGCCGGCTTCAGCAGAAGGAGGAGAATCTCGACCGCAAGACCGACGCGCTGGAAAAGCGCGAAGAGGCTCTCAACCAGAAGCATGCCGCTCTGGACAAGGAAAACGAAGAAATCAAGATCATCAAGCGCAGCCAGACCGAAATGCTTGAGCGCATTTCCGGTTTTACTGCAGAAGACGCCAAGAAGTACCTGATCGAGCAGGTCGAGAGCGAAGTGACGCACGAGACCGCGCTCAAGATCAAAGAGCTTGAGCAGCGCGCCAAGGACGAGGCCGATTCCCGCGCCCGCGAGATCGTCGCTTCCGCCATTCAGCGCTGCGCTGCCGACCATGTTGCCGAGATTACCGTCAGTGTGGTACCCCTGCCCAATGACGAGATGAAAGGCCGCATCATCGGCCGTGAAGGCCGCAACATCCGCACGATCGAAACGCTCACGGGCGTCGATCTCATCATCGACGACACGCCCGAGGCGATCACCGTCTCCTGCTTTGAGCCTGTGCGCCGCGAAGTCGCGCGTCTGGCCCTTGAAAAGCTCATCGCCGATGGCCGCATTCATCCCACGCACATTGAAGAGATGGTCAACAAGGCCCGCCGCGAGGTGGACGCCGTCATCAAGTCTGAGGGTGAGCGCGCCGTGCTGGAGACCGGCATTCGCGGCCTGCACCCCGAGCTTGTGAAGATGCTCGGTCGTCTGCATTACCGCACGAGCTACGGCCAGAATGTATTGCAGCACTCCATCGAGGTCTCGCATCTTGCGGGCATGATGGCTGCCGAGCTGGGCGCGGACGTTTACGCCGCCAAGCGCGCCGGTCTGCTGCATGATATTGGCAAGGCTGTCGACCACGAGATGGAAGGCACGCATGTTGCCCTCGGCGTGGAGTTCCTGCGCAAGTATCGCGAAAAGGACGACATCATTCACGCTGTTCAGGCGCACCACAATGACGTGGAGCCGCAGACCATCGTTGCCTGCCTTGTGCAGGCAGCAGATGCGATCTCTGCCGCCCGTCCCGGCGCCCGCCGCGAGAATCTGGAGAACTACATCAAGCGCCTCGAGCAGCTTGAGGAGATCACCGGCAGCTATCCCGGCGTTGACAAGGCCTATGCCATTCAGGCCGGCCGCGAGGTGCGCGTGATGGTCAAGCCTGAGCAGGTCAGCGAGGATCAGATGGTCATTCTGGCGCGTGAGCTTGCCAAAAAGATCGAGGAAGAGATGGAATATCCCGGCCAGATCAAGGTGCACGTTCTGCGCGAAACGACCGCGATCGAATACGCAAAATAAGGAAAAGGCTCTGCCGGCGGCAGAGCCTTTTTTGATGCCTTCCTTGCGTTTTGGCGCGCCGCTTGCTATACTGAGGAAAACAAAAGCGGAGGAACGCCATGCTCTACAATATTCTGGCCGTCGGCGATGTGGTGGGCGGCTGCGGCGTCAGCCACCTTGAGCGCCATCTGCGCGCTGTAAAAAAACTGAAGAATATCCACTTCACCGTGGTCAATGGGGAAAACGCCGCGATGGTCGGCCTGACGGCGGACGACGCCGAGCGCATCTTCGCCGCGGGGGCTGACGTCATCACGCTCGGCAACCACAGCTTCGGCAAGATGCAGATCACGGATTATCTTGACGACTGCCCGTACATTCTGCGCCCGCACAATCTCGGCGCGCGTGTGCCGGGACGGGGCTACGGCGTTTTCGACTGCGGCAGAGCGCGCATCGCGGTGATGAACCTGATCGGCCGCTGCGACCTTGCCTTCCACGCGGACAGCCCCTTCAAAACGGCGGACGAGCTGCTCAAAAACGATGAAAAGCCGACCTTTACGCTGCTCGACTTTCATGCCGAGGCGACGAGCGAAAAGCTTGCCATGGCGTATTACCTCGACGGGCGCGTCAGCGCCCTCTGGGGCACGCACACCCATGTGCCGACGGCGGACGAAGAGGTCTTCCCCAAGGGGACGGGCTACCTCACCGATCTCGGCATGACGGGGGCTGTGCGCAGCGTGCTCGGCATCAAGGCGGAGCAGTCGGTCGAAACGTTTCTCGGCGGTCTGCCCGGCCGCTACCGAGAGCCGGAGAAGAGCCCCGGCAAGATGCAGGGCGCGATTTTTACCTTAGATGACGCAACGGGGCTTTGCGTGGGCGTGGAGCGGATCGATGTGCGCTGAAAAGTGCATGGGAAGGAAAAGGGAGGCGGAGCGATGAGCGTGAAGATCGTCCATGCGGCGGACTTTCACTTGGACAGCGCATTTGGCGCGCTGAGCGGCGAGCAGGCGCGCCAGCGCCGCCGCGAGAGCCGCGAACTGCTGACGCGGCTTGCAAATTATGTGAATCAAAACGGGGTCGACGTGGTGCTGCTTGCAGGCGACTTGTTTGACAGCGACACAACTTACCGGGAAACGCTGGAAGCGCTTTCCGACGCGCTGGGCGCGATGCGCGCGCGGGTATTCATTGCACCGGGCAACCACGATCCCTACAGCGCGAAGTCGCCCTACGCGACGCTTGCCTGGCCGGAAAATGTCCATTTTTTTTCGTCGAACACGGTCGAGCGCGTTGTGCTGCCGGAGCTTTCGTGCGCCGTGTACGGCGCGGCATTCACTGCAAGCGCGCAGGAGGAGAGCCTGCTTGTAAATTTCCATGCGCCGGAGGACGGATTGGTGCATCTGATGGTGCTGCACGGCGAGTTGTCCACCGCGGGATCGCGCTACGACCCCATCACAAAGGAGCAGATCGGGCAAAGCGGCCTTGACTATCTGGCGCTTGGCCACACGCACCAGTTTGGAGGTTTCCTGCGCGAGGGAAAGACGACCTATGCCTACTCGGGCTGCCCGGAGGGGCGCGGCTTCGACGAACTGGGCGAGAAGGGCATTCTTGCAGGCAGCGTGGGGGAGGGGACGGCTGAGCTCTCGTTCGTGCCCTTTGCACGCCGGCGGTATGAGATTCTGCGCGTTGATGTGACGGGTCGGGACGCGGAGAGTGCGCTGCGCGCAGCGCTGCCCGAGTCGACCGCGCGCGACAGTTACCGCGTCATTTTTACCGGCGAAACAGACGAGCGGGGACTTGCCCTTGAAGTGCTCCGGGAGCGCTTTGCGCCGGACTTTTTCTCGCTGGAGCTGCGCGATGAAACGCGCATCGGCGAAAGCGTCTGGGCAAGGGCAAGCGAGGACTCGCTGCGCGGCCTTTTTCTGCGTGAACTGCGCGCGAAATTCGATGCAGCTTCTTCGGAGGAGGAACGCGCGCAGCTCAGCCTTGCCGCGCGTTACGGCCTTGCCGCGCTCGACGGGCGCGACCTTTGAGGAGGAGAACCATGTCGATCTGGTACAGCCGGCGGAAAAAGGAAGGAAAATCCCTGCGCCTCGCGGCGGTGGGAAAGTCTGCATTCTGCTTTGCAGAGCTCCATTACGACGTGCGCAGCCTACTGCATGCAGCAGGCGCTGCGGCGGAGAAAACGCTGCGCCTCTCTCGCAGAATGAAGCGCAAAAAGTAAGGAAACAACCGAAAAAGGCCGGAAGGAATTCCCTTTCGGCCTTTTTTGAGAGAGCTTAAAAGAGAATTAAGAAACTATCGCTGTTTTTGTTCGGAAACAGCTGATACAATACCAACATGAGGTGAGAAAATGTACAACATTCTGATCTGTGACGACGAGCAGGACATTGTCAACGCGCTCAAGATCTATCTCTCAGGCGGGGATTACTGCCTCTTTGAGGCGCACAATGGACGCGAGGCGCTGGAGGCTGTGGAAAAAAACGACATCCATCTCATTCTGATGGATATTATGATGCCGCAGCTCGACGGCATTGCCGCAACGGCGAAACTGCGCGAAAAGAGCAACGTTCCCATCATCCTGCTCACGGCCAAGAGCGAGAGCAGCGACAAGGTGCTGGGACTCAACATCGGCGCGGATGACTACATCACCAAGCCCTTTGACCCCATAGAGGTGCTCGCGCGCGTGCGCTCGCAACTGCGCCGCTATACGCAGCTGGGCGCGAAGAAGGAAGAGGAAAAGCCCAACGTCTACACCGTCGGCCCCATTGTGCTCGACGAGGAGAAAAAGAGCGTGAGCGTGGACGGCGACGAGGTCTCCCTCACACCCATCGAGTTCAATATTCTGCACCTTCTCATGAAGAACCCCGGGCGCATCTACTCCTCCGCGCAGATCTACGAGCTGGTGTGGAAGGAGGATTCGCTGGGCGCGGAAACGTCCGTGAGCGTCCACATCCGCCACCTGCGCCAAAAACTGGAGATCAACCCCTCCGAGCCGCGCTACCTGAAGGTCGTGTGGGGGCTGGGGTATAAAATGGAGGACAAGAAATGAAGGCTGCGTGGATACGCAATTTCTGGATCAAGGCGGTCGCCTTTCTGCTGGCGGCGGCGCTCGTGCCGGTGATCCTCACCTATGTTGTGGGACTTGTCTACTCCTACGGCGGCATGGGCAAGGACTTTTACACGAGTGACCTCTGCCTGTATGAGGTCGGCAAAAAAACATGGGAGATCTGCGACGACTATATCGCCATGGAAGGCGGAAACTATGAACTCGACAAGATCTATCCCAAAGGCAACAGCTACAGCAACCTCCGCTTCCGCGTGACGGACGAGCAGGATAAGGTGGAGTTCAGCAACGTCAGCGACGGCGATACCTTCTGTTACAGCACCGTTTACGTCGACAAGACCTTTGATGTCTACCTTGTGAAGGATCTTCCCGCGCAGGACGGCATTTACTGGGCAAAGGTTTTTTACGACAAGGCAGAAAACTGGGGGCAGAACGCCTTGGAGCTGCTTATCCTCTTCGGCACGATGGAGCTGTTCCTGCTTATCTTCCTCGCCCGCACGGCGGCGCGGCGCGAGGACGGCGAGCTGCAGGGCGGCTGGCAGGAAAAGATCCCCTTCGACCTCTATCTCCTCGTTGACGGCACGATCATTGCGCTGCTGTGCGTGGCGGTGGAGGAGGTCTACTCCTATGTGAGCTTCTATACCCCGCCCTACGATGTGCTGCTGCTGGGGATAAGCTTTGCGCTGGCGGTGCTCGTCTTTGCCGCGTGGGTGACGTTCTGCGCGCGCGTCAAGGTGGGCGGACTGTGGAAGGGCACGATCATTTACAGCCTCTTGTGCCTGTGCTGGAAGATCGTCAAGTGGTGCTGGGGCGTGCTCTGCGCCTTTGGCCGCGGCGTGATGAATCTTCTGCACGCTATTCCGATGACCTGGCGCACGGCTCTGGGCTGCGTCGTGGTCAGCATGATGCTCGGTATATTTGCGGCAAATCGCGCGGGAGGGGCGATGCTGCTGACGATGCTTGTGCTGTCCGTCGCCGCGTGCCTCTTCTCGCTCCAGCTTCGAAAGCTCCAGAAGGAGGGCGAAGCCCTCGCCGCCGGCGATCTTGACGCGCAGGTGGACACAAAATGGATGTACTGGGACGTCAAGCGCCACGCCGAGAACTTAAATTCCATCGGCGACGGCATGGCCGCGGCCATCGATAAGCAGCTCAAAAGCGAGCGGCTCAAAACGGAGCTCATCACGAACGTCTCGCACGACATCAAAACGCCGCTGACGAGTATCATCAATTATGTGGATCTCTTGCAGCACGAGCACACGAGCGAGCAGGAGGAAGAATACCTCGCCGTGCTCAAGCGGCAGGCCTTCAAGCTCAAAAAGCTCACGGAGGACTTGGTCGAGGCCAGCAAGGCCACGACCGGCAACCTGCCGGTGAACGCCGTTCGGTGCAGCATGAACGAGCTTCTATCGCAGGTCGAGGGCGAGTACGGCGACAAGCTGAGCGCGGCGGAGCTGACGCTCGTGAGCGTGATGCCGGACAAGGAGCTCTTCTGCAATGTGGACGGCGCGTTGATGTGGCGCGTGATCGACAATCTGCTCTCCAACATCTGCAAGTACGCCCAGAACGGCACGCGCGTCTACCTGACGCTCGAAAAGACGGGCGGCGAGGCGGTCGTGACCTTCAAGAATACCTCGCGCGCGGCGCTCAATATCCCTGCCGAGGAATTGATGGAGCGCTTCGTGCGCGGCGACAGCTCGCGCTCGACCGAGGGCAACGGCCTGGGCCTTTCCATCGCGCAGAGCCTCACGGAATTGCAGGGCGGCAAGATGGCGCTCGCCATCGACGGCGACCTCTTCAAGGCGATCCTTCGCTTCCCGACGGTGGTATAAAATTGAAAAAGGGAGGGAAAGAAGTGCGCTTTCCCTCCCTTTTCCCTGTGCGGCGCTTGACATTTCATTGCAAAACCAATACAATAACAATTCGGAATTCTATCCTGAAATGTGAGGGAGAACATAAAAATGGCCAAAGAGAAAAAGGTAGAACAGATCACCAATCTGGAAGACGATTTCGCCCAATGGTATACCGACATCTGCCGCAAGGCGGAGCTTGTTGAGTACGCCAGCGTCAAGGGCTTTACCATTCTGCGCCCCTATGGCTACGCCATCTGGGAGAACATGCAGAGCCTGATGGACGCCGAGTTCAAAAAGACCGGTCACGAGAACGTGGCGATGCCCGTTCTTATTCCCGAGAGCCTGCTCAAGAAAGAGGGCGAGCTTGTCAACGGCTTTGCCCCCGAGGTGGCGTGGGTTACGATGGGCGGCAGCGAGAAGCTCGAAGAACGCCTTGCCTTCCGTCCCACGTCCGAGACGATGTTCTGCGACCACTGGTCCCGCGTGCTGCAGACCTATCGTCAGCTGCCGATGCTTTATAACCAGTGGTGCTCCGTCATCCGCTGGGAGAAGACCACCCGCCCGTTCCTGCGTTCGCGCGAGTTCTGGTGGCAGGAGGGTCACACCATCCACGAGACCGCCGAGGAGGCGCAGGCGGAGACGATGCAGCAGCTCAACTGCTACGCTGACTTCTTCCGCCACGTGCTCGCGATCCCCGTCGTTCCCGGCCGCAAGACCGACAAGGAGAAGTTTGCCGGCGCCGAGGCGACCTACACCGTCGAGTGCATGATGAAAGATCGCAAGGCCCTCCAGGGCGCGACGAGCCACTACTTCGGCGACAAGTTCTCCCGCGCTTACGATGTGACCTTCACCAGCCGCGACAATAAGCTCCAGTACCCGTTCCAGACGTCCTGGGGCTCCACCACGCGCATGATCGGCGCGGTCATCATGACCCACGGCGATAACAACGGCCTCGTCCTGCCCCCGCGCATCGCGCCCTTGCAGGTCGTCATCGTCCCCATCGCCGCGCACAAGAACCCCGAGGTGCTCGAGACCGCCAAGGCGATGATGTCTTCTCTCGTCGCCGCGGGCGTTCGCGTCAAGCTGGACGACTCGGATCAGTCCATGGGCTGGAAGTGCGCCGAGTACGAGATGCGCGGTGTGCCCATCCGCATGGAGCTCGGCCCCCGCGACCTCGCCGAGGGCAACTGCTGCCTCGTCCGCCGCGACAACGGCGAGAAGGTCACGGCGAAGATCGAGGGCATCGAGAATGAGGTCAAGACCCTGCTCGACACCATCCACGACAACATGTACGCCGTGGCGGAAAAAAACCTTGAGGACAACACCTTCGACTTAAAGACCATCGACGAGGTGAAGGAGATGGCCGCGGGTCGCGGCGGCTTCGCTCGCACGAAGTGGTGCGGCAGCCTTGAATGCGAGCTCAAGATGAAGGAAGTTGCGGGCGTTTCTTCCCGCTGCATGCCCCTCAAGCAGAGCGGCACGACGGGCAAGTGCGTCTGCTGCGGCAAAGAGTGCACGACTGACATCTACTGGGGCGTCGCCTACTGAGAAAAGACAGAAAAGGAAGCCATTCCGTGAGGAATGGCTTCCTTTTTGCTTGCTCTGGGGGATCAGAGGAGGTTTTCCTCCGTTTCGGGATCGAAGAGATGCACAAGTTTTGCATCAAACCCGAACTGCACCGCTGTGTGGCGCGCATACGCGCCAGAGTCGATATTTGCCGTGGGAATGACGGCGACAATATCCTGTCCGTCTGCCGTGAGGTGCAGGTGCAGCTCGCTGCCCATCAGCTCGCTGACGTCGACCTCTGCGCCGATGCCGTTTTCACCGAGCGTGATATGCACCGGGCGCACGCCCACGGTAACGCTGCGGCTCTCCACGCCCGCATTGGCGAGCTTTGCGCTCTGCTCCGGCGTGAGGGAAACGTTTTTTCCCATGACGGTGAGCGTATAGCCGTCGGCCGTTTTCGTGAGCTGGCAGTTTTCAAAGAAGTTCATCTGCGGCGTGCCGATGAAGCCCGCGACGAACAGGTTTGCCGGGTGGTTGAAGACCTCCTGCGGCGTGCCGATCTGCTGAATGTAGCCGTCGCGCATGATGACGATGCGGTCGCCGAGGGTCATGGCCTCAACCTGGTCGTGCGTGACGTAGATGAATGTGGTGTCGATCTTTTCGCGCAGCTTGATGATCTCGGCGCGCATCTGGTTGCGCAGCTTCGCGTCAAGGTTCGAGAGCGGCTCGTCCATCAGCAGCACCTTGGGGCTGCGGACGATGGCGCGGCCGATGGCCACGCGCTGGCGCTGGCCGCCGGAGAGCGCCTTGGGCTTGCGGTCGAGGAACTGAGTGATGTCGAGGACTTCGGCCGCCTCGCGCACGCGGCGGTCGATCTCCTCGTTCGGCATTTTCTTCAGATGCGTCTTGCCGTCTGCGTCCGTTTCCGCGACCTTCTTGAGCTTGAGCGGGAAGGCGATGTTTTCGTAGACGGTCATGTGCGGATAGAGCGCATAGTTCTGGAAGACCATCGCAATGTCTCGATCCTTGGGCGCAACGTCGTTCATGAGTTTGCCGTCGATCGTCAGCTCGCCGCCGCTGATCTCCTCGAGTCCGGCGATCATGCGCAGCGTGGTGGACTTGCCGCAGCCGCTCGGGCCGACGAGCACGATGAACTCCTTGTCGGCCACGTCAATGTTGAAGTCCTGCACGGCGACAACGCCCTCTTCGGTGATCTCCAGATTGTGTTTCTTTTCGCTGTTTTCGTCCTTGGCTTTCTTTTTCTTGCTTTCCGTGTTGGGGTAGACCTTTCGGACATTTTTCAGAATGACCTCTGCCATAATGATGAACCGCAGCCCTGCCGCCTCCGCGATGCAGAGCCTCGCAGCCGCCTGAGCGCGCCGCTTTACGGCAGGTCTCCACACTGCCGCACCGCCGGTTCGGCGGAAAACGTTCCTCCTTTTGTATTTCCCACAGGCGTTACGTTGAAGGTGGAGTAGCGCGGGCGGGAGGGAATGGAAGCGAGTAATTTTACTCATCACCAGTATACGGCAACGCGCGGTTTTCCACAACGGAAAACCGCGCGTTCGACATTTTTTTCAGCAAGTTCGATAACAAATAGCGCCTGTATTTATGCTTTTTTACCACGGCGGCGGCGATAAAGGAACGACAGCCGGTCAATGGCAATATCATACAGGAAAAATAGCGCAAGCCCCGTTGCGGCCGTTACCCACAGCAGCCACGCGGCAGTCTCGGAAAATTCCTGCACGACGGCGGGAAGCTTGAAAACGAAGATGATGAGCGCATACATGAGACCCATGCTCACAGTGCAGAGGGCGACCTTCAGCAGCAGACGCAGCACTTTGGAGGAAATTGCGTCGATTTTCGGCTTGAGCAGGGGATAATAGCCGAGAAAGCAGAAGAGCAGCGCCGCTTCCTTGTCCGCGCAGAGAAGGAGCCCGAGGATCGCCGCGACGGCAAAGCAGCTCCAGGCGTAGCTTTTGCGGCATTCCTCGCGCGCGGGCAGCAGCGCCGCCGAGGCGAGGATCGGCCAGAAGTAGGTGGAAAGCGGAAGAATGCCGCTCAGCCAGAGAAAGGCGACCGACAGCGCGCACAGCACGCCGCATAGCGCCAGTTCATGTGTTTTCTTTGCCAAAACTCCAATCACATCGCTTTTACAGATATTCCGGCTCCATTGCGTCGTGGAGCACGGTGGTGATCGCGTCGGAAAAGACGCTGTCAGCGTGCGCGTGCAGGGCGTTGAGCGTTTCTGCCACGGCGGGAACCTTCACCTTGGTCGTGGAGTATACGTCCTGATCGAAGATGAAACGCACTTCCTTTTCCTGCACCTGCTGCACGCGATTGCCGTTTCTGATGTTGCGCTGCACAAAGCCGGGGCCTGCGTGCAGCTTGAGCGCCGCAAGCGCGTCGAGCTTGCGCTCGACGTCGACCGAGCATTTGATGACGCTTTCTTCGTCGATCTCGTCCTCATCGAGCACACCAAGGTACGGCGGCTGAAGAAGGTCGTTCCAGCGGCGGCCGGCAAGACCCAGCTGCTCGCGCGAAAAAGCGTTGACAAAGCGGAGCCCCACGCGGTCGAAGCAGTTGGGACGGTAGATCTTGATGAACTGCCCCAGCGGTTCGTCAAGACGGGCGGCAAAATCCTCCCAGTTCGTGTAGCGCATGGTGGAAAGAGCAATGAAATCCTTCGTCAGACTCAGCTTGTAGCCGCCGTCTTCGGAGAGAAATGTGTGGTTGTTGATGGTTCTGTTCGGCGCGCCGTTCACGCCGGGGATCGTTTCCACCTGGCACTGGTAGCGCGGGAAGGCTTCGCGCACCGTCTCCTGAAAGTCGGCGGGTTCGCGCGTGTCGATCGAAAGAATGGTGGGGAAGCGCAGCTGGCAGATGACTTCGATGAGCTGCGCCTTGCCGTAGGCGTAGCGGCGGTTATCGGGAGAGATCATAGGATAAGTACCTCCGGATCCTGCAAGATTTATCATAAATTATAGTGGAAAGAAAAACGATTGTCAAATTTCGCTTCCTGTGTGAATGCACGCTGAAAAACTTACCAACAGAAAACCTGCATATCCGATTTTCTTTGAGCCAAACTACCCTTGCGATACCCAAAGCGCAAGACCCTTTGCGATCCGTGAAACAAAACAATTGTAGAAAAAGGAGAAAATCATTATGTCCAGCAAGAACAGCAACAAGCTCAACATTCCCGAGGCCAAGGCCGCTATGAACAAGTTCAAGATGGAAGCCGCCAGCGAGGTCGATGTACCCAGCACCTATTAAGACTTTTACACAGACGAATTAAGGCCCACTACTTACTGCAACAAGAAACGGCCGGACGTCAATGCTTAGCAAATGATGTCCGGCCGTTTCTGTTACTGCTGATGACGGCAGTCTCCGCGTCCGCTGCGGAAGTCACATTTTCTGACGTGTCAGCCGACCCGCTGTGGCTTGAAAGCATTCAGTATGGTATGTGCCTCGCGCCCTTCCTGCGCTGTTTGAATGGGAGAACGAGGGGCAGACCCTACGGCAAACCTGTAATCTCAGATGCATCTTTCAGCCGATTAAAGCAGTTCAATGACAGCTGCGACATATTGATCTCCTCCGGCTTCTATTTGTTTTCGGTGGTGGCTTGCGCAGAAGAGACTTCTGCCTTTTTGCTCTCCTCCTCGAGATGCTTTTCGAGTGCTGACTGCCGGGCGAGGATGGCATTTACCTTGTCGTAGAGGTCTTCGATCATGATCTCCGTTTTGAGGTTGACCTTGTAATCGTTCTCCGCGCGGCGGCGGTCCTTTTCCTCCTGCCGGTTCTGGCTCATCATGATGAGCGGCGCCTGAATGGCCGCGACGCAGGAGAGCACGAGGTTCAGCAGAATGAAAGGATAGGGGTCGAAGGCCTTTGCCGCGAGCAGCGTGTTGACGAGCATCCAGAGGATCAGCACGCCGGTGAAGGCAAAGATGAACGCCCAGCTGCCCGCGAATTTCGCGATGGCGTCCGCCGCCCGCTGACCGATGGTGTATTTTCCCTTTTCACCTGCGAGATTTTCGGAAATTTTACTGTCCGCCAGCAGGTTCAGCACCTCTTCATCCGTCATGTCGTGGCGGATATCCTTGAGGACTTCTCTCAAAAGCTTTCTGTTTTCTTTCATATTATCATCCTTTTCTATCTGACCGGCGCGTGATCGCGCCGGTTTTATGCTTCGTTTTTCGGTATGCGCAGGAAAAAGTCCGGCCCCTTGGTATCAAACAAAATGAGCGACACACCCAACAGCAGGTCGGCGTGCTGGGACGGATCCTCCAGCGGAATGAGAAAATCCTCCTGCAAGCGCCGGATGCGGTAGAGCACGGTGTTGCGGTGGGTGTAGAGCGCGTTGCTGGTTTTGATGAGCGAGTGGCAGCAGGTGAGGTAATGGTAGAGCGTTTCGCAGTACTGCGTGCCTTTTTCACGGTCGTGAACGGCAAGGCGGCGAAGCTCCGGCGAAACAAGGTCACCCCGGCCCTCCAGATTTTTCAGCAGCAGCGGCGTGCGCAGCTGCTGCGCCGAGCAGACGGATTCACCGTGGAAGCGCGCATCTTTCATCAGCTCCAGTGCCTCGCGCGCCGTGCGGTAGAGCTGCGGGAGGGTGAAAAGGTCGTCGATCGGCGCGGAGATGAGGATCTTGAGCTGAAATTCCTCCGCAAGCTCGGAAAAAATGTCGCCGTCCCCCTCGCGGTGCAGGAAGAGGAAAACATCGCCCTTATATAAAAAGGGGTGGCTGTCGGGAATCTGTGCTTCCAGTTCCTCCTTTAAGTGTCGCTTTCCCATGTAAGCGCTGTGGTAGGTCTCAAGGTCGATGAGGGCGAAGGCGCGCGGGTGAAAGTCCGCAAGATAGGTGCCGGAGGCCTGAAGCTGAAAATGCGCGGCGGAGGAAAATCCGCCGTCCAGCAGGTGCATGAGAATGTCCTCCGCCGTTTCAAAGAGCTTGTCCTGGTGGCTTGCCTCCACAAACATCTGCTTGGAGAGAATGTGCTCCACCAGCTCCCAGGTCTGCGGCGGGATCTTTTCCAGGTGCCCGTCCGTATCTGCGCAGATGAGGCAGCCAAGGCGCACGCCTGCGCTGACGAGCGGCGCAAAACGCCGCCGGTAGGGGCTATCCGCCAGCTGGACATAGTCCGCCCAACCGGCTGTGAGCATCGCATTTTCGCTGATGATCGCGCCGGCCTCATAGGAGATCTCGCCGCGGCGCACGGCGGTTTCGAAGAGCGCATCGGAAAAGCCGAGCGGCAGATAGTGCGCCGCGACGTGGAAGGTGTCGTCCAGCACCAGAAGCGGGCAGCCCAGAAGTTCGCCCGTGCTGACGGTGAGCTTTCCGAGATCGTCCTGCGCAAAGAACTGTTCAAGCAGCGTTTCGGCGCTGCACATTTCCCATGTTGCTTCGCCCATGCGGTATATTCCTCCAATCTTATGCTTTTGGCACAACAAATTCTTTCTTTATTGTACCGACAGTTTCTTGCTTTTGCAAGAGGAAAGGATAGACTATACAGCAGAACGAGAAAAGAAGGACGGAAAAAGAAAGAAGATGCATCGGTGCATGGAATACCGTGCGCAGAATGAATGCATCTGCTGCCGCGGTTTTGACCGCTGCAAGTGTCTGACGCTTGTGCGATCGGAACACGCCGCCGCGCTTCCCGCATCATTCTAATTTGTCAGTTCATTTCGAATGGAGGAATTGTTATGGTACCCAGCATCTATGGTGAAAATATGTTCGACGACTTCTTTGGCAACGGTTTCTTCGGCGGTCACGATGCGCTGTTCGGCAAGCACGCAAGAAACCTTATGAAGACCGATATCCGCGAGACGGACGACGCCAAGGCTTACCGCTTTGCGGTGGAGCTGCCCGGCTTTGAGAAGGACGAGATCCACGTGGACGTGCAGGACGGTTACCTGACCGTCAGCGCGGAGAAGGGTCTCGACAAGGGCGAAGAGGACAAGAAGGGCCGCGTGCTGCGTCAGGAGCGTTACTCCGGCGCATGCTCCCGCAGCTTCTACGTCGGCGACGTGAAGCCCGAGGACGTGAAGGCCAAGTACGAGTCCGGCGTGCTGACCGTGCTTATCCCGAAGGAGGAGCCGAAGAAACTCACCTCCGGCAGAAGGATCGCCATCGAGTAAGTCAATAGAAAAGGCGGCCTGCCTTCCGCAACAGGAAAGGCAGACCGCCTTTTCCTTTTGCGAGGAGGATATGGCAGTATGGTGAAAACACTGTTTCAGGCGTCTACATGGAACGCGTTGGAGGCTGGCAGCTTCGATGAGGCTGTCAGCGTGCGGGAACTTCTGCGCTGTGCCGATACCGGGGTCGGCATCGGCACAGCATTGGACGGCGTGATAACTTTTGAAAACGGCGCAGCCTACAAGACAGCGCCGGACGGCAAGGTCACCGTTATGAGGCCGGAGGACGGCATGGCGTTTGCCGCAGCCATGGTGTTTGACGAAAACGCCCCGGAGATAGCGCTGAACGGCATCGATGATCTTACCTCGCTCAAGCAGATGCTTGCGCCGTTTGTGCAGGGAAATCCCAATCTCTTTTATATGATCAAGGCCGGCGGCGTTTTCAAGAGCATACATACGCAAAGTTGGAACAGCTGCCGGAAGCCCTACCCGGTGCTTTCTGAGGCGGCGAAAAGCTGGAACGAATTTCACTTTGAAAACACCCGCGGTAATGTGATCGCCGTCTGGTGCCCACGGTATGTGGGCGGCATTTGCATGCCGGATTGGCATTTTCATTATCTGAGCAGCGACAAAACGCAGGGCGGGCATGTCCTCGACCTATCGGCGGAGCGGCTGCATCTGAAGATCAACCGGATCGGGCGCTTTGACCTGCTGCTGCCGCAGACGACGGAATTCGCGCGCTGTGAGCTGCGCGAGGGGAAAAGCGCCGCGGCTTGCATACGCTTTTGAAAAGTGCGCGAGCGGATATCGCGTGCAGTAAAAAGCCGCACAGCAAACAAATGATCCTGAAAGGGGCGAAAAGGATCGCACGATGAAAACGGTATTGTTGATCGGACTTGGCCGCTTTGGGCGGCGATCCGCTACACCGCCGACCATATCTTCGGCTACATTGAGCTGGACGAGCAGCACGCCATCATCGAGGTCGCCGTGCCGGAGGACTGGCGTGGGCACAGCATCGGCGAGCTGGATATCCGCAGGAAATACGGCGTCAATATCCTCGGCGTGAAGCGAGACAGCAAAATGGACGTGAACATCTCGCCGGAAACAGTGCTGGACGCTGATATGACACTGCTCGTGCTGGAGGAAAACCAAAAACTCAAGAAGCACTTCCATCTGTGAGAAGAAGGCTGCTTTTCCCAATAAAAAAGAGTGGTTACTATCTGAGATAGTAACCACTCTTTTTTCTGGGCTGACAAGTTTGAAAAGCGCTTCCAACACAACGCTTGATTAAATAGCCCTATAGGAGGTATGACTTATTTGGCTTGAGCGTCCTTTCGAATCAGTTCAAAGAGAGTCATCAAACCCTCGCACATAACAGGATCCAGCACAGGAAGACCCGTTTCACGTTCCAGGGCTGGCGCGATTTGGATGCTGGACATCCCGGTGCAGCTTAGAGCGATGACGTCTGCGCCGATCTTCTTCTGCCGCTGCGCCTGTTCCACAGTGGCAGAATATAAAGGAACGGCATACAGGTTCCGTAGCCGCCTCCGCCGGGGCTTCCGATCAACAGTGCAGCGTGGCCGAACGCATCCAGTGCGTTTGCTCCGGTGACAAATAGACCGCCAGGCCCCATTGTTTGCAGGGTGTGCTCCAGACAGGAATCAACATTTTGAATTTCACCATGCTCATAAAGCAGGAAGTGAGCTCCCTGACTCTCCGCTTTGGATCGCTTCATTCCGTTTTTTGAGATCCGGCCGCAGATACGCATAGGTGTGTCGGATAGCATCGTGGTCAGACAGCGGATGTCGTCCACAAGCGACGCCCAGCCGTCATAACGCGGTCCGGTTGCGCGCATGCCTGTTGCGATTAGAACGTTATCAGCCGGAAGCAACAGTTCCTTGCCGCTCGCATCGGTGATCCTGACGCCATTGTCCTCAATAGACACGACCTTGGCGCTGCAATAGGCCTTCACCGACTCATCCAGCTTGGCAAGCAGATGCTTCCAGTGGATGTACGACGCATCGGGCGCAAGAGTATCACGCATTTCTATTTGTCCGTGATCTTTAAGCAGAACTTTGACCAGACATTTTCCGAATATCTTCTCGCCTACCGGCTCGAACGCGGGAAGGAACTGCTTGTCAGCACTGGAATCTCTGTCGGTGAGATCGCTTTTCAGGTCGGCTTTAACAGCAACAGTTATTTCTGCACAGCATTTAAGAAGAGGGAAGGGCTATCGCCCAAACGCTATCGCGAGCAGCATGCACCGTCTAACTTCTGTAAGAAATCTGTAGATGAATAAGTCCTTAAGATTAAAAAAGTGTTGTTGCAGCAGCGCCGCAAGAACGATTAGATTGCCTGCCGTCGGCAGCGCAGTCCCATTCTGCCACTTGTAAATGGCTTGCGGGGAATTGAAACCGAACACAGTTTGCAGATCGTGTACGGTAAGACCTGCTGCGTTGCGCAGCCGAACGATGTTCGCACCGGTGCACGCTAAATTGATCGTCGAAAAACCCACCTCAGGCACCTGCTTTCTCTGAATGGTTGGCGCCCGTGGACACAAAAAAGCCGCTTGTCTGAATCAAGACAAGCGGCTTCAATCGTTCAGGGAAGGAGTCCCCGGCAGATTTCTCCACCAGGATAGCAGGTACACATTGTTTGATTCGAGTAGTGCAGCTCGTACGCACGGCCTCCTGGTCCCAAGAGCTGTTGCAACATTTTTCTGAATTTTTAGTCGCTCTTAGAGATTTTTCTCGATTTTAATTCCTTTCTCAACATCTTGTGACCTGAGTTTTCCATGTGTTCTACACCTGCCTGTGGCGTTTTATGTGGTCAAAGGCAACGTCTCGCCGGAGCTGCTCCGGTGAGGGCTTTGTAGTGTCCTTGATGCCCGAATCCTTCGCCCGATGAAATAAACAGAAAACCCACGCCGGGGTCGCCTCACGACGCGGGATGCTGTCATCAAGGAGGAAGACTGCCACTGCTGACCTGCGAAATCGCATTTTGCAAGACAGAATCATACTGCTGTTGTGACAACTAAGACCGTGTATTATTATTCTTGCTTTTTCCGGCGGTATCCTGTAAAATGACATCATCAAGGGAGAGGAGAGCAGACATTTTTGAAAGAGCGCTTCCATTGATCAAATTGGAACGCCGTTTGCTCGAAAAACCCTGTAGACCAACTATAAAAAGGAGGGTATTTCAGTATGTACAAGGTAGATCTCAACAGCGACCTCGGCGAGAGCTTCGGCGCGTATACCATCGGGCTCGACAACGAGGTCATCGCGCATGTTTCCTCTGTCAATGTGGCCTGTGGCTATCACGCAGGAGATCCGTTGGTGATGGAAAAGACCGTTGCCGCAGCCAAGGCGGCAGGCGTCGCCGTCGGCGCACACCCGGGCTTCCCCGATCTGATGGGCTTTGGCCGCAGGAACATGGTCGTCTCGCCCAAGGAGGTCAAGGCGTATGTCAAGTATCAGCTCGGCGCGCTGATGGCCTTCGCTGCGGCAGAGGGTATCAGGCTCCAGCACTGCAAGCCCCACGGCGCTCTCTACAACATGGCTGGTAAAGACATGGATCTGGCGCTTGCCATCGCCGAGGCGATTGCCGAGGTAGACAAGAACATTATCCTGCTTGGCCTTGCCAACAGCAAGATGATTGATGCAGGCAAGCAGCTGGGCTTGCGCGTCGCAAACGAGGTCTTTGCCGACCGCGCCTATCAGGCCGACGGCTCGCTTGTGCCGCGCAAGCTGCCCGGCGCCGTCATCCACGATAAGGACGAGGCCATCGCGCGCACCGTCCGCATGGTCACCGAGGGCAAGGTCACGGCCATCACCGGCGAGGAGGTCGAAATTGCGGCTCACTCCATCTGTGTCCACGGTGACAACCCTTCGGCCGTCGAATTCGTCAAAAATATCCGCACGCAGCTCACCGCCCGTGGCGTGGAGATTGCCCCCATCCGCGAGATCGTATAAAAAGAGCCTCGTTTCCAGCTGTTCCGTTCCGCAAAGACCAACACCCCAAATCTGCCGCACTGCGGCAATATTTCAGGAGGATGATCATGAGTAACGAAAC
Source organism: Oscillibacter sp. (assembly GCA_003522105.1). GTDB lineage: Bacteria > Bacillota > Clostridia > Oscillospirales > Oscillospiraceae > Hominicoprocola. The sequence continues at coordinate 26,987 of DPGF01000009.1, forward strand.
CACCCAGAAGCGCTCACTGTCCGTCAGCCTTGGCGCGGCCTTTCTGATGGCGACATCCGCCATCGGCCCCGGCTTTCTGACCCAGACCTCGCAATTCACCGCAAAGTATCTCTCTTCTTTCGCTTTCGTCATCGTCTGCGTCATCATCATGGATATGATCGCGCAGACCAATGTATGGTCCATCGTCGGCGTTTCCGGCCTGCGCGGTCAGGAGATTGCCAATAAGGTCCTTCCCGGTCTCGGGTATCTTCTTGTCGTGCTTGTTGTGCTTGGCGGTCTTGCGTTCAATATCGGCAATGTCGGCGGCGTGTCACTCGGCTTCAATGCCATGATCGGCATTCCCGAAAAGGCCGGCGTCATCATCGGCGGCGTGCTTGCGATCTGCATTTTCCTTTCCAAGAAGGCAAACGACATCGTCGGCAAGGTCGCCCAGATCCTCGGCGGCATCATTATCGTCGTCATGCTGGTCGTGGCTTTTATGGCCAAGCCCCCCGTTGGCGATGCGGTCGTCCATATCTTTACCCCTGAGAATCCCAAGGAACTCATTCCCGTCATGGTCACGCTGCTCGGCGGCTCCTGCGGCGGTTACATCACCTTCTCCGGCGCACACAAGCTGCTCGATGCGGGGTGGGGCGGCAAGCCGGAGGAAGTCAAGCACTTCCGCAAGTCCGTCATGACCGGCATCTGTGTCTCGGGCAGCGTTCGTATCCTGCTGTTCCTGTGCGTGCTCGGTGTCTGCACGGCCGGTACGGTCGTTGTGGCTGAAAATGTCGCGGCTGTCACTGGCGCTGCCAACCCCGCAGCCGAGGCTTTCCGCCTTGCTGCCGGCGACATCGGCTACCGTCTCTTCGGTCTCGCGCTGTTCTCCGCTGGTATCACCTCCGTCATCGGCGCGGCCTACACCTCCGTCTCCTTCCTCAAGACCGTTCACCCCTTCATCGCCAAGAACGACAAGTGGTTCATCGTCGGTTTTATCGCTTTCTCCACGCTTGTTATGGCGATCCTCGGCGGCGCGAAGCGCATGGTCATCCTGGCCGGTGCGCTCAACGGTCTGATCCTGCCGATCTCCCTGTGCTGTATGCTGCTCGGCTGCCACAAGAAGTCCATTGTCGGCGAGTACAAGCACCCCGTGTGGCTGCAGGTCCTTGGCTGGTGCGTGGTCGGTGTCGCAGGCTACCTTGCCGTCACGGCGCTGCCCAACCTTGCCAAGCTCTTCGCGTAACGAACCTGCACCATTCCGCGAGCCGGTCTGTCCCACAGGCCGGCTCCGCCTGAAAGGAGAACGATATGTCCGACATCAGATTCCTGCTCAGCGGTGACTCAGCCGTAACCGTGGAATTCGGCAACGAGATCAGTGAGCACATCAACGCGCAGATTCGTGCGTTCAGCATCGCGCTCACCGAGAGCAAACTCCCCGGGATCGTGGAGCTCGTGCCGACCTACCGCTCGCTGATGGTTCACTACGACCCTGAGGTCATCCCCTACGGTGCGCTTGTCAAAAAACTCAAGGGCCTGCTCAATCAGCTTGACCACATCCGGATTCCGCCAAGCGATGTGTTGGAGATCCCTGTGCTCTACGGCGGGGAGGAAATGGGCCCCGACCTTGGCTTTGTTGCCGAGCACAATCACAAAACGCCTGAGGAGGTCATCCGGATTCACACCTCCACGGAATATCTCATCTATATGCTGGGCTTTACCCCCGGTTTCACCTATCTTGGCGGTATGAGCGAAGAAATTGCCGCGCCGCGCCTTGCCCAACCTCGTGTCAGGATTCCCGCCGGCAGCGTCGGCATCGCCGGCAGCCAGACGGGCGTATATCCCATCGACTCCCCGGGCGGCTGGCAGCTTATCGGCCGCACGCCCGTGCGCATGTACGACCCTGACCGCGCCGTTCCCATCCTGCCCAAGGCAGGCCAGTACATCAAGTTCTACGCCATCGATCAGGCGGAATTTGACCGTATCGCTGCGCTGGAGGCCTCCAGCGGCTATACGGTCCACACCTACCCGAGAAAGGAGGCGGAGCAGGCATGAGCATCACCATTCTCAACCCTGGCATGCTCACCAGCGTACAGGATCTCGGCCGCATCGGCTACCAGCAGTACGGCGTGTCCGTCTCCGGCGTGATGGATCCGCGCAGCGCGTCTATCGCCAACATCCTCGTCGACAACGATGAGGGCGAGGCTGTGCTCGAATGCACGATGATGGGGCCCCACCTCCGCTTTGATGCGCCCAACATCATCGCCATCACCGGCGGAGACCTCAGCGCAACACTCGACGGTCAGAGCATCGACACCTACCGCGCCGTTTCCGTGAACGCGGGTCAGACGCTGCGCTTCACCATGCTGCGCACCGGCTGCCGCGCTTTCGTGGCGTTCGCGGGCGGACTCGATATCCCCGTGGTCATGGGCAGCCGCTCAACGGACATGAAAGCGAAGATCGGCGGCTATCAGGGCCGCAAGCTGCAAAAGGACGACGTCATCGCCTTCCGCGCGCCCAAGACCGACCTTAAGAACCTCGGCGTGCGCCACATTTCGCCTGAGTTCGTGCCGCGCGCAGAGTATAAACTGCGTGTCGTGTTCGGCCCGCAGGACGATGCCTTCACCGAGCTTGGCGCTATGACCTTTCTCAGCAGTGTTTACACCCTTACACCGGAGTTCGACCGCATGGGCTGCCGCCTTGACGGCGAGCTGATCGAACACATCAAGGACGGCAACATCATCTCCGACGGCATTGCCTTCGGTGCGATTCAGGTGCCGTCGGCGGGCAAGCCGATCATCATGCTGGCCGACCGCCAGACCACCGGCGGCTACACGAAGATCGCCAACGTCATCTCCGCAGACTTCCGCATCCTCGCCCAACTCAAAGCGGGCGACAGGGTGCGCTTTGAAAAGGTGTCCATCACCGCCGCACAGGAGGCGCTGCTTGCCCAGCGCGCTGCGCTGCGCTGCCTGCGCGGCGCCATGAATCGTTGACGCAGCCCTAAAACGCAAAAAATTATAGTAATAGGAGGAACGACACATGGCCTTTGATATTACCCCTTATATCGATAAGAAGCCGAGCGAGGTTCGCAAGCTTATCCGCGAGGGTGTCATCGACTTCCCAACCGCCGGTATGTGTCGCGGCTACGCACAGGCCAACCTTATCATCCTTCCGCCGGAATACGCGGGAGATTTTGAGAAATTTGCCAAGCGCAACCCCTTCCCCTGCCCGATCCTTGAGATTATCCGAGGTACGCCCGAGACGCACGATATGGGCGAGGGCGGCAATATCTGCACCGACATTCCCAAGTATCGCATCTACCGCGATGGCAAGTGGGATGGCAAGGAGCTGACCGATGTGAGCGACTACTGGAAAGAGGGCTATGTCGGCTTCCTGATCGGCTGTTCATTCTCGTTCGAGGAAACGCTCATGCGCGAGGGCATCGAGATCCGTCACATCGCGCAGGGTCGCAATGTACCGATGTTCAAGACCAATATCATGACCGAGCCGGCCGGTCCGTTCTGCGGCCCCATGGTCTGCTCTATGCGCCCCATGACGCCGGAAAACGCCAAAAAGGCGTATGACATCACCGTCAAAATGCCAAATGTCCACGGCGCGCCCGTCCACATGGGCGACGCCGCCGAGGTCGGCGTTGCCGATGTGATGAAGCCTGACTACGGCGAGGCGGTTGATTTCTACGAGGGTGAGATTCCCGTGTTCTGGCCCTGCGGCGTGACGCCGCAGGCGGCGGTCGAAAATGCGAAGCCGCCCATTGCTATCACCCATGCCCCGGGCCACATGTTCATCACGGATATCATCAATTCCGAACTGAACGACTTTCTGGAAGCTAAAAAGAATCGCTGAATTCTCTCTTTTCCGATCAACGCGGTGCCGGATCTTGACATCGTACCGCTTCGCTTTTCGGCCGTTGTCGTTGCCGCGCAGCGGGTCGGGAGAGTGATCCGGAAGATCTCTCCCGAGGTTCTCTTTGCGCTGCCGAACGGCTTCCGCGCCGCTGCGGTCTACACAATGTAAGGGAAAACATTGCCTGTATTCAGGACTTTGGCAGACAAAAAGGAGGATGGAGCTATGAGCGCAATGATCATCAAATCCAGAGAAGCAAACGATTTGAAGCTGACCGCATACCATGGGCATTTTGCGACCCGCCACTCTCACAACAGCCATTATCTCGACATCACCCGCATGAAGCATGAATGTGCAATGGCCAATATCGCTGCCGCCTCTCTTGCCAATCACTATGTCTATGAAAAGGAGATCGATACGGTCGTCTGCCTGGACGGCAGCGAGGTCATCGGTACGTTTCTCGCCCGCCAGCTCTCTCAGAAGAATCTCTTTTCCCTGAGCAGTGAAAAAAATGTCTGCGTCGTCACACCGGAGCACGATTCCAACGGACTTCTGATCTTCCGGGATAATCTTCGCCCCATGGTGTCTGAAAAGAATGTCCTGCTGCTGATCTCCACGGTGAATTCGGGAAAGACCGCGGCTCGCGCGCTCGAGTGCATCGAGTATTACGGAGGCACCACGCAGGGGGTCGCAGCTGTCTTCAGCGCCTTGAAGCAGGTGGGCGACATTCCCGTGATCAGCTTGTTTTCACCGGAGGATATCCCTGGATATGTGACCAGCCTTGTCAAGGATTGTCCCATGTGCAAGGCAGGGCAGAAAATTGACGCGCTGTCCAACAGCTACGGTTTTTCTCCCCTGACCTGATGCCTGCGGCAGCAGCTTGCTTCTTCCTGCCGCAAGAATCATAACCATCAGTAAACTGGTGGTTTTCAGCTGTCGAAAAAATGGCTTCACCACTTTTTCGAGTCAGGATGCCCGCAGACCGATCCTCAATTTCTTGCGAAAAGGTCGGGCTGACCTGCGCGAGAAGTTTCGCTTCCACCGCACAGAAAACGAATTGCCCCACAGGGGCAGAGAAGCCTCTTCGGGGTGTGCCGGCGGAAATGACAGATTTAGAATTGATGCAGATCAGCGTTCCCTTCCACGTGGAAGGGTCACCCCACGGCGTGGGATGCCATAATCAAAGATTACCGACAGCCGCAGGCCATCGCATCGAATGGCCTGCGGCTGTTCCCGCGCTGACAAAGAAATCTCATAAAGTTTCGAAAACAGGAGGTTTTATGAAAAGGATTATCCGCTTTCCGCTTTGCACATTCGCCGCCATTAGGACATTGGTTTAATATTATAGTCCGCATTAGCATGGAAAGCTATCGACGATTTTAGAAAAGCAAGCCGAGGCGAATGCCTCGGCTTGCTCATTAACTTGTGGATAGTATACCACCGTTTCCCTTGTTTTCACATCAAAGAAAAAAGTGACAATAAAAAGTGACGATAAAATCTGTACTGCAAAAAGAAAAAGTGAAAGAAAAAGTGGAAAAAATTGCAAAAACAGTCTATTCTGCGATAGAACAGACTGTTTTGCTGATCTGAGTGACTGGAGTCAAACCAGCCTGACCTTGCTCCCAAACCGGGCGCGATACCAACTTCGCTATACCCGAATATAGTCTATCATTATAGCAGGTTAGAATGAGCCTGCCCAGTCCTGTGTGCAGCTTTTGGCATTTTATGGAATCGTGCGTTCGAATATACCATTGCGTGCGCTTCACCTGAATTGGAGCTGCTGTGTTAGAGGTGGCGCTTTCTGCTAACGGGAAGATGCCTGTGGCCTAAAAAGTTGGTACCTCAGAGAAGGATCTGTTACAGAATTTGCACGAATTCAATTTTCTCTTTATTAGGCCCTTGAATGGTAAAATACTTCTCTCCGTTTGCCCAGAACGGCATAGAACAGACATGATCGTCCAGCAGGACATAGCCTTCGGCCTTGATGGCATCAAAAACGGACTCGATATCCGTTACATCGATTGCGATGTGATCGACTGCACCGGGGACGCCGGCACACTGAGAGCTCTCGTAGATCTCAAGAAGCAGACCTTTGAGACGCAGGAAGATAAGGCGTTCGCCGTCATCAAAGGTCATCGAAAATGCTTCGGTGAACCCGAGTCCCTGATAAAAGGAAACGGTTTCATCGTAGCAGGCTGTGGGAAGACCGAGATGAGTTGTGCCGACTGCGTAGTTAGAAATGTTCATAATAATCTCCTTATAAATGAAATGAGAGGTGGCATGTAGAAGAATAACACATGCCTGTGATGTTGTCAATAAAGATAACTATGAATATCTTAAAAAGCGAATATATTACTATGCGGACAAGTGGAACACTACTGCGATAATTGATTTGAAAGTATGGCGGAATGCAATAAAAATGAATTGAGTCGAGAAATATATTGATATATAGCGAAAAAATAAGCAAATTACACAAAATAACGGCATGTTTTTCTATGCGGAGAAAACCGAAATGAATTGACATGAAAAGATAATTATAGTATTATCAATACACCTAAGATAATTATCTTTACAAATGGCAACAATTTGACGAAAAATGTTAGGAGGAGATCAAATGGACTATACCCAGATCAAGGTTAATGTTGATGAACGAGTAGGCGTTATCACGTTAAGCCACAATCCACCCCGAAACAGCTTTACAAAGCGTATGCTGGTGGAAGTCCTCGATGCACTCGATGAGTTTGAAAAGAACGACATTGTTCGATGCGTCATGCTGAATAGCGAAGGACCGAATTTTTCGATGGGTGCCGATTTCGACGACATCGATGAGGAATGGAGCGGCGAAGGTGAGATTAAGGAAACGTTCTCCGAACTCGGCGGGAAACTCGTCGCGCGTGTTGATTTCTATCCCAAACCCACGCTGGTGGCAGCTCGCGGCGTTTGCTTCGGTGGAAGTGCAGCGGTGTTCAGCGCATTTGATATTCGAATTGCCGGTGAAAGCTTCCAAATGCATGATGGAGACATCTACTACGGCACTGTTGGTTCGTGGGGCATGGCGAGCCTTCGCCTGCCGGTTTGGATTGGCCGCAACCGTATGATGGACTACATGTTCCTGAACGAGAACTTTACCGGACGGCAGCTTTTTGATATGGGCATGGTCAGCAAAGTGGTCTCCGATGAGACCGTGGATGAGGTTGGCCTGAAGTTCGCAAAGAAAATGTCCAAGGCTGCGCCGATTGCAGCTCGCGCATTTAAAGAGTGTGTTCGCCGTGCCACCCTTCCCAATTATGAAGAACTGCGCAAGGAAGAAGAAGCAGTGGCAGAAATGATTTATCAGACGGAAGACTGCAAGCGCGGACTGACCTCCTTGACCGAGAACGAGAACGGGCCTATGTGTGAGTTCCTCGGGCGGTAAAAGCGTCTGTTCAGATAAAAATTAACCGCAATCGAATACCCAGATTATAAAAATCAAAGGAGAAAAGAAAATGGTTAATTCCTCGACAATGACCCTGATCGTAATTGTTATGGCGCTTTATTTTGTTGGCATGATTGCGATTAGCTGGATGGGAAGAAAATACGGCAAGAATTTTGACGATTTTATCAGCGCCGGCAGAAATTGTACAACGCTGATGATCATTGGCTCCGCTGTCGGTTCACACATTGGTAACGGTTATGTCGTCGGCGGCGCGGCAAGCGGCGCAGCGGTCGGCCTGAGCGGCGCGTGGTACGGCATCGGCTGCGCTCTCAGCTATTTGGCAGTTGCACTGGTTTTGAATCACCGTGTTTATAAGTGCGGCTATATTTCACTTCCTGAAATTCTGAATGCGCGTTATGGTGAGAAGATGACCTCTGTTATCTTCAGCGTAACGACAGCACTTTCCTACATTGCAAATATCGCCGCTCAGCTGATGGCGGGCAAAGCGCTGTTTGAGGCGCTTGGCTTCAATGGTACGCTGGGCGTATGGGTGATCGCTGTTGTCGTCATGGCGTACTCTTGTATCTCCGGCCTTTTGGGGGCGTGCGCGACATCTGTTGTGCAGGTCGCTATCATCATCGTCAGCCTTCTTGCCACGTTCTTTATCGTTCTGGGCAGAGGCGCACTTGGCCTTGTCACTGAGGCCGTCGCAAACGGACTTGCCCCTGCAAGCTATTTTGATATGGGTGCCGACGGTTTCGCTGCTATCCTGATCACGATTGTCCCGATTTCGCTTGCAGCGCTTTGCGAGCAGTGCACGGTACAGCGCATTACTTCTGCAAAGTCCGAGAAGACATCTTTCCGTGCGTTGATCCTCTCTGTCGTTATTATGATTCCTTGCGCGCTGATGCCTGCATTTATCGGCATGTATGGTTATGTGCTCTTTGGCGACACCACGAATAGCGTCTTCTTTAAAGTGGCGCTCGATGTGCTGCCCGGTTTCTTTGCCGCGCTTCTGATTGCGGCTGTTGTTGCGGCGATTATGTCTACGATCGATACGATGTTCGTTGCGTTCTCCACGATTATCATGCACAACATTTATCGTGGGATGATCAATCCCGACGCATCGGAAGGAACGCTGAAGAAGGGCGACTTTGCCTGCCATCTGTTCCTTACGGTTGGGGCTGCCGTTATTGCACTCCAGTTTTCCAGCATTCTTGATCTGCTCTGGGCGATGTATAATTTCTGCGCAGCTTGTTGCTTTGCGCCGTTTATCGGCGGCCTGTTCTGGAAGAAGGGCACGGCCAAGGGCGCGATTGCATCTACGATCGTTGGCTTTATCTATATTGCTCTGAACATGGCTGGCATCGTTCCAAGCACCACGCTGCTGAGCATTTTCTCCTTCCTGCCTGCTGCTGTTGCATATATCATTGTCAGCCTGCTCGACAAGAATGACAAGAAGGGCAATCCGGAGATTGCCTCCGCCTAAACCACTCGGAGATTAGCTGATTGGAACTATGCTTTATCGGTCTCATGTCTTTCGGACATGAGACCGATAAAAGGGAGGAAAAAATGCAGCTTGAAAGCAAAAAAGCGATTGTAACGGGTGGAGCAAGAGGCATCGGAAGAGCAATTGTGGAGGAATTCTGCAAGGAAGGCGCAGAGGTCGTCTTTTGCGATATCAGCAGGGAGGACGGCGACAGGACTGAGCAGGATCTGCGGCAGCACGGTTATTGCGCTCATTTTGTTTACGCAGACCTTGGCGATTCAGAAGACATTTGCAATATGATCAAGCAGGCAGTATTGATCTGCGGAAGAATTGATATTCTGGTAAATAACGCCGGAGTATTGTGCGAAGATGCGTTGGCTGAGAACATTGACGAAAATGAATGGGAACGCTTGATTCGCATTGACCTGACAGCACCGTTTTTATGCAGTAAATTCGCTTTGCCATATTTGCGTCAAAGCAAGGGGTGCATTGTGAACATTGCCTCTGCAGCGGCACTGACAGCATCTCACAATGATCCGCCGTATTGCGCGGCGAAACACGGCGTGCTGGGATTGACCAGGTCCATTGCCTATGATTATGCGCCCTACCGTGTTCGCGCAAATGCGATATGCCCCGGAACCTGTGAAACGGAAATGTGGAAGAACTATCTTGCAACGCTTTCGCCTGAAGAAGCATCAAGAAAACAGAATCACTATCTTGAGGTGCAGCCTCTGGGCATGTGTCACCCGGAAGATGTAGCATATGCAGCGGTGTTTCTCGCTTCGGATCGAGCAAGGTTTATTACCGGAATTGCGTTGCCGGTGGATGGAGGCTTTACAGCGATTTAAATGGAAATGAGGTTCTTAGAATGATTCTAACCGGAAGAGAGGCTGCGGCGATGATTGATATCAGCGCTGTGCGGACTCATCACGGATACAGCGACATTGAAGAGGTTGTGGCACTTGCAAAAAAGTACCGGTTTATCAATGTGCATGTACTTCCCTGCTGGGTAAAAGAGACGGCGGAAATGCTCAAGGGCGTAGACGGCGTCTATGTTGGTTCGCCGGTTGGCTTTCCAGCAGGAGCAGCAACCACGCTGACGAAGATTGTGGAAGCAGAGCAGCTGCTTCGCGATGGCGTGGAGGAAATGGACATTGTGATGAATATCGGTAAGTTTAAGTCCGGAGAAAGACAGTATGTACTTAATGAGCTGCGGGAAATCATCGGTATGACAGATAAAAAAGTCAAAACAAAGGTGATTATCGAGACTCGCGCTCTGTCGGACGATGAGGTGTTGCGTGCTTGCGACCTTGTAATGGAAAGCGGAGCCGATTTTGTCAAAACGGGGACAGGGTGGATTCCTGGAACGCTGGATCTTGCGCAGGTACAGCAAATCAAGGAGCACTGCGGTAACGTAATTAAACTCAAGGTTGCCGGCGGTGTTCGGACGCGAGAAGATTTTATTGCGCTTGCTGAGATGGGCGTAGAGCGAGTGGGAATCAACGTCGCTTCTGCAATCGAAATCGTTGATGCACTGAACCGTATGCCATACGAGAGTAAAACTCTGCTTATTTCTTAATTTTATATAAAGGAGATTACCAATGAGAGAAAATGGACCGGTTATTTACCAGAAAATCGATACTCCAAAGGGACGTATTGTCAAGATTCTGCTGAATCGCCCTGATCACGGAAATCGGATCGATGGCGAGATGTGGCACGACTTTATGGAAGCGGTAGACATGGCCTCCGCGGACAGGGAGGCTCGCGTGGTTATTTTCGGCGGCGTGGGTGACGATTTCTGCTGTGGCTTTGATACGGGAGATCCGTCCGTGTCGCTTAACGCAAACGAGGATGGCGTAGTGTCCTTTGCGGACCGCCGCGAAAACACCTGGGAAGAGGTTGACACGTGGCTTAAAATTTACAATATGCGCAAGCCTACGATCTGCATGACGCAGGGAACGGTTCTTGGCGGCGGCTGGCTGATTGCGATGTCCTGTGATTGCATCTGTTCTGCAGACAACGCAGTGTTTGACAACACCGAATATGCCATGAATATGTCCTATACCCTGTATCTGCCCTGGGATGCGTGGAAGCTGCCTATGAATATCGCTAAAGAAAAGGCGTTTACAGGCTATACCATTACCGCACCCGAAGGATATCGCTTCGGCCTCTGCAACCGTTGTGTCCCGGTCGATAAACTGGAGGAGACAACGATGGATTTTGCGGAACGTATGCTCAAGCTTTCGCCCTATACGCTCACGATGCATAAGGAAATGTACAAGATGGCGTATGACATGCGCGGGATCCAGCAGATTATCCCGTTCAGTAAGGAAATCTTCAATGTCTCTATGCAGCTCCCTGGAACGGCGGAGAATGAAGCACTATGGGAGATTGCAAAGACGCAGGGCGGAGCTGCAATGGATGCAGAATTCACTCGACAGGCGCGTGCGCTTCGAGAGGAAGAGCGAAAGTTCAGAGACCCTTCTGAAATCAATTTCTAATATCTTTCGATTCCTTGCCGAAAGGTGTGCAAAGAGCTGTCAGATGATCCTACTGCCAGCTCTTTGCACATTGCTTGCGGATAAGGACAGAGGAGGTGCGAGGTGAAAAAAGCGACGGTCGGATTTCTGGCGGGTACAGGCTCGGCGGTGATTATGGGGCTGTCGTGGTATGCGACAAAGCGCATCAGTCAAATTAGCGGTGCCTTCATTATCGATGTGCTTGCAACCAGATACTTGATTAGCGGAGGAGTCCTTCTGCTGCTGTGGGTGTTTGGGAAAATCCGATTGCATTTTGAAAAGAAGGACATTGTTCCTCTTTTGGGACTCAGCCTTCTTATGCCTGTGCTCTATAACATTTTGGAGTATACGGCAATAAGCTACATCTCTACTGCGGAAATCGGGATGCTATGCTCGTTATCTACGGTTGTGGCATCACTTATGGGTTATCTTATCCTGAAAGAGCCGGTCGGAAAGGCAGAAGCGGCGTTTATGGTCCTTGCGGTAAGCGGTGTGATCTTCACAAATGTATTTGATTTTGACGTTCATGATAGCTCTAATATTGGCCGCTTGCTTATGCTTGGTTGTGTTTTGGCGTCCTCGCTGAATAGGATTTTGTCACGGAAGCTTTCCTCCTACAAAACGGTAACAGAGATTACTGCAATCATGATGTGGAGCGCTGCTGTTGCCTTTTCGGGGATTGCCTTTGGACGCCATCTTTTGGAGGGGAGCATGAACGAGTATGTTGATTTCATTCGTGAGCCGCGCGTATATGGATACCTCATCTTTCTTTCAATCGGGTGCTCCTTGCTTGGCTTTTGGTTGAACAATGTTGCAATTGCCAATTTGGCGATGACACAATCATCGGTGCTGATCACAATTTCAACAATTGTTGCAGTTGTCAGTGGGGCGATTCTGTTGCAAGAACCGCTTAAATGGTATGATTATGTAGGCTGTTTTATAATCCTCACAGGTGTGACAGGGTGTAATATTACGAAGTCAGATCCGATTTGTGATTATAGAAGTGCTAAAGGAAAGGAAATGAAATAATTATGGAGAAACGTGTATTATCAAACGGCGTTGAGATTCCGGCAATTGGTCTCGGCGTATATCTGTCTCCTGAGGGTCAGGCTACGGCAGATTCGGTGCGCTGGGCAGTGGAAGCGGGATACCGTCATATTGACGCGGCAGCCGTGTATGGAAATGAGTGCAGTGTGGGTGAAGGCATTAAAACTTGCGGGATCCCCAGAGATCAGCTGTTTCTTACATCTAAGCTGTGGAATGACGATATCCGAAAGGGTAGAGCGCTGGATGCGTTTAAAGAATCGCTTGAACGGCTTGGAACGGACTATCTGGACCTTTACTTGATTCATTGGCCTGCGGATGGCCATGTGAAGGCCTGGCACGTGCTGGAGGAACTGTATCAGACTGGCGCAGTTCGAGCCATCGGCGTTAGTAATTATCATAGCCAGCACATTGCTGAACTGGAGAGCGAAGCAAAGATTATGCCTATGGTCAACCAGTTTGAATGCCACCCGTATTTATCTCAGAAACCGTTGATTGAATTGTGCAAACGATATGGAATGGTATATGAATCGTACAGCCCTCTTGGCGGACAAAATGGCCCGGTGCTGTCGGATCAGAAGATCAATGAAATTGCAGAGAAACATGGCAAGACGGCTGCGCAGATTGTGTTGCGCTGGCACCTGCAGCGAGGCAGCGTTGTTCTACCTAAGTCCAACCACAAAGAGCGCATTGTCTCTAATTTTGAGGTCTTTGACTTCTCTCTGACGGAAGATGAGATGGCGGAAATCGACGAACTGAACCGAGACCTTCGTACAGGCGGGAATCCGGATCATTTTGACTTCTAATAGCTGCGGCACAGAAGGGAAAAGCAGGTCGTGAGAATGAAGGAAAATCATTGCGTTCCTGCGGAAGCAGCGTGACTTCGGTTGCGTCATTTCTTTATATTCTGTCGCGGCTCAACTCATAAGACAACATTTCGTGATAATTAAAAGTGAGCATCCGGTTTGCACCGAATGCTCACTTTTTTCTGCCGCCTTATGAGCGATTGCGCGATAGTATAAGAAGGGGCTTCTATACTTCAAAAGAGAACGCTACGATTATTGATAGTATTGCGCTACCTCCATTCGACCTGCAAAGGTGCGCGTTCAACTAGGCGACGGAAGTGAACGGCCGGATAGCCTGTGATCATACAGCCACATACTTTTTTGTCAGCAGGAATGTCGATAAGTGATGCAAAACGGTCGCGATAAGCCTCATGGCAGATCAAGAATTCCAACAGGCCAATCCAGCAGGTGCCAAGTCCGAGCGAAGGAGCAAGCAGCGAGATAAATGTCAGAGAGAATTGGGCGTTCTTTGACCCGCGCGAGAAATCCTTGTCACTGACAGCAAGAATAAGATGCTGTGCATTATAAAAAAGAGCATCATGCCCGTAGTGTTCTTGCAGCCACACCGTGTGCTCTACGTAAGGGTAGGCGGGATCGTCTTTCGGCAGTTCGCGGAAAATCTCACAATACAGATCGTTGATCTTCTTCAGCTTGTCACGGCCGCTGACAACAATATAACCGATGCCCTGGGAGTTTTCTCCGGTTTGCGGATAGCGCCCAATGTTAAGAAGCTGAAGAAGGGTGGCTTTGTCCACGGGACGATCTTCATAGTACCGTACTGAACGTGGCGTCCGGAGAAAGCGCTCAGCGGCCTCCGGCGAGAGAATGGAATCAATCAAATCTTCCTTCGGAGCCAGGGGATTGTCCATACAATCTGTGGGACAAACGGCGGTACAGTGCCCGCAAGAGATGCACAGGCTGAGATCGATTTGCACACCGGTGGAAGTTGGCTTGATTGCATCGTTTTGCAGAATGCATTCTTTGATGCACAGCCCGCACTGCGGGCAGGTAATATCGCGAAACATAAAAACCTCCCATATGATAAAAAATAGAATTATGTTTTAACACTTGCATATATGCAATTTACTCAATGATTCTTGACAAAAAACGAAATATTCGATATAGTATAAAAAACGAAACATTACTAAATGACAGAAAATAATGATATTATAGGAGGAGCGTAGCATGGGAAGAATTCCTGCCTACCGCACAGTTTATTTTTCTATCAAACGCGCTATCCAAGAAGGAAGTTATAAGCCGGGAGACTTACTGCCTTGCGAAGCGGATCTTGAAAATATGTACGCTGTCAGCCGGACAACGATCCGAAAGGCAATTAGTATTCTGGCGGCGGAGGGATTCCTTGACGTTAAGCAGGGGCGCGGCACGATGGTGCTCGATACCTCGACGACTCAACGGCTTAACAGCATTACCTCAATTACGGAAACGCTGATCAGGCGAGGGTATAAGGTGACAACGGAAGGCACGAGCATTGAGATCGTAGACGCCCGTCCGGCGGTCGCTTCAGCACTGGAGGTGCCGATTGGGACAGAGGTCTATCTTGTTCAGCGTGTACAATATGCGGATGGGGTACCGATCGCTATCATTAAAAACTACCTGAAAACCAATGAATTGCCAGGGCTTCAGGCAAAGGCGGGAAGTCTTGTTGGCTTATACAACATGCTGGAGAAGGATTATAATATCATCTTAACCAACGCCACTGAGCACATTTCGGCAATAAGTGCAGATTTTACGGAATCACAAATTCTGCGTATTCCACTCAACAGCCCGTTGCTCCTTGTGCGGCGTATATCCTGTACAGAGCAGGGACCGATCGAATATGCGTCAATTAAAATCGTTGCGGATAAGTACGAATATAGTGTATATCTTGAAGGAAGAAAATAAAGAGTATTCGGATTAGAGGAAGAGAGTCGGAAAAGGCTCTCTTCCTTTTTATGTTTGAGCGAGGTAATCACCTAAATCAGAGAGCATATTGCAGATGTATTGGAACTTGGGAAGAAGCTCCGAATAAGCAGTAACATTTTGCGCAATGGGGCGATAGACGTTTTCAATTTTATGTAACGATGGAATGGAGTCATAGCTGCTCCACAGACCACATGCACGCGCGCATATGGCTGCTGCACCGAGAGACGCTGCGTCCTGATCGACGTTGGTTTTGATGATGTTACTGTTGAAGACATCTGCAAACATTTGCATCCAAACTTTGCTTTTGCTGCCGCCGCCGCAGAACAACAGTTCCGGGTCAATTGTGACATGCTCTGATAATGCTTCAAGCGACAGCTTCAGATTCAGGGCGATGCCCTCCAGACCGGAGCGAATTAGATCTGCACGTGTTGTGCCAAGGTGCATTCCGATAAATGCGCCGCGAATGTTTGGGCTTTTATCCTGTCGCGTTCCTCCGGCGAGACTCGGATTAAAGAAGACGCCGTTTGCGCCAACGGGAATGCAATCAGCCATTTGATCCATCGCGGAGTAAGCATCCTTGCCAAGCTCGCTGCAAATAGTTTCACGTATCCAGCGCAAGGAAGAACCGCCAGCAAAAATGGAATAGGCAGAGGTGTACATGTTCTCTTGGATGTGTGCAAAGACATATGGGCGGCGCTTGACATCCAAAACGGGCTGAGTTGAGTTGACAGGAATCCAACTTGAAGATCCGAGGGAAACATACACTTTTCCGGGGACCGTACCGACGGCGCCGAGTGCCATGCATGCGTTGTCGACACCGCCGCAAGCAACGGGGGTGCCTGCCGCCAAACCACATTGCAAAGAAGCCTCCGCTGTTACGCTGCCGATGATCTGATGAGACGGAACGATGTCAGGGAAAATGGAGAGAGGAATCCCGGCGGCATCGAGGAAAGAGGGAATGATTTTGTGCTGGCTCAGGTCATATGCACCAAAACCGGAGGCATATGAGTGGTCGGTGAACACATTGTTGGTCAGCCGGAAGTTGATATAGTCCTTAGAACCGAGAATTTTGCTTATGTGCGAAAAGAGTTCGGGCTGGTTTTCCTTGAGCCACATCAACTTAAAGAGAGAGTAGCAGGAGGGAGGAAACCCATTTCCGGTTCGCATATACCAATCAGCTTCGTTAATTATCTGAAAGAACTTGTCTGCCTGTAAGGACGCTCTGCTGTCAGACCAGATGGGGACTTGATCAAGCAAAACCTGTTTTCCCTCATCAATAGGAACAGTTACAAGACTGTGCCCGGAAAGCGCTACGCAAGCGATTTCTCGGTTATCTACACCGGTTTGTGAGAGCAGCATATGGGTACTCCGGCAAACGCTGCGCCACCAGTCCTCGGGACGTTGCTCATGCCACCCGTCTGCAGGATAGTAGGTCGGGTACTCGATAAAGCACTTGGCAAGCGATGTAAAGTCACGGTCGTAGAGTGAAGCTTTTACGCCGCCGGTACCGAGGTCGTAAGAGATAAAGTACATTATTATCGCCTCCTAGAATTTCCTTTATTAAGCATATCAAACATTATCATGTTTGTAAAGCAAAATTTGAGAAATAATGAAAGAAACTGGAAGAACCTTTATAATATTGAGTAAACAAAACGTGTTGACAGAAATACATGATTATGTTATAGTAAAACGCAAGAATGATAATACATTCTAAAAGGCATAAGGAGGATGTTGAAATGCTGAAACAAGAAGAATGGGGATTTACCAACCCTGTAGTATCTGACCTTTATGGCAAGCCGCCTCTGGTTTGGAAGGACATGGATATCCATTTGGTCGTGTATGAAACAGACATTGAGAACATTGAGAAAGTAATTCCTGAGCCGCTTGAAGCCAGAACAAATAAGGTGTTTGTTTGGCAGTCTCATTTTGACTTGGGTACTACGCAGGGCGCGTTCAGTGAAACGGCGATTTATGTTCAGGTGAAATACAAAGACTACGAGGCCGACTATGAACCGTTCCTCTATGTTGATAGCCACCTTCCGCTGACGGCAGGCCGAGAGATTTGGGGTTATCAGAAGAAAATGGCAGAGATTGAGATTGTCCCCGAGATGGAAGCAGTGCGTGCGCAGACGAATCGTCTCGGTCATCAGATCGTAAAGGCACTGGTCGTTCCGCGCTATATTGCTGATATGAATGAGATTCCCTGGAGCCGCGATGGTGTGTTTTCCCTCAAGTACATTCCCAGCGCCGAGGAAAACGGCGAGCCGCTGCGTCAGCTTGTTCTTACCCCCGGAGAGTTTACAGCGCAGGAGGGGAAGTTCTTTGGCGGTCCTGCCTCGGTAACCTTTGAACGCAGCGAGATCGATCCGACTTATTTGCTTGAGCCGAAAAAGATTATTGGCGGCTACTATGGCAAGGGAGACCTGTATCTTCCGTTTGGCAAGATCGTTTGCGACTACAAAGACTGATTTTTGCACGGAGGCAGGTGATTCACCTGCCTCCGAATTTTATTTGAGGAAGGGGTACTCGTTATGAACGTCTACCATAAGGCTGAAAAGCCTACATTTTACTTTATTGGTGTTACGACGGGGCAGTCTTCGATTATGAGAGTGTTTCCCAAATGGGCTGAGTTGCTTGGTCTGGACGCACAGATCAAGGGTATCGATTTTCAGCCGCACTCCCCTGCGGAACAATATAGAGAAGCGGTTGAGTTTCTGAAAAATGATCCTCTGTCGCTTGGTGCACTGGTCACAACACACAAGCTGGATCTTTATCGGGCTTGCAAGGATCAATTTGACGAAATTGATCCCTTCGCAACGATGCTTGGCGAAGTCAGTTCTCTTTCAAAGAAAGATGGAAAGTTTTGCGCTCACGCAAAAGATCCCATCTCCAGTGGCCTTGCGTTGGAGCATTTTGTCCCCCGGAATTACTGGAGCGAGTACGATGGAGATGTGCTGCTCCTCGGCGCCGGCGGAAGCAGCCTGGCTATGACGGTGTATCTCAGTCAGGAAAAATTCGGCGATAATGTACCGAAGCATATCATCATCGCCAATCGTAGCCAGCCTCGTCTGGACTCTGCGCGAGAGGTCTTGAAGAGTATCAATCCGGCAGTAAAACTGGACTTTGTGCTTTCTCCTGCTCCTGCGGATAACAATGCACTGCTTTCTACGCTGAAAAAGCACTCTCTCATTGTTAATGCAACGGGCCTTGGCAAGGATGCTCCCGGCAGTCCCTTGACCGATCAGGCTGTTTTTCCCGAGGACTCCCTTGTTTGGGAGATCAATTACAGAGGAGATCTCCTTTTCAAAAAGCAGGCGGACCAACAGGCGGAAAGCAGACACCTGCACGTCGAAGATGGCTGGAACTACTTTATCCACGGGTGGACACAGGTGATTTCCGAGGTGTTCCATATGCCGATTGAGGGCGAACTGCTTCAGCGCCTAAGCGACGCTGCGAAACGTCCGCTGTAATGGAGGAAGATATGACAGATAAGTTTAACTGGGACACGGGGTTTGTCCTTGATTTCGACCTGAAGACAGGATTCTCTGAGAATGCAAAAATCACAAAGCGGCACCTTTCTCAAATGCGAGGTATGTTTCATGATGAGAAAGCGTATCAGGAACGCATTATGCAGGGGGATCCACTGGTCTATGAGTTTTATGAGCTTGGCTGCCCTGAACGAGCCGGCGATATTGCATTTGGTACGACGATTCTTTACCCGGGAACGGTGGGTGATGAGTACTTTATGACCAAGGGCCATTTCCACACGGACTTGATGACAGCCGAAATCTACTATACCTTGAGCGGGACAGGGTATATGATGCTTGAAAACAAGGAAGGCGACTGGCGCGCACTTCCTCTCGCTGCGGGACAAGCTGTTTATGTACCTCGAGGCTACGCACACCGCACGATCAATTCCGGTGATGATCCACTGATTGTTTTCTTCGCGTTTGATGCAGACGCAGGACACGATTATGGCACAATCGAAACGCGTGGCTATCGTCATCTCATTTTGAAAGGGAACGACGGGGAAGATCAGATCGTTCCTAACCCCCGGTGGAACTGACATGTCTGCTGAAAAGGTTACCACTGTACTGGGGGGAATAAGCCCGGAGGCGCTCGGTTTTTGCCAAATGCATGAGCATATCATGCTCCGAAAGGGAGTTCCTGCGTTATTGGATCCTGCTCTGATGGCAGATGATATCGAAAAAAGCACACAGGAGCTCTCGCTGCTCCGCGCTGCGGGCGGCTGCACAGTGGTAGATGCACAGCCGATCGGCTGCGGACGTATGGCGGCAGAGCTTGCCGAGGCTTCTCGCCGTTCCGGTATTACAGTAATTGCGAGCACAGGCTTTCATGTGCGGCGGTTTTATCCTTCTGAACATTGGTTGTTTGATATGACAGAAACCGACTTGGAAAAGCTGTTTTGCCGCGAAATAACAGATGGTATGTATGAGAATTGCGATCTGGTCTTTTCGGGAGAGGCTACAAAGCATCGAGCCGGAATTGTTAAAGCGGCTTTAGAGGAAAGAGGACTTGGTAAGACGGAACGAAAGCTTTTCGCTGCGGCAGCATTTGCCGCTCGCTGCTGCAACGTACCGCTGATGATCCATACAGATCGGGATTCAAATCCTCTGGAACTCATGGATTATCTCCTCTCTTGCGATTTACCACCGGAGCAGATGATCTTCTGCCATCTGGACAGGACAATGCCAAATGGCAATGTTGCAAAAACACTGTGCGCTGAGGGAGCCTATTTGGAATATGACACAATAGGACGTTTCAAATACCACAGTGACAAGGAAGAAATCCGGCGCATCGAAGAGATCCTTGATGCCGGTTGGGTAAAGCGATTGCTGCTTTCTCTCGATACGACAAATCGGAGAATGCTTTCATATGGGGGAGATATTGGCCTGAACTATCTGCTGCAAACATTTCTCCCAGCTATGCATAACAGTGGAATATCAGAAGCGGTGCTTGAACGCATTATGCGCAAAAACCCAAAAGAAGTTTTTGGAAGTTAAAATGAAAAGATGAAATCTTGCGGAGAAAAGCAATGAAAAAATATAAGGTATTAGCAACTCCGAGATCCTTTGCAGCTACGGACCCTGCGCCAGTTCAACTATTGGAGGAAAATGATTGTGAAGTGATCCGCCTTCCGACCAACGGTCACACATTGGAGGAAGATCTGGCGGTGTTTTTGCCGGAGGCAGATGCGATAATCGCAGGACTTGAGACTTATGATAAAGAGACCCTGTTAAAAGGGAAAAAACTGAAGCTGATCTCAAGATACGGGGTTGGATATGATAAGGTTGATTTGCCTGCGGCGAGACAACTTGGAATTCTCGTATCCAATACGCCGGGGGCGAACAGTGATTCTGTTGCGGACTTTACCTTTGCTTTAATGCTGAATATGGCACGAAACATTTGCCACATGGATACAGCGGTGCGCGCCGGAAAGCAGGAGAAACCTGTTTCCGGGCTTGAGGTATGGGGGAAAACAATCGGCGTGATTGGGACTGGCCGCATTGGAAAAGGGGTCGTTCAACGCGCAGCCGGGTTCAATATGAACATTCTTGCAAACGATGCTTATCCGGATCATGCATTTCTGGAACGATTCGGCGGTCAGTACGTCGATCTTGACAGAATTTACCGTGAAGCGGATTTTATCACCATTCATGCTCCTTTGACCGACACGACAAATAACATGATCAATGAGAGAGTGCTTTCTATGATGAAGCCAACAGCGGTTTTAATCAATGCTGCTCGCGGCGGTATTGTAGATGAAGCGGCTCTCTACATGGCATTGAAGGAACATCGGATTTATGGCGCGGCCCTGGATGCGACGGAAATCGAGCCTGCCTGCGGCAGCCCGCTTGCGCTACTTGATAATTGCATTCTCACTCCTCATGCGGGTGCAGCGACTAGAGAGGCAAGCCTTAAAATGGGATTGCTCGCTGCGCAGAATGTGATTGACGTACTTCGGGGGAAGGAATGCCAATATATTGTGAATGAGTAGAAGGAGTTACTATGAGTAAAGTAATGGACATCCTTGAACAGGTTGGTGTGATACCTGTTGTTGTAATCGAAAATGAAAACGATGCCACTCCGCTTATCAAAGCGATGAAGGATGGGGGAATTCCTGTTGCAGAGGTTACCCTACGTACCCCTGTGGCTCTTGGAGCAATTCGGCAGATTGCGGCACTTGCAGATCCTGATATTGTTGTCGGTGCAGGTTCTGTAACGACCATCGAGCAATGTCGGGAAGCTGTTCGTGCTGGCGCGCAGTTTATCGTTTCTCCGGGATTCTGTGAGGAAGTGGTCAAGTTCTGCGTAGAGCATGGAGTTGATGTTATTCCGGGCTGTGTTACGCCTACAGAGATTATTAAGGCTGTGGCCTGCGGAATCAATACAGTCAAGTTCTTTCCTGCTAATATCTATGGCGGCCTTTCCGCAATGAAGGCGCTGAACGGCCCGTTTCCCAGAGTTTCCTTTGTGCCGACCGGCGGGGTCAATGGGGACAATCTCAAGGAATACCTGAAAGCCCCATATATTCGCGCAGTGGGTGGAAGTTGGATTTGCAGCAAGAAGGATATCGCAAATGGCGACTTCGATCATATTACCGCTCTTTGCCGAGCGGCGCGTGAGTCTGTTGATGCGGTAAGAAATGTATAGGCGTGATACAACATATTTTCCTGCTGACGAGGAAAGAAGGATAAAGCTGATTATCTTCGATATGGACGGTGTTCTTTTTGACAGTGAACCGTACCATGCTCGCGCAGAGAAAATGATGCTTAGCCGCTGCGGAATTCACGAGGAACTCGGAGAGCAGGCAGGCAAATCGCATGCGGATATTTGGACACCTCTGATTGAGCGCTACCAATTGAAGATTTCCCAACCAGAGCTTGAGCGCCAACAGAATGCGCTGACCATGCAATTGATGCGGGCGGATGCTGTGCCGTTGCACGAAGGACTGAAAGAAGTGTTGAGCTTATTGCAGGCCAACGGAATACAAGCGGCGGTTGCCTCGTCTACCTCAAGCGATATGGTGGAAGAAATGCTCTCGTATTATGGAATACGGCAGATGTTCTGCTGCGTGAAGACCGGGAGTAACGTGAAGCGCAGGAAGCCGTATCCGGACATTTATCAGGCGGTATTGCGAGAGTGTGGAGTTGAAGGGCGGAACGCGCTTGCGGTAGAAGATACCGATACGGGAATGAGAGCTGCAGTCAGTGCCGGAATCCCGTGCTTGGGCTATCGCAATCCAACATCCGGGAACCAGAAACTGGACATGGGGTGCACAGTTATTGAGAAAATGATGGAAATTCCTGCGTTCTTGCAGGAGATATAGTTCAAAAAGAGCGTGGCATACTCCTCTGAGGGGTATGCCACGCTCGCGCTTAAAGAACTAATGCGAGAGTTCACTTCTTCTGAGGGAAGCATTCTGGAAATTGCTGCATTATGGCGGCGCCGTCATCTGCTTGCGAAAATATAGCAGTTTGTATTCTGTGATTCCTGCGTTCTAATACACTCTTGAGTGCGCTTCAACTAAATTAGAACTGCTGTGTTAAGAGCACTGAGCAATGGCTTGATACGATCGAGTCAAGGCTGCACTACGAGCGCTGGTACTGCGGCCACTATCATACGGACAAGGAGATCGACAAGATCCGCTTCATGTTCCAGGACTATGCGCTGCTGCCGCATCAGATTTCCCTTTCTGCAGAAAAGGAAATGATCCGCCGGATGCAGCGACAGGCCGAGATTGTCGAGGCGCTGGGTCTGATGGATGAGACTCCAAAGCAATAAGAGGATTTATGATACCTTCGTCCGGTTTGACCAGTACGCAGACGGAGATCTCTATTCCGATCCCAATTATGTTCATTGTTTTCGCATGGTATTGCGGGCAATTCATGAGAATCGAAAGATGCGGATCCGGTTCCGCGGACACACCGGAGCCCGGCATTCCGTTGTCTGTAATCCGTACCGCTTGGAGTATTCCGAGAAGGACGATAAATTCCGGATCTTAGTGACGGAGATGAGGCGGATGAATACAGTCAACATGGCCCGTATTCAATCCTGCATGCTGCTGGAAGAATATGACTCAAGCTCTGTGACCGTGCCGAAAGAACGCCTCAAGGAGCTCACTCTGCTCCTCCATGACGAGCGCAATGGTTTGGAGCGCGTCCTGTTGCACTTCTCTCATTTTGAAAAGGAAACGCAGAAGCTGGGCGAGCGGCTATATCGAATCACACTCCAATATGACCAGAATGATGAAACGGAGTTGCTGATCCGCGTACTGTCCTTTGGGCCCGTCCTTGAGGTCGTGGCGCCCATTACGTTTCGGCAGCTCATGAGAAATCGAATTCAGAAGCAAACCTCAAACACGATCTGGCCGAGAGAAAAAACGTGATAGAACTGCTCGATATTGTCACCTTGAGAAATGATGATCCTGAAACGGGGATCAAAGCAGGGTCTGAAGGAACCATTGTCGATGTACTCGGTAACGGCAAAGCATTTACCGTTGAATTCTTTGATGAAGATGGAAATACAATAGAGGCATCACTTTGTACGGAGTATACTCCAGAGCAATTACAAAAGGTCGAAACAACCCTGACCCTAACATAGAAGATTTAATCTGTGTGAGAAGCAATCAATGGTGTATTAGAACGCAGGATTCCATAAAAGCTATATACAGGACTGGACAGACGCATTTTGACCTGCTATAATAATGTGTTGTATCCGGGTATAGCGAAGTTGGTATCGCGCCTGGTTTGGGAGTGCCGTGGTTGTATTCGGGATAGGGTAAGGTGAAACGCCGCAAAGTCTTGTAACACCTGCGTTTGCGGGACTTTCCCCAGTTGCCGAAAGCGGTATAAAATCGGCTTTGACCACATAAATGACCACAGACAGAAAAAACTTTATTTTTTCCGCTCGCCGTGGTATCATGGCAAAAATTGAATATCCGGGTGTGGCTCAACTGGTAGGGCGCGACATTTGGGATGTCGAGGTTGGGTGTTCAAGTCACCTCACTCGGACCAAAATCCCTCTGAAATCATTGATTTCAGAGGGATTTTTCTTATTCTTTGTCTATTGCGGCACAGACGTCGAGCTTGTCATTCTCAACACATCTTTTCGACAGGCGCAGACTTAATATTGTAATTTTTGCTAAATTGCAATATAATTAATAACAAGCCTTTTGTGCCATCAAGGTAGCCGTATAGAGAGTTCCCATACGGCTTGTTATCCTATTCTATCTTGGAAGTGAATCAGTATGATATTT
>DPGF01000118.1 GCA_003522105.1 Oscillibacter sp.
TACCGCGAGCCGAAGGAGGACTGGGAGGAATGACGTTTGAAACGACGCGCCTTCTCCTGCGTCCGTGGTGCGAGAGCGACGCGGAGAGCTGCTATCGATACGCGGGGGATCCGTTTGTCGGCCCCGCCGCAGGCTGGCCGGCGCATACGAGCGTGGAGAACTCCCGCGAGATCATCCGAACCGTCCTCTCGGAGCCGGACACGTTTGCAGTCATTTTGAAGGAACGGCCCGACGAGCCTGTCGGCTCCATCGGCGTGTTTCCGACGGAAGCGCCGGAAATCGGGAGTGAGCCGGAAATCGGCTATTGGATCGGCCGCCCGTTCTGGGGTCAGGGGCTTATCCCTGAAGCCGTGCGAGAGCTGCTGAGGTACTGCTTTGAGGATAAAGGCGCACAGCGGGTCTGGTGTTCGCA
Organism: Oscillibacter sp.; assembly: GCA_003522105.1. GTDB lineage: Bacteria > Bacillota > Clostridia > Oscillospirales > Oscillospiraceae > Hominicoprocola. Next base: position 413 of record DPGF01000118.1, read on the forward strand.
CTATGCCGGCAACGAGAAGTCAAAGCGCGTGATCGAAAAGTGCGGCTTTTCTTATCAGCTGACCTGTGAAAGGCCGGCGCTTGTGGACGATGCGCTGCGGCCAACGCTTTTTTACGCCCTCACGAAGGAAAAGTGGGAGAAAACCCGCTGAAAGGAACATTGAAACCATGACAGAGTACCTTGTCCCATACGCAAACGCGGAGAGCGAGTTTGAAGAAAAGCGCTCGCGCTTCATCAGCCACGTTTTCCTTGTGGAGAGCGAGGCGGAGGCCCGCGCGCGCATCGACGAGATGAAGAAGAAATACTACGACGCGCGCCACAACTGCTGGTGCTTCGTCCTGCACGACGGTACCGTTCGCTACGGCGACGACGGCGAGCCGCAGGGCACGGCAGGCCAGCCGATGCTCAACGTCTTCCAGCGCGAAAACGTCGAAAACGTCGTGTGCATCGTGACGCGCTACTTCGGCGGAATTCTGCTCGGTGCGGGCGGGCTGACGCGCGCCTACGCCAAGGCGGCGAAGGACGCACTTGACGCAGCGGGCAAGGCGCGGATGCAGCCCTTTTCCGTGCTGCTGCTCGAGTGCCCGTACCCGATGTTCGAGCGCGTGAAGCTGATTATTGAAGATCACGAGGGCCGTATCGAGTCGAGCGACTACGGCGCGGCGGTGACGCTGAGCTTCTTGCTGCCTGTGGGGAAGGTGGAGGCATTTTCCGCCGCGCTCACGGAGCTTTCCGGCGGACAGATGAGCGCGGAAGAAGTCGAGCAGCGCTTTCTGCCCGGCGCAAGGGAGTGAACCCCTTCAGCGGAGGACGATTTCCGCTCGCACGACAAGGGATAAAAAAGGAACGCACTCAAAAAAGTGCGTTCCTTTTTCGTTATGATGCGTTACTGCTTTCCCGCGAGGTAATAGTCGCTCTGTCCCGGATGGTAGAAGGGGCAGGCGGTCAGCTTGCCGCGCAGAAAATAGGCCATCTCATCCTCGTCGAGTTGCTGGTCACAGTAGTAGCTGTCGGATTCCTCATCGTAGCTGTAATAAACGCAGTCCTCGCACAGACTGACGGACATGAGATCATCTCCCGCGGGTAGAATTTAGTGCTGATATTCGAATTCCAGCTCGTACATGCTGACAATATCGCCATCTTTGATGCCGAGATCCTCAAGCTGCTGGAAAACGCCGTTCTCGCGCAGCATCTTGTCGAAGAACATGCGGCTTTCGTAGTCGCCGAAGTTGACATTGTTCATGAGTCTCTCAAGCCACTTGCCCTCGACAATGTAGGTGTTGTCTTCGACGGTGATCTTGAGCGGCTCGCTCGCGTCGATCTTCACGGGCTTGGGAACGTACTCGGGCTCGTAGACCGTGACGGGCGGGAGCGTGGAGAGCTTTTCGGCGATCTTGAGCACGAGCTCGCGCGTGCCGGTGTGGGACGCGGCGGAGAGGGCAAAGAGGGGGAAGCCCAGCGGCTCGACGTGCGCACGCAAGGCCTCCAGCAGGCTTTCGTCCTCCATGATGTCGGTCTTGTTGGCGACGACGATCTGCGGGCGGGTGGCAAGCTCGGGGGAATACTGCGAAAGCTCTGCGTTGATCGCATCGAAGTCCGCGACGGGGTCGCGCCCCTCGCTGCCGGAAACATCGACCACGTGGACGAGCAGGCGGCAGCGGTCGATATGGCGCAGGAAGTCGTGACCAAGGCCCGCGCCCTCGGCTGCGCCCTCGATGATGCCGGGGATGTCGGCCATGACGAACGAAACGCCCTCGTCGACGTACACGACGCCGAGGTTGGGGTAGAGCGTGGTGAAGTGGTAGTTTGCGATCTTGGGGCGCGCCTTCGACACAACGGAAAGAAGCGTCGACTTGCCGACGTTCGGGAAGCCGATGAGACCAACGTCTGCGAGGAGCTTGAGCTCGAGCACAACGTCGTGCTCTTCACCCTCAAGACCGGATTTGGCAAAGCGCGGGGCCTGGCGGGTCGGTGTTGCGAAGTGGGCGTTGCCCCAGCCGCCCTTGCCGCCGCGGCAGAGAATGAACGGCTCGGAGTCGGACATATCCTTGATGATCTCGTTGCTCTCCGCGTCGCGCACGACGGTGCCGCGGGGCACACGGATCGTGAGATCCTTGCCCTGCTTGCCGTATTTGCGCGCGCCCTGACCGTCCATGCCGGTCTCGGCGACGTATTTGCGCTTGTAGCGGAAGTCCATCAGTGTCGACATGTTGTCGTCGACGACGAGGACAATGTTGCCGCCGTTGCCGCCGTCACCGCCGTCGGGGCCGCCTGCGGAGACATATTTTTCGCGGTGGAACGCCACCGCACCGTTGCCGCCCTTACCGGCGCGGCAGAAAATGCGCGCCTTATCAATAAAAGATGCTGCCATGTTGGCACCTCCTTGAAATCTTGTTATTCCTGAACAAATAGTGTACCCGTTTTTTGACGATTCGTCAAGAAAAACGAAACATTTCACAAAAAAGAAAATGTGGAGAAAAATCGGGAACTTTTGCTTTTCCGCTTCCGTCAAAGGAAACGATACAAACCGGAAAGGAAGCGGAACACTTGAAAAGACTGATTATGCTGATGATGGTCGTCGCCGTGACAGCGGCGCTTCTGGCCTGCACGAAGGACGGCCGGGAGAATGAAAATGACGACGTAGAGATAGAGCCGCAGTACGCGGGCGCAGACACGATGACGCTGCGCGTGGTGGGCAGCGGGGAAGGCGGCATACTTGTTTTGGCAGGGGAGACGGAACTCTATACCCTGCCGCTCGACGGCGTGACGCTGTATTTAGACGGCAGCAGCGTGTCCGCTGCCGAACTCGAGAGCGGCATGACCGCCGAGGTCTGGTACACCGGCGGCGTGCAGGAGACGTATCCCGCGAAGTTTTCTCAGGTGGTGGCCGTATCGCTTTCGCGTGAGGACGATGCGCGCTATGATCTCTGCGGCCTCTACTTGCAGGTGCTGGAGGACCTGTGGAACAAGGACACGGGGCTCAACGGCGGCGCGGAGATCGTGAGCGTGGATCTGAGCAAGGCGCCCGGCGGACTGACCGCGGGCGAAAAGGCGGCGATCGCCTATGTGTTTGCGCAGAGACACGGTGTGGAAGGCTTGACGATGACATTCGACGAGCTGCGCGAGGAAGGATATCTTGCGGGTGAAAAGACAGAAAACGGGAAAATGGCGTATTCCTTCCCGAACGGTCTGCTCTTTACCGTTACGCCCGACGAGGGCGCGAACGGGGACGATTCCGCGCCGGTTATCGCCTTCGCTGCCCAAAAATGGCGCTCGCCGCTCGGCGCGTATTCTTTTACGAACTGCGCGGCTTCCCGCGGGGAGAGCGGCTGGGAATACAGCGTCGGCGCGGAAATGATCGCCTGAGTTACAGCAGAGTTTTTAATTCCAACAGCGAATCGACGATCTGGTCGGCTGCGCAATGCTCCGGAACGGGGCGGTGTGCGTGGTTGTACCAGATCGTTTTCATGCCCGCATTTTTGCCGCCGGCGATGTCGGCGGTCAGCGAGTCGCCGATCATCACGCACTCGTCCGCGGCAACATCGGGAAGAAAAGCGCGGCAGGCATCGAAAAACGCCTTTTCGGGCTTGCGGTAGCCGAGTGACTCTGAAACGAACACATGGTCAAAATAGGGGAGAAGTCCTGACATTTCAAGCCGGTTGAGCTGCTGGTCGTGGAAGGCATTGCTCGCCGCGCAGAGAATGTACTTTCCCTTGAGATAGCGGCAGATCTCGTCCGCGCCGTCGACGGGGAAGGCCGTCTCGTAGAGAAGGTCCAAAAACCGTTTTTCGAACGCGACGCCGTCGGCCTCAATGCCGAGGGCTTCGAAGATGCGGTTCCAGCGGAACTCAAAAAGCTGCTGCGTGGTGAGCTCGCCGCGCTCGATCTGCTGCCAGAGCACATCGTTGATGCGCGTGAACACCGCGTAGGTGGAATTGTCGAAGGGTAAGCCGCGCTCGGCAAAGCCGATGCGCATGGCCTGCTCGGCGCACTTGCCGAAATCGAGCAGCGTGTCGTCGATGTCCATGAGGACTGCTTTGAGCATGGGGGAAACCTCCTGCAGAAAAAGTAAGAAAAAAAGCCCCGAGCATTCGCTCAGGGCTTTTCGTTGTGCAATTACTCAGCGGGGTA
>DPGF01000086.1 GCA_003522105.1 Oscillibacter sp.
GGGAACGTGCGCAGCAGGAAGAAGCGCAGCGCGTCCACGCCGAAGCGCTCGGCGAGCACATAGGGGTCGACGACGTTGCCCTTGGACTTACTCATCTTGCCGCCGTCCATCACGAGCCAGCCGTGGCCGTAAACGTGTTTGGGAAGGGGCATATCCATGCTCATGAGCATCGCGGGCCAGATGATAGAGTGGAAGCGGACAATCTCCTTGCCGACAAAGTGGACGTCGGCGGGCCAGAACTTATCGTAATCGTCGTACTTGTCGTTCATGAAGCCGAGCGCCGTGCAGTAGTTGAAGAGCGCGTCGACCCAGACGTAAACGACGTGGCCGGGGTCAAAGTCCACGGGGATACCCCAGGTGAAGCTCGTGCGGGAAACGCAGAGGTCTTCAAGGCCGGGCTTGATGAAGTTGTTGACCATCTCGTTCACGCGGGAGGCGGGCTGGAGGAAATCAGTGTCCTCGAGCAGGTGCTGCACGCGGTCGGCGTACTTACTGAGCTTGAAGAAGTAGGCCTCCTCCTCGGCGTCCTCCACGTCGCGTCCGCAGTCGGGGCACTTGCCGTCGACAAGCTGGCTCTCCGTCCAGAAACTCTCGCAGGGCTTGCAGTACTTGCCCTTGTAGGTGCCCTTGTAGATGTCGCCGTTGTCGTGCATCTTCTTGAAGATTTTCTGAACGGCCGCAACATGATAGTCGTCCGTCGTGCGGATGAAACGGTCGTTCGAAATATTCATGAGCTTCCACAGGTCGAGAATGCCCTTTTCGCCGCAGACGATGTTGTCGACAAACTGCTGCGGGGTCACGCCCGCGTCGCGCGCTTTGTCCTCGATCTTCTGGCCGTGCTCGTCTGTTCCGGTCAGGAACATGACGTCGTAGCCCGTCAGGCGCTTGTAGCGCGCCATCGCGTCGGTCGCCACGGTACAGTAGGTGTGGCCGATGTGGAGCTTATCGGAAGGGTAATAGATGGGGGTGGTGATATAGAATCTCTTCTTGTCCATTGGTGCTTTCCTCTTTTCTGCCCGCGCCGAATGAAAGCGGGGCGTAATTAGCTACAGTTTACCACCGTTATGGCGGTATTTGCAAGGTTTTATCAATAATTCCCGTCCGCAGACGGAAAAGGCATCGCAGATTTTGCCGCCCACAGACGGTGAAAGAAATAGAAGCGTCGCAGACTTTGCGCCGCGCACGGCGCAAATGAATTTCAATCATTTTTTCTGACGACATGTGCGTCAGAAAAAATACTTCTTAGCCCGCAAACGTGCGCGCCTACGGCGCGTGCGCTGCAGCGGGCGGCAATTCCCCTCAAAAAAGCGGCAAAGCCGCTTTTTTGAAGTTATAGTGAATCGTCCTCGTCGATCCATTTCTGCACGGGAACGATGTCGAATTCGGTTTCCGTGCGGCGAATAACGACCTCGTCGAGTCCTGCGTTGATGATCATGCGGCGGCACATGGGGCAGCTCGTCGCGTCGTGGAGCAGCTCGCCGCTGCGCGCGTCGCGCCCGACCAGATAAATGCTCGCGCCGACCATGTCGCGCCGCTGGGCGGAGATGATGGCGTTCGCCTCGGCGTGGACGCTGCGGCAGAGCTCGTAGCGCTCGCCGCGCGGAACCTTGAGCTGCTCGCGCGTGCAGTAGCCGAGGTCGACGCAGTTCTTGCGTCCGCGCGGCGCGCCGTTGTAGCCCGTGGAGATGATCTCATCGTTTTTGACGATGATCGCGCCGTAGACGCGGCGCAGGCAGGTCGCGCGCTCGAGCACGGTCTGCGCGATGTCCAGATAGTAATTCCGCTTGCTGACACGCTCCATATCGAGTCCTCCTTGTTGTTTTATCGAGAGATATTTCAGATTGTTATCAAATTCTGCTTTTCCGGGCGGGTATTGGTCGCTCAGACGCCCTGCAAGTCAAAGATCGGCGTGTATTCCTCTTTGGCGCTCGAGAGCTCCTGACAAAAGCCGTCGGTCAGGCCGCAGTCGCGCATGTACTGCACCGCTGTGCGGTACTCGCGCTCATTTAAGCGCCGCGCGAGCGCGCCGGTCGCGCCGCTTTGCGGCGTATACTGGCTCATGAGCGAAAAGAGCACGGTCTTTGGCGGAAAATGCGTCGAGACATAGTCGATGACACGCTTGGTGTTCTCCAGCTGCCCCGGCAGGACGAGGTGGCGCAATATGACGCCGGAGCGCATCAGCCCGTCGTCCCCAATCTTGTATGCACCGACCTGGCGCACCATCTCGTCAATGGCCGCGGCGGCAGCTTCAAAGTAGTCCGGCGCGGCGGAAAGCTTGCGCGCGGGGCGTTCCATGGCGTATTTTAAATCGGGCAGGTAGATCTGCACCTTGCCCTCGAGCGTTCTGAGCGTTTCCACGCGCTCATAGCCGCCGCTGTTCCACACAACGGGGACGGGGAGCGGCGGATCCAGCGCTTCGAGCACCCAGGGGGTGAAGTGCGTGGGCGTGACAAGATCGATGCAGTGCGCGCCCTGCGAAACGAGGTCTTCCATGATCTCGCGCAGGCGCGCGGGCGTAATGACTTTGCCGAAATTCTCGTGGCTGATGCGCCCGTTCTGGCAGAAGACGCAGCCGAGGTTGCAGCCGGAAAAGAAGATGCAGCCCGCGCCGTTTGTGCCGCTGAGCACAGGCTCTTCCCAGAGGTGCAGCATGGCGCGCGCGACAACGAGCCCCGCGGGCATGCGGCACACGCCGCCCGATAATTCCCTCGTGCGCTCCGCGCCGCAGCGGCGGGGACAGATCTCGCAGCGCATCAGTCACCCGTGCCCTGACCGTTGAAGTCGGGGCCGAGGTCGCCGAGCATCCAGTGCTTGCGGCACAGGCCGATGTACTGGTCGTTTGCGCCGATGACGACCTGCGCGCCCTCTTTCAGTACGCGCCCCTTTTCGTCAAAGCGGGCGTTGAACGCGGCCTTTTTGCCGCACCAGCAGATGGTCTTGACCTCTTCTAACTTGTCGGCCATGACAAGCAGCTCGTAGCTGCCGGGGAAGAGGTCGCCCTTAAAGTCCGCGCGCAGCCCGTAGCAGATGACGGGAATGCCGCAGTCGTCGACGAGGTGGACGAGGTAGAGCACTTCCTCCTTCGTCAGGAACTGCGCCTCATCGACGATGATGCAGGCATTTTCCTTGAGCTTGTCCTCGTCCATCTCGCGCATCTCGTGAAAGTATACGCAGGGGTACTCTAAGCCGATGCGCGAATGCACCATGTGGTCGCCGTCGCG
>DPGF01000044.1 GCA_003522105.1 Oscillibacter sp.
AGATATAGCCATCCTGATCGGTCGCATACTCCCCGATGGGATTGTGATTGCTGTCGTAAAGCAGAAACACCGCACCGTAAATCCCCTTGCCGGTGGCCTTGTCCACCTTGTGGAGCAAAATACGCGAGGATTTATGATTGGTGATCTCCAGCGTCGCGGTCTTGCCGTCCTTGATCTCAAAATAGTGGGGCGTGTCATCCAGCCGGAACGATTTGTTCGATGTGACCTCTTTTGCATAGTAGCTGCCATCCTCCAGAGCCACGAACACACGGCCATTTTTGTCCGTCGTAACGGTATCCACCAAGGCATCGTCCACCTTGCGGATCTCAAAGGTCGTATTGGGGATGCGCTCACTGTGGTTATCCTCGTTGACCTTGATGATCTCCACGCCACCAATAGGCGTGTTGTAGAAGTGGAGAGTCTGTGTGTCGTTGGGATTGACCACCACAGTCTGGGTGCGGGTATTTTCGTCGATGGTGTAGCCGGGAATTGTTTGGACCTCTGTGACCACCACGGTGCCGGAAATGCCAGAAATGGTGATTTTGCCTTCCTTATCCGTCCAGTACAGGCCGGTGGAGGACAGCGTGCCGCCCTCGGCATCTACATAGGAACCGTCGGCATAGACAATCTTGAACTGTACGCCCTCCAGAGGTTCTTTTGTAATGGAGTCCTGCTTCACGATGATGAGATTGCCCTTGGGGGCGTTGCGGAACTCCACCGTGACAACTTCATTGGACTTGACCTTAACCGTCTGCGGGGTATCGTCAAGAATGTACCCCGCCTTCGCGCGGGTTTCCTTGATGATAAGCGTCGTACCAGGTGCAACATCCGTAATCGTGAACGCACCTGTACTGTCCGTCACGAACTTGCCGTTGGCATTGCCGATGAGATTGCCGTCGGAATCCGTGACAAGGAACTCCACGTCAGAGATGGGAGCGTTCGTCACAGCGTCCACCTTTTTCACGAGCACGCCGCCCTTGGGCTGGTTGCGGAACTCCAGCGTCATCACGGCATTGCGTTTGATCTTGATGCTCTGCGGGGTATCGTCGAGGATGTAGCCATCCTTGGCACGTACTTCTTTTGCGATGACCGTCATGCCGGGTGTCAGGCCGTCAATACGGATGGTTCCTGCGCTATCGGTCACATACTTTCCGTTGGCGTTGCCGATCACGCTGCCATCCGAATCGGTGATGGAGAACTCCACATCGGAGATGGGTGCGCCGGTCACGGCGTCCTTTTTCACGACAAGCAGCGAGCCCATCCTATCGTTGCCGAAGGTCACGGTAATGACGTCCTGATCCTTACCGGAGAGATAAACAGTTTCTGTTGCGTCTGTGATCACATACCCGTCCGGCGCGGAGATCTCCTCGCAGACATAAGTGCCTGCCTTGAGGCCGGTTGCAACGATGGTGCCATTGCTGGATGTTTTGTACTCGCCAACCACAGTGCCGCCTGTACCGGAGGTGCCGCCGAGGTAGCGGATGCGGAACCATGCACCCTCCAACGGCTGACCGCTCTCACTGTCCACCTTGCGGATGATGATGGCGGAAAGGGGCGTGTTCTCAAAGGTCAGGACTTTGCTCTCACCACCGGAGATGAAGCATTCCTGCGTGGCAGGCTCCTTGATGGCGTACCCGGACGCCGGTTCCAATTCCGTTACCTTGTACCAGCCATCCTTGATCTCGGGGAGGATGATTTTTCCGCTTGCGTCAGAAAAGTAAGTGCCGAGGTCGTTGAGTTCTCCGGTGTCGGTGTGGTTGCTGCCATACCAGATCTGGAACTTGGCACCCTTGACGGGATCGCCGGTGACACTGTCCACCTTGCGGATCTCCAAGCTGGGCTTGAGGGCGTTGAAGAAGGTGACGGTAGAGGTCTCACCGGGTTTCAGCGCCACTTCCTGCGGAATGGAATTGAGGATAACATGGGACGGAACGTTTTTCTCCGTCACCTTGAATGTGCCAACCGGGACGGAGTCGAGGAAGATGCGGCCATGGTTATCGGTGGTGGCGCTGGTGGAAAAGCTGCCGTCGATCTGCTCGATACGGAAAGTGACGCCCTCGATAGGCTCTCCGTTGGCGATGTTCTTCTTGACAATTTCAAGACCCGGCTTTTCATAGTCAACGAAAGTGACCTCGGAGGTTTTGCCGGGGCGCAGCGCCACGGTCTGCTCGGTATTGGTTACGATGTACGGCTCGGGAACGGATTCCTCATGCACAACATAGACACCGGCAGGAATGGCCGAGAGCGTTGCGGAACCGTCCGTCCCGGTCGTGACGGAGGTTGAATAACTTCCGGTAACGGACTTAATGGAAAAGACCGTGCCAGCGATGGGCTTGCCGCTCATGGCGTCGCGCTTGATGATCTTCATATCGGGCAGCTCATAATTAGTTGCCGCAACGCTGTATTCGCGGTCACCTTCGGAAACATCTACATAAACACTTTTGGGCGTGGGATCAACACAGTAACCGTCCGGTGCGGAGGTCTCGACGAAGCTCCAAAGGCCGGTGGCAGCGTCCTCGACATAGATCTCACCCTGTGCATTGGTGATGTCGCTGCCGACGATCTGGCCGTTAAAGTAGATGCTAAAGCGCGCACCGGCGAGACCGGTTGTGGTACCGCCAGCAGTCTTTTTCAGCACGATCTTGCCAACGCCTGCAGGCGGTGCAGGTTCTTCTCCGCCGCCTCCGGGCTTATCCTGAGTGACCAGTTTGCGGGGACCATAATAATTGAAGAATGACTGATTTTTGCGATTGCTGGAAATTGCGTATACCGCCCATTTTGCACTCTGGTCCTCCACAATGGATGCAGACTTACCCTGTGCAGTGTACTCTTCAATCTGGCGCTGGAGCTCGGCGTCCTCCTGTGCTTTCTGCTCCAGAAGCCAGTCGATGAGGCTCAGATACAGATCATAGGTGTCGGCGTTGGCATAGCCACCCGCGTCGCCGTCTCCACCGGGCTCGCCTTTATAGCTTTGATTCTCCCAAACGTAGGTCTGTACGGCCATAAAAAGCTGGCCGACGTTGGATTCCTTGCAGTCGTTGAGGTAGGTCATCATCCATTTGACGTTCTCGACGGTCGCGGCGTCCATTTCACTGAGGCCGCTGTTCGTGACAGCCGACTGCAATACGGCATCTGCATCTGCACCGGTGCCGGACGTCCATGTAAAGGAATTCAGGTACGACGCGGTGGCGTAGTGATAGCCAAGTCCGCTATCCATGCAGTACACGAGCTTACCGTCCACCAGCGGCGGGCGGTAGCTGTATGGGGTCCCGTTGGCGAGCAGGCGGGTGCTCCAATATGCCTGGTTGGTGGTAATTTTGAGGCCGGAACCGCTGTGCGATGCGGCCAACGCCGCAGTCGGCAGCAGACTCAGAACGGTCACCAGTACGAGCAACAATGACAAGAGCTTTGTCCGAATCTTTTTCAAGGTTATTCCTCCTTTTGTAAAAGAAAAGCAGGCCGAGTAAACTCGGTCTGCTTTGTTTGTATGTCGTTTAATTTTCAGTTTTCTGCAAGCTGCTCCTCGCAGAACTGCTTCAGGGTGGGAATGTCGTTGACCGCGGTCTCCCAAATGATCTCGCGGTTCATGTTGCCGTAGCTGTGCGCAACAAGGTTTCGCATTCCCTTCATCGGTCCCCACTGCACGCGGCTGCTGGTCGCTTTGCGATATTCCTCAGATAGGCCGCCGCTCAGCTCACCGATTTGCAGGATGGAAAATGCAATAGAGCGCTGGTAATCTGCGTCTTGGTCAAAGACCGCAAAGCCTTCTCCATAGCGTTCGATGGTCTTGCGGATCTCTTCGCAGTAATCGCGAATATGCTGGATGCGCTGGCGGTCAGGCTGCGTCATATACATTCAGTTTCTCCTTCATCACGGTTTCACGGAACATTTCCTCGCTGGGCATTTGCGCACGTTGTTCCAGCGCGCTAACAGTAATCAGATCGATTGGCCTTTGCAGCGCCGCTTCAAGGTCGCAATACAGCGCGCCCAAAGAGAGAAGACTGCGCAGGTTCGTTCCGCTGGTATCGACCAGTAGGTCGATATCGCTGTCCTCACGGGCTTCACCTCTTGCGTAAGAGCCAAAGAGGAATACCGCTTTCACACCGTACTGCTTTGCCACCGGCGCGATACGCTGCTGAATTTCGTAGATTGAATAAATCATAAGCACTCCTCCTTTGATTTCATTATACCCAACAAACGCCGGAATGTCCACGTTTTTGTTCTGACAGCTCTGATATATCATTTCATTGCAGTCGTATCCACCCGAGTGACGGAGCATCCATCGTAGAGGAAAAGCTGGACACAGTACCAGCACGGGTCACCAGTGTCATTGACACCTCTTGCCAGCCCAACGCCAATCTCAGATAGCTTTGGGTTGACCATGTTCTTGTTGTGGGTTGTCGAAGCGCTCCAATCTGCCACGGCCCGTTCGGCAAGTGTCTGGTCAGACAGCACCCAATCTGCGATGCGATGGATATTTTCGGCCATGTAAGGACAATCCGTGGCGGTATTGAATTTTCTGCCATCCGGCCTTGTGTGAGAATAGACGGTATGCGCAGCCATCTCGTCGGCTCGTACCTGCGCCGCCTGCATGAGCCTGTCGTTGACGCGCAGTGCAGCAACGCCATTTTCGCGCCGCAGCGCATTGGTGCAGTCGATGATGTCCTGTTTTGCGGTGGCAACATCTGTCTGCGCAGGCTGCTCCACGGGCTTTGCCTCCGCAGACGTTACCGGCGCTTCGCCGGTGTACGGCTTTTTCGATTCGACCTGTACACATTTGGCATCGCTGTCCCAGCAGACATTGAAGCCGACCTGTTCGCCAATGTCCCGCAGCTTCACATAGTTGTTGCCGTTGATGACATAGGCTTCCATATGCACTTCCCGTCCATTGACATAGATGCGATGGGTGCTGCGCTCGGCCATGATCCCGGCGGCATAGGCCGTGGTGGTGACGCCAGCCAACAGCAGGCAGGTAAGAAAACCGGCTGCAAAACTTCCTCGCTTCATGGTGTGTACCTCCAAATCCTTTGATGGGTTCATAGTATCGCGGCAGCTGCCGTGTGTCAAAAAACGAGGAAAAGAAGCACAGAAAAGTTTTTCACATCAATGTTAAAAACTTTCTATTTGGGGAAGTTATTAGCATTGATGCTATTTTGCAAGAAAACCGCCCTGATTTCTCAGAGCGGTTTTCTTCCTGTTGATGTTTGATTCGTTCTTATGCGGGAAAACATTTCGTCGGCTGTGTATCGGACAGCAGATAAAGCCGCAGCATTTTCGGCCTCGCCCAGCTTTCGTTCGATCAGATCAACGGTATCCATCTTCTGTTATACGATGGCGCTGAGATGATCCCAGTCAATATCGCTGTCCGCGACAAAGCCGCTTTCTTCTGCCGCCTTGATGCGCTGTGCCTCCTCCGGCGTCACTTTTGTGAAGTCGGGGTCCCACGCTTTCACCAGCTTCTTGATGAACTCATAGGCAAAGTTTTTATCTTCGTCAGGCAGCATATCCATCATGCGGGCAGCGTCAATAGCCATGTCAGACATAAATACTACCTCCTTACTTGTAGATGTCTCCTCGGTTTCCGATGTCAATAATGAATAGAATGTCGATCTCATTATCAACACCATACTTATAAATGATGCGCCACGAGCCAACTCTGAGCCGTTTCCGGTCATCATTGTACCCCTGCATGACCTTAATATCTCCTTTCGGGGGAGTCAAGGTCAAGTCCTGAATCGCCGCCCTAATCCGGGCAACGGACTTCTTATCCAGCTTGCTCAGAAATTTCAGCGAATCCTTGGAATACTTGATTACCATGTGACACTTCCTTTCGAGGATAGCTTCTCATCCTCTACTTTATTTTATCAGGCCACTGCCCGCTATGCAATGATTTCTTGCTGTCACAAATCGTTAATTTTCTATGACCATCACAGCATCTCATCATTTTTCTCGAGCCTGCACGCACCAGCGGTAATCCGGCTGATTCATCACGCAGGTGACAAGGGTGATGATGTTCTCCGTGCTGTCGTTTAGGACGCTGGTATCGTCCACGCCGATCTTACTGACAGAGTACACCTCATAGTTGCGTGTGCCGAGTTGTGTGGTCAGCTTGATGGTGTCCCCAATATCAAGGGTGTGAATTTTGCCAAAGTGATTGTTGACGCCCCGATTATGGCCCGCAATCGCCACATTGCCTTCCCAAATGGAGGTGCTGGCAAAATGGCCTGCGCCCTTGCGGAGCGCGTCCGCGTCCGTCCCCTGATACACATTGACAGACAAGCCGAGGGTGGGGATTTTCAGTGTACCGAGGTAGCCGCCGCTGTAATAGAGGTCTTTCGTGACCGCGGTGTACTTCACCGGCGTGTAGGAACCGGTATTTCCGCTGCTACTGCCCGAAGTCATAGGCGGCAGGACGGTCACACCGCCTGTGCTACTGACCGTTCCCGTGGCCGAACCGCTCACAAGGTTTGGCGTCAACAATTCTCCGGCGTTCAAGGTGTAGGAGGTGGGAGAGCCAAAGGCAGGCGGGATATAGGCGGCGTTTTTGCTGCGGTCGGTATTCGCGGGCTTGTCCATCGTGACATAAATGGTATCGTCCGAGGTGGGGCGTCCGAACAGTCCTGCGTCCGGGCCGTCAAAGTGATACTCCAATGCCGATGCAGGCATGGAAAAAGCCGCCAGCATACAGCAGGCGGCCAGCAGCGTGGTCAGATATTTTTTCATGCGGCGTACCCTCTTTTCTTATTGATGTAGTGGCGATAGCCCTTATAACCAGCGTAACCGCAGCCGCCCAGCGCCGCCGCTCCCACGGGGATCAGCAGCCACAGCCAGTTAAAATCAACTCCGCTCTTTGCCGATGCCGCAGCGCCGACGCTGGAAAAGACTGCGGTGTAGACCACCGTATCACAGCTTGTACGGGTGACGTTACCCTTGTAGTCCGCCGTAACGGTGTAGCCGGTGGCATATTTGCTGGTGGCGGTGCCGGTGTAGCTTGCCACGGCGGTGTAGCGAATGGGAATGTCATAGCCGTCCGTGGGATCGACAGCTGCCTCCTGCCAGCTCACATCGGCAAGGGTCAGGGTGCGGCCATTTTCGTTTACAGACTTAGGAACAAGGGACACATCCGCGTCGGAGAGGTTGGGATAGGTGCGCTCCGCCGTCACCGTGCGGCTGCTGGTCCCATAGCCCGCGGCCTCCACTTGAATGGTAGTATGGTCAAGGGACAGGACGCCCTCATAGCCGTCCTCGGTCTTGACCTCCAGCTTCGGCTCCAGCATTTTCAGGATTTCCGCCATATCCTTGGTCTTGCTCTCCAGCGTGACCACCTCGATATGCTCCCGCGTGTCCGTTTCTGTCTGGTCATTTTTCAGCAAATCAAGGAGCGTATAGGTGCGTCCCTCGCGCTCAAAGTCAGCGGTGGGGATCGTGGTGGGATCGTCCTTTGCGGTCAGGTAGTAGACCTTTTCCAAACGATAGACGCCGTTTTCCTCGCTGGCTCTGACCTCGGCGGGATAGGCGGAAATGCCGGGGAGCGTATCTGCGGCAGAAAGCATCGCGGATACCGTATCGGCTTCTGTCATGGGCTCTGCGGCCAGCGCCGCGACGCTCATGCTGCACAGCATCAGCGCCGTGCAGAGTGCAAACGCAACTTTCTTTTTCACATTACGCCTCCCTTTCTTAACGAACGGGCCGGTTCTGTTCCGGCTGCTTGCGATCCTGCGGAGAGATCTCACGCTGAATATCATTTTGCAGCTTGCGGAAATACTTTTGCAGGCTGTCCACCACACCGCGGCGATCCTGCACCTCCATGCCGTCAAACACCTGCCCCACGCGGCTCACATCGGGCTGCGGGGCCTCCACGCCGAAATTGCGGCAGAGCATATAGCTGACGCTCTCGGCGTCCATGGCGCAGTCCTCGCGGGTATAGTAGGGATAGCGTCCGTGGTCATGGATACCAGCGTGGACGATCTCGCGGGAGAG
>DPGF01000025.1 GCA_003522105.1 Oscillibacter sp.
GGCGAGATCAAAAAGAAGCTCGTTCCGGCGGGCTTTGAGGAGTTCAACTACCATCGCCTGAGCGGCAAAACGCTCACGATGCAGGAGCTTTCCGAAGCGGTCGAGGCGATGCCGATGATGGCCGAGCGCACGCTCATCGTGGTAACGGACTGTGACCTTTTTAAGCTCCCCGAGGAGCAGCGCACGGCGCTCATCGTGCTGCTCAATGACTTTCCGCCGTACTGCTGCCTCGTGTTTGTGTATGATCTCATTGAGTACAAACCGAGCAAGACCTATAAAAAGCTCTATGAGGCGCTCGACAAAAACGCGCAGAGCGTCAAGTTCGAGGCACAGGAGCGCAGCGACCTCATCAATTGGATTGGGCGGCGCTTCCGCGCGCTCGGTAAGGGGATCGACGCGCAGACGGCGGAGCATTTGATCTTCACCTGTGGCGCGCTGATGACCGGCCTTGTGCCGGAGATCGAGAAGATCGGCGCCTACGCCAAGGGAAAAAATGTCACGATCGACGACATCAACGCCGTGGCCGATCCTGTGCTCGACGCGGTGGTGTTCGATATGACGAACGCCATCACAAAGCGCGACTACGGCCGCGCGTCGGAGCTTTTGGGCCAGCTCCTGAAAAAGCAGGAGGAGCCGTTCGTCATTCTGGCCGTGATCAGCAAGGAGCTGCGGCGCATCTACACCGCGCGCATCGCGCTCGACAACGGCAGAGATAAGCTCTGGCTCATGGAGCTGTGGGGGATGCGGTCGGACTATCCCGCGCGCTTACTGATGGAGGCGGCGCGCAAGACGACGGACGAGTGGTGCAGCCAGAGCCTTCTCATGTGCCAGCGGCTCGACCAGCGCATGAAGAGCGAAAAGGGCATCGACAGCGAGGGCGAGCTTAAGCTGCTGCTGATGCGCCTTGCGCAGGGGAAGTGAAGATATGGTAAAACCGAAGGTAAAGGAAGTCATCGTCGTTGAGGGGCGATACGATAAAAATACGCTCTCACAGGTCGTGGACGCGGTCATCGTGGAGCTCGGCGG
This sequence comes from Oscillibacter sp., assembly GCA_003522105.1. Classification (GTDB taxonomy): domain Bacteria; phylum Bacillota; class Clostridia; order Oscillospirales; family Oscillospiraceae; genus Hominicoprocola. Next base: position 1,027 of record DPGF01000025.1, read on the forward strand.
CTTCGCCGTGTTCAACGACAAGGAAAAGCAGGCCTTTTTGCGAAAGCTCGCCAAGGAACGGGGCATTATCCTCTTCACCGACCCCGACGGCGCGGGATTCGTGATCCGCAACCGCGTCAAGGGTAATATCCCCGAGGGTCGTGTGCTGCAAGCCTACGTGCCGGACATCTACGGCAAGGAAAAGCGCAAAAGGAAAGGTGGAAAAGAGGGCAAGCTCGGTGTCGAGGGCATGAAGCCGGAGGTTTTGCTTGACGCCCTGCGCCGCGCGGGTGCGACCATTGATGAAGAAAGCGCTATAAAGGGAAACTCCATCACAAAAGCGGATCTCTACGACCTCGGCCTGATCGGCCCGGACAGCGTGGAAAAGCGCAAGGCGCTGTGCAAAAGGTTGGAGCTTCCGGAGCATTTGAGCGCCAATGCGCTCGTGGAGGTGCTCAATTTGCTGATGAGCAGGGAAGAACTGGAAGCGCTCTTTTCTTAAAGCCGCTCTGCGTGCTGCGAGCGGGAAATGCGAGCATATTATGCTTGCAATCGGTGCAAAGTCGCAGTATAATTCTAACATTATTTTGTTTGCCGCACGGCAGACGCGAAGAAAGGAATGAATCAAATGGCTGAGGAAGTCAGAACTGCCGCCGCTGAGAGCGAAAATGGCAGCAAAAATTTTATTGACGCCTTCATCGAAGAAGACATCGCGGAGGGTGGACGCTTCCAGGGTCAACAGGTTCACACCCGTTTTCCGCCGGAGCCGAACGGCTATCTGCACATCGGCCACTGCAAGGCGCTGACCATCGACTTCGGCACGGCCGAGCGCTTTGGCGGCCTCTGCAACCTGCGCATGGACGATACGAACCCCACGAAGGAGGACGTCGAATTCGTCGACGCCATCAAGGAGGATATCCACTGGCTCGGTTTCGACTGGGGCGACCGTTTCTTCTACGGCAGCGACTATTTTGAAAAGGACTACGAGTTTGCTGTTGAGCTCATCAAGAAGGGCCTTGCCTACGTCTGCGACCTGACGCCCGAACAGGCGAGAGAGTACCGCGGCGACATCGGCAAGCCCGCCATCTCCCCGTACCGCGAGCGCAGCGTGGAGGAGAACCTCGACCTCTTTGAGCGCATGAAAAACGGCGAGTTCCCCGAGGGGAGCCGTACCCTGCGCGCCAAGATCGACCTTGCCTCCGGCAACTTCAACATGCGCGATCCGGTTATCTACCGCATCCGTTACATGCACCATCACCGCCAGGGAGACAAGTGGTGCATCTACCCGATGTACGACTTTGCTCACCCCATTCAGGACGCGCTCGAGGGCATCACGCACTCGCTGTGCTCGCTGGAGTTTGAGGCGCACCGCCCGCTCTACGACTGGGTCGTGAACAATGTTTCCGTGCCGTGCAAGCCGCGCCAGATTGAGTTTGCCCGCCTTGGCATCGACCACACGGTCATGTCGAAGCGCAAGCTCCGCAAGCTCGTGGAGGAGGGCATCGTCTCCGGCTGGGACGATCCGCGCATGCCGACGCTGTGCGGCCTGCGCCGCCGCGGCTTTACGCCCAAGGCGATCCGCAACTTCTGCGACCGCATCGGCGTTGCCAAGAGCGCGAGCGTGGTCGAGTACAGCTTCCTTGAGCACTGCCTGCGCGAAGACCTTAACGAAAAGGCCGAGCGCACGATGGGCGTGCTGCACCCCGTGAAGCTCGTCATCACGAACTATCCCGAGGGCAAGAGCGAGACCGTCACGGTCGAGAATAACCCGACCGATCCCGCCTCCGGCACGCACGAGATCACCTTCTCCCGCGAGTGCTGGATCGAGGCCGACGATTTCATGGAAGTCCCTGTGCCCAAGTACAAGCGTCTGACGCCGAACGGCCCTGAATGCCGTCTCAAGGGCGCATACCTCATCACCTGCACGGGCTGCAAGAAGGACGAAAACGGCAACGTCGTCGAGGTCTACGCCGAGTACGACCCGAACTCCCCGGGCGGCGATCCCGCCGACGGCCGCAAGGTCAAGGGCGCGACGATCCACTGGGTCGATGCCGCGACCGCGCTCGATGCCGAGGTGCGCGTTTACAGCGAGCTGTTCAGCGACCCCGCACCCGACGGCGCGGACAAGGACTTCCTTGCCTGCATGAATCCCGATTCTCTTGAGGTGCTGAGTGGCTGCAAGGTCGAGCCGCGCATGCGCGACATCGCCGCAGCCTACGACAAGACCGAAAAGAAGGGCAAGACCGCCCCGGGCTTTCAGTTCATGCGCCTTGGCTACTTCTGCCTTGACAACAAGGACTGCACGGCGGAGCATCTGGTGTTCAACCGCTCGGTCACGCTGAAAGATAGCTTTAAAAAATAATCCTGCATCGGTGCAGGGAACGGAAATTTCCGCGCTGCGCGGAAACGGGCAAATAAAAGGGGGATACTCTCTTTTCGAAGAGAGTATCCCCCTTTAAATCCCCCGAGAGAAAGACGAGGGGTCTTCCCCCTCGACCCCGCACATTGGCAGTTTTTGGCTCGAAGAGCTGCGCCGTCTGCGGAATCGGGTGCGGTGTATATGGCTTCGCCATGGATCTTCTGCGTTTCGTTACCGGCAGCAACCGCGCGCACTCCGTGGCGCGCGTGTGACGGGAATGGAACGGTTTTAGCTTTCTGCGGTGATATAGATTTCCTCAGCTTGCTGCTGGGCGGCGATGAGAAGGTCTTTTGCGCTGCCAAAATTCTGCTGTTCGATCTGCTCCAGTGCGTCAGTGATCGCATTGAATAATGTAGAATACATTTTTTCGTAGTTTGCCATACTATCATCACCTTTCTTTTAATGTTCTTTCATTGTAAAGTGCTATCACTTAGAAGTCAATAGACTGCATACTTTTTTAAGCGAAAACCATACAATAAGCTAAAGACTTGGCAGGAGGCTATGTATGGCAACGAATAAACGAGTATTCACGCTTCGCTTATCTGACGAGGTGTTTGACAAAATCGGCGCGCTGGCCACAAGAGAGCATCGCTCCATGACAAATTACATCGAATACGTTTTGCTCAAGCATATCAATGACATCGAGGCAGAACAAGGCGAGATCAAAGAAGAAAACGACCGCTGACGCGGCCGTTTTTGTCGTTATGCGGCGAGCGCAGCAATGCCGCCCGTAAGCAGTCTGCCGCCGTTCTGCCGTCACTCGCGCCCCACGGAGTAGGGCGCGGTTGCGACTGGTAACGAATCGCAGAGATTCATGGCGAAGCCATGTACACCGCACCTGATTCGGCAAGCATTGCAGCTCTTCGAGCTACAGACCGGCAATGAGCGAGGTCGAGGGGGAAGGCCCCTCGTCCTTTCTCTCGGGGGTTGCAAAGGGGGATACTCTCTTTCGAGAAAGAGAGTATCCCCCTTTTACGCACTTCCGCACGGTGCGGAAATATCCCGCGCCTGCGCGGAACAATTTGCAAATGGTTTTGTTAAACCGTTTCCAGAATCTCGCGCGCAACATAAACACCGCTCGCCGATGCGTGCGAGAGCGAATGCGTGATGCCGCTGCCATCGCCGATGACGTAGAGACCCTTGTACGGCGTTTCGAGGTGCTCGTCGAGCGCGACCTCCATGTTGTAGAACTTGACCTCCACGCCGTAGAGCAGCGTATCGTCGTTTGCGGTACCCGGCGCGATCTTGTCGAGCGCGTAGATCATTTCGATGATGCCGTCCAGAATGCGCTTGGGCAGCACGAGGCTCAGATCACCGGGGGTCGCCGCGAGCGTCGGCGTGACGAGGCCTTCCTCAATGCGCTTGACCGTGCTGCGGCGGCCGCGGACAAGGTCGCCAAAGCGCTGGACGATGACACCGCCGCCGAGCATGTTGGAAAGGCGGGCGATGGACTCGCCGTAGCCGTTGGAATCCTTGAACGGCTCGGAGAAGTGCTTGGCGACGAGCAGGGCAAAATTCGTGTTGTCGGTCTGGAGGGCCTTGTCCTCGTAGCTGTGGCCGTTGACCGTGACGATGCCGTTCGTGTTCTCATTGACGACAATGCCGTTGGGGTTCATGCAGAAGGTGCGCACATTGTCCTCAAATTTTTCCGTGTGATAGACGATCTTGCTCTCATAGAGCTCGTCGGTGAGGTGGGAGAAGACAACGGCGGGCAGCTCAACGCGCACGCCGATGTCGACGCGGTTCGACTTGGTGGGGATCTTGAGATCCCGGCATACGCCTTCCATCCATTTGCTGCCCACGCGCCCAACGGAAACGATGCACTTGTCGCAGGTATAGTCCGTTTCGCCGACGGTGACGCGATAGCCGTTCTCCTCGCGGGCGATGGTGGTGACGGGGGAGTCGAAGTAGAAGTCAACCTTGTCCTTGAGCGCAGCGTAGAGATTTGAAAGCACGACGAGGTTCACGTCCGTGCCGAGGTGGCGCACGGAGGCGTCGAGCAGGTTGAGCTTATTCTGAATGCAGAGCTTTTTGAAGCGGGTGCCGGCGGTAGAATAGAGCTTTGTGCCCGCGCCGCCGTAGGCCATGTTGATCTCGTCAACGTAGTGCATGAGATCGAGCGCCTGCTTTTTGCCGATGTACTCGTGCAGCGTGCCGCCAAAGTCGTTGGTGATGTTATATTTGCCGTCGGAGAACGCGCCCGCGCCGCCGAAACCACTCATGATCGAGCAGCTCTTGCAGCGAATGCAGGACTTGACCTTGTCGCCGTCGATGGGGCAGCGGCGCTTTTCAAGGCTGTGGCCGGCTTCGAACACGGCGACGCGCAGATCGCTGCGATCTTTTGTCAGCTCGTAGGCGGAGAAGATACCGCCCGGGCCGCCACCGATGATGATGACGTTGTAATGCATGGAATGGGCCTCCATTTGATCCAAATTTGCCGGAGGAAGCACCTGCCGGCACAAAAACACTCAGTATATTGTAATGAAATAATGGGTAAAGTCAAGGAAAAATGCGGAAAAAGGGGAGGAAAAGTTTCCACCCCTTTTGTTGATGTTACATATTCTTCTTGATGCTTTTGATGGCGTTTTTCTCAAGGCGTGAGACCTGCGCCTGCGAGATACCGATCTCTCCCGAGACCTCCATCTGCGTTTTTCCGTCGGAATAGCGCAGGGCGAGGATCTGCCGCTCGCGTTCGCTCAGGCGGCTCATCGCCTCCTTGAGCGCGATCTGCTCGAGCCAGTCCTCGTCGGTATTTTTGTTGTCACGCACCTGATCCATGACGCACATGGTGTCGCCGCCGTCGGAGTAAATGGGCTCGAAGAGCGACACGGGGTCGCAGACGGCGTCCATGGCAAAGACGACCTCCTCGCGTCGGATACCGAGCTCATACGCGATCTGCTCAACGGTGGGTTCTCGCTGCTGTTCGCGCTGGAGCTTTTCGCGCGCCTGCAAGACGCGGTAGGCGGTGTCGCGCATCGAGCGGCTGACGCGAATGGCGCTATTGTCGCGCAGATACCGCCGGATCTCGCCGATGATCATGGGGACGCCGTAGGTGGAGAAGCGAACATTCTGCGAAATGTCAAAGTTGTCGATGGCTTTCAGAAGTCCCACGCAGCCAACCTGAAAGAGATCGTCGGCGTTTTCGCCGCGCCCTGCAAAGCGCTGAATGACCGACAGCACCAAGCGCAGATTGCCCTCGACGAGCTTTTCCCGCGCAAGGCTGTCGCCGTCCTTGGCGCGCGCAAGCAACGCGTCCGTTTCCGCGGCGGTCAGCGTCGGCAGCTTTGCCGTGTTGACGCCGCAGATCTCCACCTTGCCAAGCATATAAAAATCCCCGCCTCCCATGCGTAGTGCTTTCAGTATGTCCGCACGCGGCGGAAACATACGAAATGGGAGACGGGGATATTTTTTATCGTTCGGCGCGCTTCGATGGACTTTGCGGCATCAAACGGTTCTCAGGCGAGAAGGCCAATGGCAAATGCGATGATCGCAGCATTGAAAAAGTCGTTGAAGAGACCACCCACCATCGGAATGACGAAGTATGCCGAGGGGGAGGGACCGTAGCGGCGGGAAACGGCCTGCATGTTGGCCATGGCGTTGGACGTGGCGCCCATGCCGAAGCCGATGAAGCCAGCGGTGATCATCGCGGCGTCGTAATCGCGGCCCATGACCGGGAAGACGACCAGCAGCGAGAAAACGACCATCAGCAATACCTCGGCGGCGAGGGCGACGATCATCGGCAGCGCCAGATCGACGAGCTGCCAGAGCTTGAGGCCCGAGAGTGCCATCGAGAGGAAAATCGCGAGGAACATGTTGCCCATCGTGCTGATCTCAGCGGTGGGGAATTCCATGATCTTGAAGTGGTCGATCACATTGCGCACGACAACGGCCACGAGCATCGAGCCGATGTAGATCGGGAAGTTGAAGCCGAAGAGCTTCGTCAGCCCTGCGGTGACGATGCTGCCGACGCCCACGCAGAACAGCATCAGCAGGAAGCCGTAGACAAAGTTGTTGGAGTGGGTGGTGAAATGTGTATCGTCGGCGTCCTCTTCCGTGACCTGCTCGACGACCTCATCGCGCAGGTGGTTCTTGACGATGAGCTTGCGCGCGATCGGGCCGCAGAGGAGCGAGCCGAAGATCAGACCAAAAGTCGCGGCCGCGACGGCGACCGTTGTTCCGCCGATGGCGCCCGCTGCATCAAGGTCAGGGCCGATGCCCGCTGCGGTGCCGGGGCCGCCGATCATCGAGATCGAGCCGCAGGCGAGACCGAAGAGCGGATTTTTGCCCATCAGCGCCATCACACCGCTGCCGACGGCATTCTGCAAAATGATCATCACAATGCTCAGAATGAGGAGCATGATAACGGCCTTGCCGCTCTTGAACAGCAGCGGAATGCTGACGGTAAAGCCGACGGTCGTGAAGAACATGATCATAAAGACCGTTTGCAGCGTGTCGTCAAAGGTGATGACCGCCGTGCCTGTTGCGTAAAGAATGGTGTTGAAGACCGCAAAGCACAGACCGCCGACCAGAGGGGCGGGAATGCAGAAGCGGCTGAGCACGGGGATCTTCTTCGTCAGCACCAGACCGAGGGCATACATGGCTGCGCCAAGTGCTAAGGCGTGATACATATTGAGCTGGATCTCTGTCATGTGGGGAAACCTCCGTAGTGATAGTGAAAAATTTCCTCCCCGGCATAGACCGGAGGGAAGATGCGGAAAAAAAGGATAGGACGTCCTGTTCCGGGCATACCGTAAAAGGAGAACAGGAGGGATGCACGATGAACTGCCGCTTTGCCGACTTCCGCTGCAAGGAGGTCATCAACATCTGCGACGGCTGCCGCCTGGGATATGTGGGCGATGTGGAATGCAGGCTGCCGGACGGGCAGCTGACCGCGCTCATCGTTCCGGGGCCTTACCGCTTTTTCGGGCTGTTTGGCCGCGGGGAGGAATACCGCATTCCGTGGGAGTGCATCAAGCAGATCGGGGACGACATCGTTCTTATCGACAAGCCCTTTCCGCGCCAGGAGATCCCGCGCAGAGAGCGCCGCACGCGCCGCCGGTTCTGAAAAAGACAGGCGGAAGCGTCCTTAAAATAAGAGACTTGCCATATTATAAAGAATTTTCGCATTTTTGCAAGAGTAAATTTTGAAAAAGACACACGAAGAGAAAGAAAAGAAGGCTTTCCGGTAAAAACTCGGAGAAAACCGGTACGCACCGGTACGCAGGATCGGGACGGAAAGAAAAATGCACAAAAAGAAAAAACAATTTCAAAAAGTTCTTGCAATTTTGAGAAACGAGGGGTATAATACTCGGGTATTCCGCATGGAGACCGGACTTTTTGTCTGTGCCATCAGGTTGGCAGGAGGGATGAAGGCTCCAGAGGTAAAAACTAAACTTTAAAGGAGAAACTACAAGCAATGGCAAACGTCGTATCCATGAAAGCCCTGCTCGAAGCAGGTGTCCACTTCGGCCACCAGACCCGTCGTTGGAACCCCAAAATGGCTCCCTACATCTACACCGAGCGCAACGGTATCTACATCATCGACCTGCAGAAGACCGTCAAGAAGCTCGAGGAGGCCTATAACTTCGTTCGCTCCGTCTCCGAGAACGGCCAGAATATCCTCTTCGTCGGCACCAAGAAGCAGGCGCAGGAGGCCATCAAGGAAGAGGCTTCCCGTTGCGGCGGCTACTATGTCAACGCTCGTTGGCTCGGCGGTATGATGACCAACTTCAAGACCATGCGCACCCGCGTGGATCGCCTCAACCAGCTCAAGACCATGCAGGCTGACGGCACGTTCGATATGCTTCCCAAGAAGGAAGTCATGAAGCACCTCGCCGAGATCGAGAAGCTCGAGAAGTACCTCGGCGGCGTGAAGGAAATGAAGAAGCTCCCCGGCGCGCTGTTCATCGTCGACACCCGCAAGGAGCGCAACGCCATTGCTGAAGCTCACAAGCTCGGCATCCCCGTCGTCGCCATCGCCGATACCAACTGCGATCCCGACGAGATCGACTACCCCATCCCCGGCAACGATGACGCCATCCGCGCCATCAAGCTCATCTCCTCCGTGATGGCCAACGCCATGATCGAGGGCAAGCAGGGCGAAGAGACCGAGGAGAAGGCCGAGGGCGAGGCTCAGGCCTGATTTTCCCAATCAAGCGAGAAAAGAACCTTACGGGGCGAGGCAAAGCCTCGCCCCGTCTCATTTTTACTACACTATTTTTCAGGAGGATATCAGAATGGCTATCACTGCTGCTGTTGTTAACGAGCTCCGCCAGGCCACCGGCTGCGGCCTGATGGACTGCAAGAAGGCCCTCATCGAGTGCGAGGGCGATATGGAAAAGGCCGTCATGTATCTGCGCGAAAAGGGCCTCGCCTCTCAGGCGAAGAAGGCCAGCCGCGTGGCTGCTGAGGGCATGGCTTACGCCACCGTCATCGATGGTGTCGGTGTTGTGGTCGAGGTCAACTGCGAGACCGACTTCGTCGCCAACGGCGAGCCGTTCGGCAACTTCGTCAAAGGCGTGGCTGCTGTCGTCGCCAAGGAGAACCCCGCTGACGTCGACGCGCTCATGGGCTGCCCCTGGGTCACCGGCAACGGCACCGTCAAGGA
>DPGF01000012.1:0-11636 GCA_003522105.1 Oscillibacter sp.
GCGGCTGCCGATGCAGCCGATATAGGTCGCATCGCTCCTGAGCACCTGCGCAAGGATCTCGTAGTCCGCCTGATGCCCCGGCGTCATCACAACGGCATAATCGTTTGCCGTGAGCGTTACCTTGTCCGAAAGATCAGAAAAATCCCCGAAAATGACATCACTCGCCGCGGGATAGTTCTCTTTTTTTGCAAAATCCTCGCGGTTATCGTACATCACCACGCGGAAGCCCACCGTTGCCAGCACCGGCACGAGCGCACGCCCGACATGACCGCCGCCGAAGATGTACACGCTGCCCGCATGGCGCAGCGGCTCAACATACACGCCGTTTTTCCAAACGGCCTTTGTGGAAAAATCGCCCGCTCTGTCCTGTGGGATCTCTCCGCGCGTGACAACGTGAAACTCGCTTATGCTGTCGCCGTCGAGCGAGAGCAGCAGCCAGAGGTCAACGTCCCTGTCGAGCAGGTCACGCCAGCGGCTCAGCACCGCGATATTCTCTGTCTGTTCGGGTGAAAAAAGCTGAAAGTAAACCGTTACCGCGCCGCCGCAGATCATTCCCGTACCGGCCACTTCGCTCGGGTGCAGGTTGTAGGATCTAAGCTCGTTGCTGCCGCCGTCGTTGAGCGCGCGGCGTGCGCGCTCAATGCTCAGCCGCTCCACCGCGCCGCCGCCAATCGTGCCGAGCACACGGCCGTCTTCCAAAACAGCCATCTTCGCCCCCGCGCCGCGCGGCACAGAGCCAGAAGAGGCCAGAATGCTGCACAGCACCACGCGCTCGCCGCGCGAAAGTGCCGCAAGCATCTCATCAAGAATCACTTTCATATAGTTTCATGCTCCTTTGCAGAGAATCACGCTGTTATTATGCACTGGATTATAGCAAAACGCCGCGGCAAACACAAGCCGCGGCGCATAAAAACGCTCTGATCGTTATTTTTCGGTTGGAATCGTCCGGTGATCGGTGGAGCCCCCGTTTACTTGCCGTGCTTGATGCGCTTCAGTTCGTCAAAATACTTGTCGTGCGCTTCCTGATAGGCGCGGTTGAAGAGCGGGTCCTTGCCCTGATGCAGCGCATGAATATAGTCGTGATGGTTGTTCATGATGCGCTCGTCCGTCATTGAAAGCGTAAACACGCCGATATTCGAGCATTGGTCGGCGATGCGCTCCACATTGACGAGAATATCAAGGAACGTAAGCCCTGCATACACCGTGCACTGTCCGTCGCGCACGCGGCGGATATGGTTGGTGCGCAGCGTGGCGACCAGGTCGTCCACGACCTCCTCGACCGGCTCGATGCGGCGCGCGGCATCATAATCCGTTGCAGCAAAGGCCTTGTACGTGTAGTCAAGGATCTCGCCGAGCACCTCGCGCAGCACCTTGAGTTCCTGGTGCGCCATAGGCGAGAGGCTTGCGTTGCGGTCGATGAACTCCTGCGCGTTTTCCGTCAGGTTCACGGCATGATCGCCGATGCGCTCAAACTCGCCGAAGCACTGGATATAATAGTTGAGCAGATCGTTGCCGTGGCCGTTTGGCATGTGCGGAGAGAGACGGATAAGGTAGTTGTCCACATGGTCGGCAAGCTTGTCGATGTGGTCTTCGTTTTCATTGATGACCTTGATCTCATGGGCGTTGTACTCGTCGAGCACGCCCATTGCGCTCATCACGCCCGTGCGCGCAAGGCGCGCCATGGTGGTGATGGCCTCGCCCGCGCCGGAAAGGGCGATGGCGGGAGAGGTAAAGAACTTTTCATCCAGCAGCGAAAGCTCGTGCTCGACGCTCTCGCCAAGGCGCACATCGTCCTTGATGAGCTTGCGCGAGAGCTTTTCAAACTGGTTGCACACCGGCAGCAGCAAGATGGCGGAGAACAGGCGGAACACCGTGTGGACATTGGCGATACCGCCGGAAGTCAGCACCTGATCCCACAGCGGATCCAGCGTGCCGAAGCCGCGCAGCACCATCAGCGCGGCAACGACGAGGATCGAGCCCGCGATATTAAAGAGGATATGAATGACACCCGTGCGCTTGGCATCGGCCTCGGAGCCGATAGAGCAGACGATGGCCGTCGTCACGCAGTCGCCGATGTTGACGCCGATGATGATGGCGTAAACCGAAGAAAATGTCAGCGCGCCGGTCGTAGAGATCGCCTGCAAAATACCGATGGTCGCAGACGAGCTTTGCAGCAGAAACGCAACGCCCGTGCCGAGCAAAAAGCCGAGTACCGGCTGGCCGGAGAGCTGATAGAACATGTTGGCAAACGTTTCGGATTCCGACAGCGGGCTGACCGCCGCAGTCATGCCAAGAAGACCGGTGAAGAGGATACCAAAGCCCATGGTGATCGAGCCGACGGTATCCGACTTGCGCCCCTTGACCACCATGATGAACAGAATACCAATGATCGCCGCAAGGGGTGCAAGCGTCGAAGGTTTAAAGAAATTGAGCAGCGACGTCTCCGACGCATTCACGTCGAGCAGGCGAATGATCTGGCCTGTGACCGTCGTACCGACGTTTGCGCCCAAAATCACGCCGATCGACTGGTGCAGCGACATTACACCAGCGCCGACAAGACCCGATGTCAGCACGATCGTCGCCGTGGAGCTTTGGATCACTGCCGTGACCACAAGGCCGAGCAGGAAACCGACGAGCGGGTTGTTCGTCACCTTTTCCATTGCGCGCTTGAATGCGTCGGACGAGCCTTTTTTCAGTCCGTCGCCCATCAGGCGCATACCGTAGAGGAACAGCGCAAGACCGCCAAAGAGGGCGATCAAGTTGAAAATCGTCATAGCGTTTCAAACCTCTCGTCTTTTGTTTGTTCCGTTGTGCCGCCATGCGGCACGCTTTGGGCAGCAAAAAATGCCCAACTCTCACCAAATACTATTTTATCAGGTGAGGGCAAAATTGCAATCCTTTTCCTCATATTTGTCATAAAGGGCAAAAACGATTTCTCTCTTGCATTTTTTTGTACACGTGGTACAATAACCGCAGATAAAAAAAGGAGGCCTTCAACCATGTTGAACGCAGGCAATCCCATCGGCGTAATGGACAGCGGCATCGGCGGACTGACCGTCGTGCGCGAATTGCAGCGCATTCTCCCCGGTGAGGATATTATTTATTTTGGCGACAGCGCCAACTGCCCTTATGGCAACAAAACATCAGATCAGATCTTTGATCTAAGCTGCAATATGCTCCGCTTTCTTGGTGACAACGGCGTCAAATGCACTGCCATCGCCTGCAACACCATCTCCACCCTCTCCGACCGTCTGCGTCCCTGCTTTGACTATCAGATCATCAGCATCGTGGAGGAAGCGGCAAAGTACGTTGTGCGTGAGCACCTCAAGAGCGTCGGCCTGATCGCGACCGAGTTCACCGTCGCCTCCGGCAAGTATGCCGAGCTCATCCACAAAGATGCGCCCGAATGCAAGGTCGTCGGCAAGGGCTCTCCCCTGCTCGCGGCGCTCGTCGACCGCGGCGACTTCAACCAGCACGACATCAACACCGAGATCCGCACGCAGGTCGACAACATTCTCGCGCGCGAAAAGGTCGAAAATCTCATTCTCGGCTGCACGCACTATCCCATCGTGGAGGAAAACTTCCATGAGTGCTATCCCGAGATGAAGCTCATCAATCCCGCACTCGAGCAGGCAAACGCCGTCAAGGCGTATCTCGCCGAGCAGAACGCACTCAACCCGCAGAAGAAGGGCAAGTTCATCATCTGCACGAGCGGTGACCCGCAGGTGTATGTCAACGTCAGCAAGCGTCTGGGGCTCTTTGAGGCAAGCGAGCTGAAGGTCGTGCACATCTAAATAAAAGCAAGTGCAAAAAGCGGAAAGTCACGAGACTTTCCGCTTTTTGTTCTGCATTCGCCCGCCCCGGCATACGGTGGAGCGAGGTGGTCTGATTTGAAAGCATTCGAGGCTGCAATTTTGTGCGATTTCGGCGGCTTGGAGGATTTTGAACGCGTGCTGATCCATGCGCTGCGCCGCAGCTGCGGCCAGCGTGTCCTGCTCTCGCTGATGGCGGACGATACGCTCTGGCTCATCTGCACAAGAGCCGAGGCAGATCCTTTGGGTGCGGTGCTGCTTGACCTTGCCGCGCCGGCTGCACCCTGCACCGAGGAAGCACTTGCTCTGCGTGTCCGCGTGATCGACTGGCGGCACTGTGCGCGCCGTTATGAAGAAGTCCTTGCAGCGCGGCACACAGCGTAAGGCAATGAAGAAAAAGGGCGCACATACGGTTTCCCCGTATGTGCGCCCTTGTACTCTTATTATTCTCCTTCCGGCAGCGCCGCCATGATCTGCCGCAGCGTCTCCTCAACGGTTCCGTTGTTGTTGATGCTATGATCGGCAAAGCGCTCATAGCACGCCCTGCGCTTATCGTACATCGCGGCAAGGTCGCCCGCGGAAAGGGGACGGCCCTCTCGCGGGAGCTTGTCAAGGTCACGCCTGAGCCAGAAGATGACGCCGTTTTGGTGCAGGGAAGCGTAATTCTCCTCGCGCGTCACGCAGCCGCCGCCCGTGGCGATGACCATACCCGAGCGCCTGCCGAGATCGGCGATGACCTCGCTTTCCAACGCTCTGAACGCCGCCTCGCCGTTTCTTTCGATGAGGGACGCGCAGCTTGCGCCATTGCGCTCTTCGATCTCCGCGTCGCTGTCGAGCGCAACGCGGTCGAGCGCTTCGGCAAGGCGTGCGGCCACGGTGCTCTTGCCGCTGCCGGGCATGCCGATCAGCACGATGTTCTGCATCTCGCGTCCCAGCTTTTTCCAGATGCGCTCGGTCTCGCTGCCCAGAATGGCATGGCCTTCAAAAACCTCCGCCGTGCGCTTTGCCTGCGCAACGAGCATATAAAGCCCGCTCATATAGGGGATACCGAGCGTCTCCGCCTGCATCACGAGCGCCGTGCGCGCGGGATTGTAGACGATGTCGAGCACACCCGCAAGCCGTGGGAACTGCCGCAGATCAACGGGCGACACACCGCAGTTCGGATACATGCCGACGGGCGTGGTGTTCACAATGATCTCCGCGTCCGCGTGGCGGTCCAAATTGCCGTAGTTGTCTTCTCCGCTGCGGGAGATGACCGTCACGCTGCGCGCACGCTGCGCTTCAAGCACGGCGCAGACCGTTGCGCTCGCGCCGCCGCTGCCGAGAACAAGCGCTTTTTTGCCCTCGACTGAAATGCCGCTCGCCTTCACCATGGCGTCAAAGCCGTAGGCGTCGGCATTGTCGCCGTAGAGCGTGCCGTCCGCGCGGCGAACGAGCACATTCACGCTCTGAAGCTTCTGCGCAATGGGCGAAAGCGCGGCGCAGTAGGGGATGACCGCTTTTTTGTAGGGAATGGTCACGTTCAGGCCGTCAAATTCCCCATCTTTTAAGAATTCGCCGAGCTTTTCCGGCGCGACCTCATAGAGCCTGTAATCATAGTCCGCAAGCTCTGCATGAATGGCGGGCGAATAGCTGTGCCCGAGCTTTTCGCCGAGCAGACCGCAGCGTTTCATTCAGATCACCTCGCTGTAAGAGCCAAGATACGAGAAGTCCTCGCAAAGCTCCGGCAGCTCGCCCATGAGCTGGGTGAACTGCGGGGCGTAGACCGAGGTCTCAAGGTCAAAGTAGAACATGAACTCAAAGTTGCGCTCCGGAATGGGTCGGCTTTCGAGCTTATTGAGGTTGACGCCGAGCGCGTAGAAGCGCGAAAGCACCTGATAGAGAGAGCCGGGGCGGTGCGGCAGCACCACCATGAGGCTCGTGCGGTCGGCGCCGGGGTAGATCTCAAGATCCTTTGCAATGCAGATGAAGCGCGTGAAGTTGTTGCCCTGATCCTGCACGGAGGCGGCAAGATTTTCAAGGCCGTAGAGATTCATGCACGCGCGCGACGAGAGCGCCGCCACATCGCTGCGGCCGGACTCGGCGACCATGCGCGCGGCCACGGCGGTATTTTCGCAGCGGACGACCTTCACGTTCGGAAGGCCCTGCAAAAAGTGCGCGCACTGGCTGATGGCCTGCTCGTGGGAGTAGATCTCGCGGATGTCTTCGACCTTTGCGCCGGGATTGGCGAGCAGATTGTGGTCGACCTTGATGCGCACCGAGCGCACGATGCGGAAGTTGTGGCGCATCATAAGGTCGTAGACCGCGTTCACGCTGCCCGCGGTACTGTTTTCAAGCGGCAGCACCCCATAGCGGCAAAGGCCTTTTTCGATGGCGGAGAACACCGCCTCGAAGGAAGAGAAAAAGAAGGTGTTCGGGCGCTTAAAGAGCTTTTCGCAGGCCTGCTCGGAGTATGCGCCCTCCACGCCCTGACAGGCAACGGCGGCTTCCTGCGGGAAAAGATGCGGCGTCTTTTCGATCGCCTCGGCGATCTTCGCGGGCAGGTCGCCCCTCGCGCCGAGCAGACAGCTCTGGCGACTGCGGCTCAGTTCAAAAATGAGAGAATAGAGCGAGGAAACGTATTCTCGCAGATCCTCGGGCGTTTTTTCCATGAGCGTGCGCATCTTTTCCTTTTCGTGTCGCGCGTCGAGCACGCGCAGACCGTTTGCCTGCTTGTAGGCGGCGATCTTCTCCGCCGTTTCCATGCGCTTGGCGAACAGCGCGATCAGCTCATCGTCGATTTGGTCGATCTCTTTGCGATAGTCGTTCAGATCCATAGTTTTTCCCTCGTTTCCTTCCTGCGTGCGAGCAGCGCGTCATAAACGGCAACGGCAACAGCCGCCTCCACACACGGCACGGCGCGCGGCACGATGCAGGGATCGTGACGGCCGGTGATGGCAAGTTCCTCGCGCGTCACGCTCTGCAAATTGACGCTTTGCTGCGTGCGCGCGATGGACGGCGTCGGCTTGAAGGCCGCGCGCAGCACGATGGGCATTCCGTCCGTGATGCCGCCGAGAATGCCGCCGCAGCGGTTCGTCTCGGTGACGATCCTCCCGTTTTCGACCGAAAAAGCATCGTTGTTCTCGCTGCCGCGCAGCTTTGCCGCGCCAAAGCCCGCGCCGAATTCAACGCCCTTGACCGCCGGGATACCGAAAAGCGCGGCGGCGATGCGATTTTCCATGCCGCCGAACATCGGGTCGCCAAGACCTGCCGGCGCGCCGAACACAGCGCATTCTATCACGCCGCCGACACTGTCGCCCTCCTCGCGCGCCTGCGCGATGGCGGCGCGCATTTTCTCGCCGCATGCGTCGTTCACAACGGGAAAGTCCTTATCCGCCGTGGAGGAATTTAGCTCTCCTCCATCGCAAACGCCCGCGATGGATGCGATGCGGCTCACGACCGCAATGCCCTCGCGCGCAAGGAGCTGCATACAGATGCCGCCCGCAATACACAGCGGCGCGGTGAGTCTTCCGGAAAAGTGCCCGCCGCCCGCGCGGTCCTGATAGCCGCCGTATTTTACCTCGGCGGTGTAATCCGCGTGGCCGGGGCGCGGCGTAAGGGCAAGGTTTTCATAGTCCTGCGGCCTTGTGTTCGTGTTGCGGATGATGACCGTAAGCGGCGCGCCGCAGGTGCGGCCGTTCACAAGCCCTGACAGGATCTCCGGCGCATCGGCCTCCTTGCGCGGCGTCGACCAGGCGTTTTTGCCCGGCGCGCGGCGGCTTAAAAAGCGCTGAAGCTCGTCCAGATCGACTTTCTCTCCCGCAGGGATCCCCTCGATCGTCACGCCGATGGCGGGGGAATGGGACTGGCCGAAGATCGTCAGTTTCAAATTTTCGCCGTAGGTGCTGCTCATAAGCCCTCTCCTTTCAAGCTGCCGTAATCCTCCCAGAAGCGCGGGTAGGACTTGGCAACGCAAGCGTCATTGTCGACCGTGACCTCACCCGTCGCGGCGCAGGCAGCAACGGCGGCGGACATCGCAAGGCGATGGTCGTTCTGCGTTTCGACCGCGCCGCCGTGCAGCGCGGGCACGCCCGTGATGACAAGGCCGTCTTCTTTCTCCTCGACACGCCCGCCGAGCGCGCGCAGCAAGTTCGCCGTGCTCTTGAGGCGGTCGGATTCCTTGAGCCGCAGGCGGTAGGCGTTTTCGACTCTCGTCTCCCCCGCCGCGACCGATGCAACCACGCTCAGCACGGGAATAAGATCCGGAATGGGCGATGCGTCGATCGTCACGCCGCGCAGCGTGCCGCGCCGGACCGTCACGGTATCGCCCTCTTCACCGACCTCCGCGCCGAACGCGCGCAGGACGTCCAGCACGCCGCGGTCGCCCTGCGAGGACTTAAGGTTCAGTCCCTCGACGCAAACGCCGCCTTTCGCGAGCGCGCCCATGCAGAGGAAGAACGCCGCGTTCGACCAGTCGCCCTCGACGGCCGTGCACAGGGGCAGACGGAAGCGCTGCCCGCCGGGGATAGCGTAAGACGCGCCGTTTTTCGAAAATTCGACGCCGGAGAGCCGCAGCGCATCCTCCGTCATCGCAATGTATGCCGCGGATTCAAGCGTGCCGGTCACCGTCAGGGTGCTCTCCCCCGTGAGGCGCGGCAGCGCCATCAGAAGCCCTGAAATGTACTGCGAGGACACGTTGCCCGTGATCTCATAGTTTCCCGCTTGCAGCTGCCCGCTGCACAAAAGAAGGTCTCCTTCCTCAGATAGCGTCATGCCGTGCGCGGTCAGCACGCCGTCCAGCGGGGCGAGAGGCCGCTGAGGGAGGCGTCCTTCACGGTGGAAGGCCGCCTGCGCGCCAAGCGCACCGACGACAGGCAGCAAAAATCGCAGCGTCGACCCGCTCTCGCCGCAGAGAAGCTCGCAGCACCCCTCAGGGACTTTTTGAATGGGTGAGACAAGAAAGCCCGTCTCCGTTCGTTCCACTTTCGCGCCGAGCGCGTTCAGGCACTTGGCTGTCGCCGCAATGTCGGCGGAAACGCCGTCGCAGACGATTTCGCACGTTTCTTCACCGAGCGCCGCGCAGATAAGAAGCCTGTGCGCCTGCGATTTGGACGCCGGAATATGCACGCGCCCTGTGCGCGCACCGGGAGAAATCATTCGTTTCATCGAATCCCACCGTCCCGCATCCAGTCGCGCAGCATCTCAACAGGGATCGTCTCCACGCGCACCTGACCGATCTTTTCCGGCACGATGAGGTGCATCTTGCCGCCGGAGATCTTTTTATCGACCAGCTCCGCTTCATAGAGCTTGTCGAGCGCATAGCCCGTTTCCGTCGGAAGGCCGTAGCGATGCAGAATCTTCAAAAGGCGCCGGAGCGTTTCCTCGCCGCAGATACGGCGCGTGACCGCCGCGCGCGTGACCGTCGCCATGCCGATGGCGACCGCCTCGCCGTGCAGGAGGGAAAAATCGCTGCACTGCTCCACCGCGTGGCCGAAGGTGTGGCCCAGATTCAGCGTACGGCGGCGGCCGAGGTCGTACTCGTCCGCGCCGACGATGTCGCGCTTCATCTGCACACAGACCTCGATCACATGCTCATACTGCTCGCGCACGGGTGTTTCATCGAGTTCTTCGAAAAACGCCGCGTTGCCGAGCATCGAATACTTGATGATCTCGGCGCAGCCGCAGCGGTACTGCTCCTCGGGCAGCGTTTCGAGCGTGTCGGGATCGCAGAGCACAATACAGGGCTGATAAAAGCTGCCCGCCTGATTCTTGCCCGTAGGCAGGTCGACGGCCGTCTTGCCGCCGACGGACGAATCCACCGCCGCAAGCAGCGTCGTCGGGATCTGGGCAAAGCCCATGCCGCGCTGGTATGTTGCCGCGGCAAAGCCCGCAAGGTCACCCACCACGCCGCCGCCGAGCGCCACGACCACGTCGCTGCGGCTGAAACGGTGCTCACCGAGAAAGTGCAGGACACTTGCGTAGGTCGAGAGGTTCTTGCTCTCCTCGCCCGCGGGGAAGGTGAAGGCATAGACGCGATAACCTGCCTTTTCAAGCGCCCTGACCGTCCGCTCGCCGTAGAGCGCGAAAACCGTCTCGTCCGACACGATGGCGGCCATGCCGGGGGCGCTGGCCTCCCTGAGAAGCTCGCCCGCGCGGTCCAAAAGTCCGCGCTCGACCAGCACGTCGTATTCGCGCGAGGCCTTGATATGGATGCTTCGCATCAGCCGTCCACCTCTTCCTTTCTCTTTTTGCCCTCGTCCAGAAGGCGAATGAGTTCTTCTTCGTCGTTTTGCTCCATCGCGGCCTTGTACTGCGATAGATGCTCGATGTAGCAGTCGATCTCCTTCAGCAGAAAGTCCCGGTTTTCCAAAAACAGCTCCGCCCACATGCGGGGCGCGAGCCACGCAACGCGCGTCATGTCCTTGTAGCTGCCGGCGGAAAAGCCCTTGTGCTTCTTTGCCGTGGGGCTTTTAATATAAGCGTTCGAGGCCACGTGCGCAAGCTGCGAGGTGAAGGCGATCATCTCGTCGTGCTGCTCAGCGGTCGTAACGGAGTAGCTTCCGAAACCCGCAGGCGTGAGCAGATCTTTCACACGACCGAGCAGTTCAATATCATCGAAGCGCGGCGGCACAAGCACCATCGGCGCACCGTGGTAAAGGTCTGCCTTGGCATATTTAAAGCCGGAAAATTGCGTGCCAGCCATCGGGTGTCCGCCAAGGTAGGTGATGCCATACTGCGCGGCGATGGGAAAGCAGGCCGCGCAGACCGTGCGCTTCGTGCCGCAGCAGTCGATGACGATCGTGTGAGAGGCGATCTTCGGTGCGTTCTTTTGGAGCCATTCGACCGCCGCCGCAGGGCAGACCGCCAGCAGGATGAGGTCGCATTCCGCCATCGTCTCGTCGGTAAGCTCTTCGTCCACAGCGCTGCTGATGACGGCGAATGACAGCACGTCGCGGTCAATGTCCTGCGCAAGCACCCGCTCGCCCGCTGCATGGTAGGCCTTGGCGAACGAGCCGCCGATGAGGCCGAGTCCAACGATCCCGACCGTCATTGCGCCACCGCCTCTCTCACGCGGCGCACCGTTTTGGCAAGTTCATCGTACTGCTCAGGGCGCAGTGACTGCGCGCCGTCGCACAGCGCGTGCATGGGATCGTTGTGCACCTCGATGATGAGACCGTCGCTGCCGCAGGCGGCCGCGGCCAGTGCCATGGGGCGCACAAGGCGCGCGATGCCGGTGGCGTGACTCGGGTCGACGATGACGGGCAGGTGCGTCAGCTCCTTGAGCATCGGCACGGCCGCAAGGTCGAGCGTGTTTCTCGTGTAGTCATCGTAGGTGCGGATGCCGCGCTCGCAGAGGATAACCTGCTCGTTGCCGCCGGCCATGATATACTCTGCGCTCATCAAAAGCTCCTTAAGGGTGCTGGCAAGACCGCGCTTTAAGAGAACCGGCTTGTGAAGCTTACCGAGCTCGCGCAGCAGATCAAAGTTCTGCATGTTGCGCGCGCCGACCTGAATGAGGTCGACATCTTCAAAAAGCGGCATGTAGTTCGTGCCCATGATCTCCGTGACGATGGGAAGCCCCGTCTCCTTTCGGGCGATCTTCAAAAGCTCGATGCCCTCAGCCTTGAGTCCTTGAAAATCATAGGGCGAGGTGCGGGGCTTGAACGCGCCGCCGCGCAGCATGTTTGCGCCCGAGGCCTTCACGGCCTTGGCGACCGCAACGATCTGCTCCTCGGATTCGACCGAGCAGGGACCTGCGATCATGCAGAAGTTGCCGCCGCCGACCTTCACGTCGCCCACCTGAACGATCATGTCGTCCGGGTGGAACTTGCGGTTGCAGCACTT
>DPGF01000012.1:11816-15167 GCA_003522105.1 Oscillibacter sp.
TGGAACTTGCGGTTGCAGCACTTGAACGGCTCCGTTACGCGCTTGACGGAGTCAACGATACTCAGGCTCTCGATGAGATCCATGTCAACGCTCGCCGTATCGCCGATCAATCCCAGCACGGTCTGATACGCGCCCTCGGAAACGTGAACGCCCAATCCCTGATTCTTGAGCCAGCCGATGAGCTGCTCGCGCTTGTCCGGTTCTGCCCCATGCTTGAGTACGACGATCATGATAATATCCTCCTTATAAATTGCGAAGCTGTCGCCATAACGAAAAATGCGGCACAGGTCTAACCTGTGCCGCATCAAGCAATCTCTTTTCAGAGCCTTCTTTGCATCTTTGCATCACAAATTAGCCTTACTACGAATTCATAGTAAAGTAATAGTAGTATGCAAAAACGAAAACGCTCTTCATCGCTGTGATTCTCCGTTCGTGGAACTTCTTTGCCATCAGTATAAGAGCCTCTGCACCGATTGTCAACCGCATAATTTTACATTTCCGCGCGCTGCCCGGAATTTCGTCGAAAAGCACGGTCTTTTTTCTCAATCGGTTTGCCGGAATAGAGCATTTTACACCAAGGGAAGCCTCCCCTTTCCGCCCTTTTCCCGCTGAGAAACACCGCGTCTTACAAGCTGTCATGCCAAACGTGCATACTTTCTCATCTTTTTCCCGTTCCCGCTTTTTTTCGAAATTTTGACTCTTGACATTCGCCGGATTATCCCGTATAATGCACCGAAAACACGACAAGGAGGAAAGAACATGCGCTGTATTTTGAAGAACGCAAAGGTTTTCTCTCAGGGCGTATTTCATTTGGCGGATGTGTTTCTTTCGGACGGGAAAATTGTTTCTATTGGCAATGGTGTTTTCCGTTCCGATGATACTGTTACTATTGATATTTCCAATATGGTTTTGTTTCCCGGTTTCGTTGATGTTCATGTTCATCTTCGAGAGCCGGGATTTTCTTATAAAGAGACCATCCGCACCGGCACGCTGGCTGCCGCGCACGGCGGCTTCGCCCACGTTGCCGCCATGCCGAACCTGAACCCCGTCCCCGACTGTGTCGATGCGCTGAATCTTCAGCGCGCGCTCATCGAGAAGGACGCGCTCGTCCATGTTCACCCCTACGGGGCGATCACGGTCGGCGAAAAGGGCGAGCAGCTCGCAGACCTTGCGGGCATGGCGCCAAACGTCATCGCCTTTTCCGACGACGGACGCGGCGTGCAGTCCGAGAGCATGATGCGCCAGGCGATGGCCGAGTGCCGCCGCCTCGGCAAGATCCTTGCCGCGCACTGCGAGGACAATTCCCTGCTCCGCGGCGGCTACATCCACGACGGCGCGTATGCCCGCGCCCACGGGCACCGCGGCATCTGCGCGGAGAGCGAGTGGGGGCAGATCGCGCGCGACGTGAAGCTTGCCGAGGAAACGGGCTGCGCCTACCACGTCTGCCATGTTTCGACCAAGGAAAGCGTCGAGGTCATCCGCGCGGCCAAGCGCCGCGGCGTGAATGTGACGTGCGAAACAGCGCCGCACTACCTCGCCTTCACGCAGGACAATCTACAGGAGGACGGACGCTTCAAGATGAATCCTCCCCTGCGCGATCAGGCCGATCAGGACGCGCTCATCGAGGGGCTTCTGGACGGCACGATCGACATGCTCGTCACTGACCACGCGCCCCACAGTCATGAGGAAAAGGCCAAGGGTCTTGAAAAGAGCGCCATGGGTGTTGTCGGACTGGAAACGTCCTTTGCCGCAAGCTACACGCATCTTGTGAAAAAAGGCATTCTGCCGCTGGAAAAGCTTGTCGAGCTGATGCACACCTCTCCCATGCGCCGCTTTGGCTGCGGTACGGAGATCGCCGTCGGACAGGTCGCCGACCTGACCGTATTTGACCTCAACGAAACCTACACCGTCGATCCCGAAACGTTCCTGACCATGGGGCGCGCAACGCCCTTTACCGGCACGCAGCTCACGGGCGCGTGCAAGCTGACGATGATCGGCGGCGAGATCGTATGGAAGGAGGACGCGCTTTGATCGAAGTAACATATACCATCGCGGAAAACGCCCCCATTGCCTCGGGCGTCTACCGCTTGAAGTTCGAGGGCGACACCTCAGCCATCACCGCACCGGGCCAGTTCCTCGACCTTCACCTGCCCGGTTTCTTCCTGCGCAGACCCATCTCCATCTGCGACTGGGACGAGCGCAGCGTGACCCTCTTATATAAAGTAGTCGGCGGCGGAACGGACTGGCTCTCCCGCTGCACGCCGGGGCAGACGCTGGACGCGCTCTCCGGTCTCGGCAACGGCTTTGACGTTGCCGCCTGCGGCGAAACGACGCTCCTTTCAGGCGGCGGCATCGGCGCCGCGCCGCTCTTCGGCCTTTCAAAGCGCCTTCTTGCCGCGGGTAAAACGCCCGTCGCCGTTCTGGGCTTCAACACGGCAGAGGATGTCTTCTATGAAAATGAATTCAAGGCGCTCGGCGTGCAGACCGTCATTGCAACGGCGGACGGCAGCTGCGGCACGCACGGCTTTGTGACCGACGCGCTGCCCGAGCAGTTCGACACCGTCTGCGCCTGCGGGCCGACGCCGATGCTCAAGGCGCTTTGCGCAAAGACGGACAAGCCCGGCCAGATCAGCCTGGAAGCGCGTATGGGCTGCGGCTTCGGCGCGTGCATGGGCTGCACGATCGACACGGTAAACGGCCCCAAGCGCGTCTGCCGTGAAGGCCCCGTATTCGGGAGGGAGGAGATCAAATGGTAAAAACGAACGTCATGCTCTGTTCTCTTCCGCTCGACAACCCCGTCATTCCCGCGAGCGGCACGTTTGGCTACGGATACGAGTTCGCGGAGCTGTACGACATCAACTGCCTCGGTACGTTCTCGTTCAAGGGGACGACGCGCGATGCGCGTCTCGGCAATCCACAGCCGCGCATCGCTGAAATGCAGAGCGGCATGCTCAACGCCGTGGGCCTTCAGAATCCCGGTGTGGACGCGGTCATCGCCGAGGAGCTTCCCAAGCTCGCGCGCGTTTTCCACAAGCCCGTCATGGCGAACGTCAGCGGTTTTTCGCTCGATGAATATGTCGAGGTCTGCCAGAAGCTCGACGCCTGCCCGCAGGTCGGCTGGCTCGAGGTAAACATCTCCTGCCCCAACGTCCACGGCGGCGGCATGAGCTTCGGCACTGACCCGAAGGCTGCCGCAGCGGTCACGCGCGCGGTGAAGGACGCGGTCAAAAAGCCCGTCATCGTCAAGCTCTCCCCCAATGTCACGAGCATTGCGGACATTGCCAAAGCCTGCGAGGACGCAGGCGCAGACGGCATCAGCCTCATCAACACCGTGATGGGCATGCGCCTTGA